>CAUTZW010000001.1:0-124385 GCA_963543045.1 uncultured Treponema sp.
GGGGGGGGGAGGGGGGCGGTCCGGGAGTGGGGCTCCAGTTTTATGATAATGGGGCACACAGGCCGCACTACCGATACATGCAGCGCTTCTCGGTGATTACAGATGTAAGTGAAGATGTGCCGTTTTTCTTTACCTCTTTTGACCTTTGACGAAAAAACGCAGGGCGTCCTGTAGCGTCTTTATCGTCTATTTGAGCTCTTTGTTTTCTTTTCTAATCTGCTGTTGCGTTTCATCTTCGCCGATGCGCTTGCGTTATTCCGAGCCTGCATGCCACCGGCAGAGAGGCTTCAGTGCGTCGCAATGTGCAGCGATTGCTCGGGTGCTTAGTTCATGCTCTATTTGACAGAGACGAAGATATAACCGCTGCAATAAGAGTCAGTTCGCTCAATGAATCCGCACGTAACCGTATCCAGCGAGTAAACCGATACCGAAAATGCGCACAAATCTTGGATTTTCAGTAGAATGTATCGATGTTCCTCCTTCCGCATCATCTTTTGTGTCCCCGTGCCTGCAAAAGAGTCGAAAATCTATATCGCGTCCCCGATGGGATAAAACCGGCGCGATATCACGCGCATTGCGGGGGCCGACTGGATTTGCACGGCTTGGCCTGAACACGGCGGAATGCATTGCGCGCCGGAAGAAAAACTTACCGCGCTCGATGCCGCTCCTCCTTTCGCTTGCAGCTTGAACGCCGCACCTACACATACGCAGAGCCCGATGCCGTCATTGCCTCCCGCCTCGCTGAAGATGTCTGCAGTGACTGCCGATGGAATCAAACGGGCGTATGCAGCTCCGTCCGCCGCCTTCGTTAGCGGCCTGAGACATTTTGCCTTCCCCGTCGTTTTCGCTTTTACCGAATCGGAGCGGCGCATTCCGTTCCCACAGCCCCTTTATGCCTGTCGACCTTTTCTTACGGACGGCCAACACGCTCTCGGTTGCTGTCATTTTTCCGCAATATAATAGAAGCAAAAAGCATCGGACGGCCCGCGCCGCAACGGAAACAGGCCGCAGAAGGTAGAAAAGCTCGGCATTCGTAATTCTTTGCGGGATAAGTCCTAATCGCCTATAATTGTGTTGAATAAAATACTATTTCGGTTTATCATGATTTTATTATCGCTAGTTTAGTGGGGTTCAAATGGATATCCAATTACAAGAGTTGATTGATAAAATCAAAAAGGACGGAGTCGCAGCTTCCGAGCAGCAGTCCGCTTTGATTGTTTCTGAGGCTGAAAAGAAAGCTGCCGGAATTATCGCGGAGGCAGAAAAAAAAGCCGACGATATGCTGAAAAATGCAAAGGCGGAAATCAGCCGGCTTGAAAAAGCAAGTGAAGACGCCGTCGCCCAGTCTTGCCGTAATATGCTGATAACATTCCGCGAATCTCTTGTGGCAGAGCTTAACGCATTGATTCAATCTGAAACCCAAAATGCGTATTCTCAGGAGCTTTTAAAAGAGCTGGTTCCGGAAACGGTTCGGGCATGGAGCAAGAATGCCGATGTATCGGAACTTTCCGTGCTTCTGAGCGAAAAGAATCTGCATGATCTTGAAGCGTCATTTGAGAGCGCATTAAAAGCCGAGATTGAAAAAGGATTGCAGTTAAAGTCCGACAGAACATTAGGCGACGGTTTTAGAATCGGCGTCAATAACGGAGAAGCGTACTACGATTATTCGGCGGAAGCCCTTGTAGAACTCTTTGCATCCTATCTCAATCCTCGTGTTGCTCAGATTATGAAAAACGCCGCCAAAGGAAATGATTAGTGGAAAAGCAATACTACCTGATGTCGCAGCTGCCGGATATTTCCGCTGCGGCAGAGAAAGCGACGATGCCGATTACTGAAAAGTATTATCGGGATTTGTGCTCCCGGTTTTTGGACAAAAAGCAGCTTTCCGTCCTTGAGGGGCTTTCCCTTGAGCCGCCGAAAACCGCCGTTGAAACCGGCTCCGGTTTTCTTGACCGTTGGTATGATTATGAACGATGTCTGAGATACGCGCTTCTGCAAATCCGTGCGCAAAAGATGAAGAAAGAAGCAGGAGCGATTCCCGTATCCTGCACAGCCGATATTGTGCAAGCGGCGCGTACCGCAGTAGGAATGGATAGCCCGCTTGCAGCGGAGCAGTTCCTCTATGAACACCGGCTCGGCATCTTGAATGCTATCCAGCCGATCGATAATTTTTCAATCGATGCCGTATATGCGTACGGAATCCGCTTGATGCTTGCGCAGCGCATGAAAAGATTCGATCGAGAGCAGGGGACGGATTCTTATCATAAAATCTATGACACAATACTTGGAGAAACAATATGACGGATACAAAAGGTAAAGTAGTCGGCATTAACGGTAATATGGTTTCCGTCCAGTTTGACGGAACCGTTGCCATGAATGAAGTCGGCTATGTCAATGTAGAGGGGACGAAACTCAAAGGCGAGGTCATCCGCATCCGCGGCAACACAGCACAGATGCAGATTTATGAAATGACGCAGGGCATCAAGGCGGGCGATACCGTTGAATTCACCGGAAACCTGCTTTCTGCGTTGCTTGGGCCGGGACTTTTGGGGCAGGTATACGATGGTCTGCAAAATCCGCTGCCGCTCGTTGCTGAGCAAGCAGGCTTCTTCCTAGAGCGCGGAATTTACGCGGATCCGCTGCCGTTTCAGGCGAAGTGGGATTGGACGCCGGAAGTCAATGTCGGCGACACTGTATGCCGCGGCGATAGTATCGGGCGCGTTCCGGAAGGGCCGTTTTCCCACAAGATTCTCGTTCCGTTCGGGATGCTCGGCTCTTATAAAGTAAAATCGGTTACTCCTGCCGGTTCCTATTCCATCAAAGATTGCATGGCTGTCGTTACGGACGACAAAGGAAATGACTACAATCTAACCATGTGCTTTGAATGGCCGGTAAAACGCGCAGTTGACTGCTACGCCGAACGTCTTGCGCCGACTGAAACGATGGTTACGAAAACCCGTCTTATCGATACGTTCTTTCCGGTCGCCAAAGGCGGCACGTACTGCATTCCGGGACCGTTCGGCGCGGGTAAGACCGTTATTCAGCACACGACGAGCCGCTATGCCGACGTCGACATCGTAATTATCGCAGCGTGCGGCGAGCGCGCCGGCGAAGTCGTTGAAACGATCAAGGAATTTCCTGAATTGATTGACCCGCGCACCGGCGAATCGCTGATGAAGCGGACGGTCATTATCTGCAATACGTCATCCATGCCGGTCGCCTCGCGCGAAGCGTCGGTATATACGTCCGTTACGCTTGCCGAATACTACCGGCAGATGGGCTTAAACGTCCTTTTGCTTGCCGATTCCACTTCCCGTTGGGCGCAGGCGCTCCGCGAAATGTCCGGACGCTTGGAAGAGATTCCGGGAGAAGAAGCCTTCCCGGCCTACCTTGAGTCGTACATCGCTGCGTTCTATGAGCGCGCAGGTTACGTGCGGCTCCGTAACGGCGCAACCGGTTCTGTTACGATCGGAGGAACGGTTTCTCCTGCCGGCGGTAACTTTGAAGAGCCGGTTACGCAAGCGACGCTGAAAGTTGTCGGCGCATTCCACGGTCTTACGCGCGAACGCTCGGACGCCCGTAAGTTCCCTGCAATCGATCCGATCAATTCATGGTCGAAATACAAAAGCGTTATCCGCGAAGATTGGGTGAATCATGCCCGTGCGGTCTTTAAGCGCGGCGTCGAAGTCAACCAGATGATGAAAGTTGTCGGCGAAGAAGGCACGACGACCGAAGACTTTGTTATCTATATGAAGAGCGAATTCCTTGACGCCGTCTACTTCCAGCAGAATTCTTTTGATGAAGTCGATGCAGCCGTTTCCGTTGAGCGGCAGACGTACACCTTCAAAAAGGTGCTGCAAGTTCTTGCTTCCGACTTTGAGCTGAAAGACAAAGACGAAGCCCGTGCGTTCTTCAACGGACTGCGCCAGAAATTCATCGACTGGAATTACATTAAGCAGGAAACCGATGCGTTTACGAATAAAGAGAAGGAAATCGATGCTCTGTACGCCTCAAAAAAAGGCAAGGTGAATCCTGATGCGGCAGGGCTGTTCAAGGACGGTGAATGATGAACAAAGTGTACAGCAGAATTGAATCGATCACGGGAAGCGTAATTACCGTAAAAGCGGATAATGTCGCTTACGGAGAGCTTGCCGAAATTGAAACCCGCTACGGTAAATCCCTTGCGGAAGTAAATAAACTTGACGGCGATACCGTTTCCTTGCAGGTTTTTGCAGGCGGACGCGGTGTTTCAACGGGAGATCACATCAAATTCCTCGGCCACCGGATGGAAGTCAGCTTCAGCGCCGATCTGTTGGGACGCATTTTCAACGGCTCTGCGGAACCGCGCGACAACGGCCCGTCCCTCGCGGACAACCTCGTTACCATCGGCGGCCCGTCGGTCAATCCGTCCCGCCGCATTATGGCGCGCAGAATGATCCGCACCGGCATTCCGATGATCGATATGTTCAATACGTTGGTCGTATCGCAGAAACTGCCGATTTTCAGCATTTCCGGCGAACCGTACAACCAGCTGCTTGCGCGCATCGCTATGCAGGCGGAAGTTGATGTCATCGTACTCGGCGGCATGGGATTGAAATACGACGATTATCTGTATTTCAAAAACACGCTTGAAAACGGCGGCGCTTTGTCGAGAACGGTTATGTTTATCCACACGGCGGCGGATCCGACGGTTGAATGCCAGAAAATTCCGGATTTGAGCCTTGCGGTTGCCGAGCAGTTCGCTTTGCAGGGAAAGGATGTCCTCGTGCTGTTGACCGACATGACAAACTATGCTGATTCCATGAAGGAAATTGCGATTACGCAGGAGCAGGTTCCATCAAACCGCGGTTATCCGGGCGATTTATATTCGCAGCTGGCTGCCCGCTACGAAAAGGCGGTCGATTTTGAAGGCGCCGGTTCCGTTACGGTTCTTGCGGTTACCACGATGCCGGGCGATGATGTTACCCATCCGGTTCCGGACAACACCGGATACATTACGGAAGGTCAGTATTACCTCAAAGGCGGACGTATCGAACCGTTCGGCTCGCTCTCCCGTCTGAAGCAGAATGTCAACAACAAAACCCGCGACGATCACCGCGCACTGATGGACGGTATGATCCGCTTGTACGCAAATTACAAAGACACGCTGGAAAAGAAGGCGATGGGCTTTATGATGAGCGCGTGGGATGAAAAGCTGCTCGCCTTCGGCAAGGAATTCGAAGCGGAAATGATGGATCTTTCAAAGAATATTCCGCTTGAAGATGCGCTCGACTTGGGTTGGAAGATTCTTGCCGATTGTTTTGATCCGAATGAAACGGGAATCAAGTCCGACTTGATCGAAAAATATTGGCCTAAAAAGAGTTGATACCAGAGGATTTTGAATGGCAAAAATAAAGCTGACGAAAAATGAGCTGAAAGTGCAGAAGGACGCGCTGAAAATGTTTCAGCGTTATCTTCCGACGCTCACACTCAAAAAGCAGCAGCTCCAGACAGAAATTCGTACAATCGACAGTAAAGCGCGGGAAGTCAGAGCGCGCCGTGTTGCGCTGGAAAAGGAATTTCAGGAATGGATTTCGGTTTTCGGCGAAACGGATGCATTCAAACCCGGAATGGTGAGCGTAAGCAACATCAAAAAGGGCTTCGGCAATATCGCCGGCGTTACGATTCCGCTTTACGAAGGCGCGGATTTTTCCCGCGGCGACTATGATTTGTATGAAACGCCGCTGTGGATTGATATGGCTGCTGATCGGATGGAAAAGGCTCTTTCGCTTGATTTGGAAGCGGAAGTACTTGACGAACAGGTACGTTTACTTTCAAAAGAATTGCGCGTTACAACGCAACGGGTGAATCTGTTTGAAAAGGTCAAAATCCCGGAAACAAAGGCGAATATAAAGAAGATTACCGTTTATTTAGGCGATGAGCAGGTTGCAGCGGTTGTCCGCAGTAAAATATCGAAGAAAAAATTGCAGGCAGCCGCAAACGCTAAAGAGGAGGCTGAAGAATGATTGTTCCAATGAAGAAAGTCTCCATCGTGGTTTTGAACAAAGAGCGGAAGCAGGCCCTTGAACAGCTGAAAAAAGCGGGCGTCGTGCACCTTGAAACGCTTGAAGGAGCCGGGGAGCAGCTTGCATCCTACAAGGAGTTACGGGCGAACACGATTGCTGCGGCTGCAATTTTGGGAGAAATAAAGACCGCCAAAAAGCAAGAGGCTCCGGCAAAACTTTCGGATGAAGAGACCGCGCAAAAATGCGCTCATCTGCTTTCGCTTGTCGAGCAAAAAAAGAAGCTGCAGGAAAATATTTCGTCCAATGCGGCCGAACTTGAACGCTTTGCATTCTGGGGCGATGTCATTCCCGCCGATTTCTCCTATCTTAAAGAGAAAGCATTGTGCTTGCGGCTTTTCGAGATTTCGGAAGATAAGTACGCGCTGATTGGCGAGTCGGTACGCACCATAACGGTGAACCGCGCGAAAAAGACGGTGCGCTTCCTTTTATTGGGATGCGCGGAAGGCCGCCCGGACGGGTTACCGCCGGAAGCATTTGAAGTTTCTTTGCCGCTTCAGTCTACGCTGGAATTGGCGGAGCGCATCCGGCAGGATGAAAAAGAGATTCGGCAAATCGAAGCGGAACTTACCCAAAATGCCGTTTATCTGAAGCAGATCGAAGCGTTCGGCGCAAAGCTCGACAATGATATTTTGTTTGAGACGGTTTATTCGGGTATGGGCAAGGAAGACGACGGCAAAACGACCGATCTGGCATGGATTTCGGGTTTTGTTCCGGTGGACAGCCTCTCCGTATTGAAGCAAACCGCTTCTGCGCACGCGTGGGCGCTTGCCGTGTCTGAGCCGGAAGAAGAAGATAATGTTCCGACGAAGCTCAAGAACAACAAGCTGGTCAGTTTGATTTACCCGCTTACGGACTTTTTGGGTACCGTACCGGGTTACCGCGAATACGATATTTCCGGCTGGTTCCTGCTGTTCTTTACGGTGTTCTTCGGAATGATTTTCGGCGACGGCGGCTACGGGCTGTTGGTTACCGTCGCGGCTCTTATCATGCTCATAAAGGGAAGCGGTAAGAAATCCGCATCGCCTGCGGCCGGTTTGATGCTGCTGCTGGGGATCGCTACGGTCATCTGGGGGCTGGTAACCTGCACGTGGTTCGGGCTGCCTCCGACAGCTCTGCCGTCATGGCTGGCATCGTTGAGCGTTCCGCAGATTTCAAATGCATATGCCGATGTGCAGTGGCTGCCGTTTTGGTCGGACGATTTATCAAAAGGTACGCTGACGAGCGCGCAGAATATGCAGATTTTCTGTTTTACGTTGGCCTTTGTGCAATTATCCGTTGCGCACTTCAAGGGTATGGGCAGATACATACGCTCGCTGAAATTCTTCGGAGAATTCGGCGCGCTCATGCAGCTATGGGGAATGTTCTACGTCGTTCTTTCCATGGTTGTCAGCTCTTCGGTTTTTGCCTTTGATGAGGTGATTTACGGAGTTCCGATCGGAAAAGTATCAATTATATTGATTGCGGCGGGCTTTGCGTTGAGTTTTGTCTTTGCAAATTACGACGGCAGCATCGGCGAATCGATTATGGCAAGCGTGAAGGGAATTATTTCCGTTCTGCTGGGCGTAGTGAACATATTTTCGGATATTGTTTCCTATATACGCCTCTGGGCGGTCGGGCTTGCAGGCGCAGCAATTTCGAATACGGTTAATGAAATGGCCGGACCGATTTTGGGACACGCGGTTTTATTTGCCGCTGCGCTGCTTCTGCTTGTGTTCGGACACGGCTTGAATATGGTTTTGAACCTGCTTTCGGTTATTGTTCACGGCGTGCGTTTGAATACGCTTGAGTTTTCAACGCATCTTGGAATGTCATGGTCGGGATTTAAATATAGCCCGTTCAAGGACTGATTCAATATCTGCGTCGCAGATTAAATTATAGAAGACTGTGCGTCTTTACGTTATGAAATTAGGGATTCTTAAGTTTTAAGAACCCGAACTATAAAAACGGTAACTTTAAGGAGTTAATTATGGATTTTGGAATGCTTGGTGCTGCTGTTGTTATGGGAATTGCGGCGGTTGGTTCTGCAATTGGAATCGGAATTGCAGGTCAGGGAGCAGTCGGCGCATGGAAGCGGTGCTATGTGAATAATAAGCCGGCGCCGTTTATCCTTACGGTTTTTGCAGGCGCGCCGCTTACACAGACAATTTACGGCTTCCTGCTGATGCAGCAAATGATTGCCTCTGAAAAGTCTGCCGGATTCTTGTTGGGCTTAGGCATTGCCAGCGGTTTTGCGATGATGTTTTCCGCGATCGCGCAGGGTAAGGCCGGCGCCGCAGGTTCCGATGCACTCGGCGAAACCGGCAAAGGCTTTGCGCAGTACATTATGGTCGTCGGTCTCTGCGAAACCGTTGCGCTCTTTGCAATGGTCTTCTCGATGATCGTCTGCTAATTATATTTGAAAAAGCGATACCGCCCGATACGATTCGGGCGGTTTTTTATTCTATCCGGCTGAGCGGACAGCCAAGTGTAAGGCGATGCGATAACCGAATCGTAAGCCCCTTGTTTCGTATAGGAAGTGCCATGAGAAAGGCGGAATATGTTTGTTCGTTTAATGAATCCGGGAGTATCCTCCACCCTCCGTGCTTAAAAGCATCTATTTCCGAATGCCCAACCCGCCCAAGCAGCTACTGTGTGCCGAAGCCCCCTGCCGCCGTATGTTCGGAACACGGATTATTTTCCTGCAAACCCGTGCGCTCTGTTTCCGCTTCGTTGACCTGCATTCGGCAATCTTTTATACTCCTGCAATATTTTTTTAGAGAGGCGCAGCATGGCTTTTTATTTTAGTGAACCTTCCCATACTTTTGACGAATATTTGCTCATTCCGGGCTACACGTCGGCGGATTGCGTACCAGAAAATGTTTCGCTGCGCACGCCGATTGTGCGTTACCATAAGAAGGTCGGCGAAAAACCGCCGCTTTCGATAAATATTCCGATGGTTTCTGCCGTTATGCAGTCAGTTTCCGATGACCGGCTGGCGGTAGCGCTCGCCAAAGAAGGCGGCGTTTCGTTTATTTTCGGTTCGCAACCACCGGTTGATCAAGCGACGATGATTGCGCACGTGAAAATGTACAAAGCGGGTTTTGTTTCGTCCGACACAAATATCCGGCCGGATCAAACGCTTTCGGAATTGGTTGAAAAAATCACGCTGACGGGGCATTCGACGGTTGCGGTTACTGAAAACGGCGCGCATAACGGCAAGTTAGTCGGCATTATAACGGAGCGCGATTTCAGGCTCAGCCGCTGTTCGCCGGATGCAAAGGTGCACGATTACATGACGCCGCTGGCGGATTTGGTGATGGCCGATCCGGGCGTCACGCTTGAAGAAGCGAACGACCTTATATGGAAGAATAAGATAAATCAGCTGCCGGTTGTCGATAAGAACGGCAATTTGCAGGCCCTGGTTTTCAGAAAAGATTATGCGACGCACGAAGAGCACCCGCTTGAACTGCTGGATGATCGGAAGCGCTACATTGTGGGAGCGGGCATCAATACGCGCGACTATATGGAACGCGTGCCGCTGCTTTTGGAGGCGGGGGCGGATATATTCTGTCTGGATTCGTCTGAAGGCTTTTCCGAATGGCAGGCCCGGGCGCTCAAAGAGCTCCATCAGGCGTATCCCGGCATTAAAATCGGCGCAGGTAACGTCGTTGATGCCGAAGGCTTCCGGTTTTTGGCTGAAGCGGGAGCGGATTTTATAAAAATCGGCATCGGCGGCGGTTCGATTTGTATTACGCGGGAGCAAAAGGGCATCGGGCGCGGACAGGCGACCGCCGTTATTGATGTTGCCGAAGCGCGGGCGCGCTATTTTGAGAAAACGGGCATTTACATTCCGCTGTGTTCGGACGGTGGCATCGTCCACGACTATCACATTACGCTCGCGCTGGCGATGGGGGCGGATTTTGTCATGCTCGGCCGCTATTTTGCCCGCTTCGATGAAAGTCCGACGAACAAGCTGATCGTAAACGGTAATTATGTCAAAGAATATTGGGGAGAGGGTTCCAACCGCGCGCGGAATTGGCAGCGTTACGACTTGGGCGGCGCAAAGAAAATGGCGTTTGAAGAAGGCGTGGACAGCTATGTTCCGTACGCCGGCAGCCTGCACGACAATGTTCAAATGACCGCGAGCAAACTCATTCACACGATGTGCAACTGCGGCGCGCGCAGCATTGCTGAGCTGCAAGAAAAAGCGAAACTCACCCTTGTTTCTCCGGCATCGATACGCGAAGGCTCCGCACACGATGTGATTGTAAAAAACACCAGCATCCGGGCGGAATAAATGCAGCGGAAGACGGCAATAGCGCTTGCCGCCTTCCCGAAAATGCGAACGGATAGTCTGCTTCGCCTACGGCAGGTGATGGACTGGGCACGATCGCGGCTGCCATGCCTCGAATCACAATATTCACACCTACCTGCAAGAGACAAGTCCGCTTCCCGATTCCTACAAGACGTTCACAACACTCAGAGTGCGATAATCGCCCGTCAGATACTAAACCTGCCAACCCCTCCGCAGGTAAGCAAAGAGAGGCGCAAATTGCATTAAGGCGCACATTACGGAATAAAAAGCACGGAGCCACCATCACATACAGCAAAGATTCGGCGACCCCGTGCAAAAAGGAGGTAATATTTATGAAAACACAAGTACTATACTATATTATTTTGAAAGCTGCAAATATATCTGGTCGGCAAGGCCAAAACCGGCGTTCTTAGTCATCGCGACGCTATATTCGTCGAATAACATATCTTCATACATTTGTCCGGCAAGCCCGCCGCCATTCAAGGCCGATTTCGATACGGTGTTGCGCATGGCGGAAACCATCTGCTTTACAAAATAAGATTCAAGCTGCAATGCTTTTTCGTAAAGCTCGCTGGTTCTGTCAATCGTGCGCGGCTTGACATTCGGATTCGCTTGATTCGCCGCAGCGCCCACCGGCCGTGCCGCCTGATCGTGCGGATTGTTGCTCCGCGCACTGAAGTCGGAAGTAAAATCTCCCGGCAGACGGTCATTTTTGGTGATTTGAGAACTTGAAAGGGTTGATTCGTTTTTTGACTGAATCTTATTCAGTAATTCGGAGAACTTGGTATTCTCATTATTCAGACGCGCCGCATTCAATGCTCCATCGCCTCTTGTAATCGAACTTACTGAATCTATCGTCATCTCACACCCCTTACAGTTCCGCCGATTGATCACGGCTTTGTATCATTATCGAATATTTTTACAAAAATATGAGTGTTCGCAAAAAGTCGCGCCCTCAATCACCTCAAGGCTACCGCTTCAAGTTCACCGCAGTGCTGAGCATATTGTCCGACGTTTGGATTGCCTTGCTGTTGAACTCGTAGGCGCGCTGCGCGACAATCATCCGCACCATCTCATTGACAACGGAAACGTTGGACATTTCAAGGAACTTATGCCGCACTTCGCCCATGCCCTCAAAACCCGGCCGCCCCGCAATCGCCCGGCCGCTTGCATTCGTTTCCTTGAAAAGATTATCGCCGTCGGCACTGAGGCCTACCGCATTCGGAAAGCGGAACATTTCGATTTGTCCAACATCGACCGGATCGGTGCCGCCGTTGACTTTGACGGATACACGGCCGTCCTGCGTGATTGCCATCGTAGAAACATCGTAGCCTTCCGGCAGAATAATTTCCGGCTGAACGCGGAGCCCGTTGGAATTGACGAGCTGCCCGTTGGAGTCAACTTTAAACGAACCGTCGCGGGTATACGCATAACTTCCGTCAAATTTTTGCACGCGGAAAAAACCTTCGCCCACGATTGCAACGTCAGTATCGACGCCGGTGTTCTGCAGCGAACCTTGCTTCATCACCCGCTGCGTCGCTGCAAGTTTTACGCCGGAACCTTGCTGGATGCCGACCGGCGTTACCGTATCTTCCGTCGCTGGCGTTCCGGCAAGTTTTATATCCTGATAGATAAGGTCTTCGAACTCAACCCTCTGCTGTTTGAATCCGGTTGTATTTACGTTTGAAAGATTATTGGAAATTGCATCCAGATTTGACTGCTGGCCGTTCATGCCCGTCGCTGCCGTCCAAAGACTTCTTACCATATTATTCCTCTCTTAAAATCGTCCGTTTTCTATTTGCTGAATATCGCCGTTCTCGACCAAAGCGTTCCCATCATCGAATCTTCGCTGGTGATGGTCTTCTGGTTCGCCTCATACGCACGGTTAACTTCGATCATGCGTACCATTTCGTTTACGACATTGACATTGGACGTTTCAACATATCCTTGCAAAAAGCGCGGCCGCTCATTGCCTTCCGCAATATGCGCTTGTCCGGCTATTTCATTGGTATTAAAAAGATTCTGCCCGACTTTTTTCAGATACCGCTCATTATCAAAGCGGACGACTTTAAAACGGCCGATTTCTTCGTTTGTGTCAGCCGCATAAATAACGCCGTCTTCATTGACCTTAAAACGGTCGTCAGCAACGCGGATGTAACCGTTTTCTCCCAGCACCGGATAACCTTCTTTCGTTTCGAGAATGCCTTCCTTGCCGATTAAAAAATTGCCGTCGCGGGTATACCGCTCGCCGTATGGCGTCATCACCGCAAAAAATCCCTTCCCGCCGAATGCAAAATCGGTATTGGAACTGGTCGGGCGGAAGGAACCTTGCGCAAATTCGGTGTAGTTTTCATTCGATTCGACGCCGAGTCCGAGTTTGCCGATGATCGGTGCGGCATCTGCAGAGCCGAAAGGCGTTTTATATACACCGTCTGCATTCGTCCGCCTGAGCAGCAGCTCCGGAAACGACTTGCTTACCGTTACATCGCGCTTGTAGCCTGCCGTATCGACATTCGCAAGATTATTCGCAATCGTATCCAGTCTGTTTTGCTGCGCATTCATGCCGCTTGCGCCGGTATACCAGCCTCTGACCATGTTCTACCATCCTTCCGGCTGCCCCGCACAAATATTTTGAAGCATCCGATTTCAGTTTTTCAAAAACAATTCCGGCCGGACGATTGGCATTCATCCGCCGGAAGGCGCCGCCTTTGTACGGCGGAAAAATACTCCCGCCCTAGAAAAATCTTGTTTCCATTATCGGAAAATTAAAATGAGCGGTTTAGCGGTTTTTCTGATCCGCCGGAAGGAAACGGACGCTCTCTCCTCGATCCGGACACACTTTCTTCCTTTTTATTGAACGAAATACCGATCCCCGCGCAGGCTGCTAGCACATCCGTGCAATGCCGGTTATAATGCCGCTCAAATGAACCGAGCGCGGAAAGGAGCGGAACGTGCGCCTTACGGCTGTAACAAAACGGCGGACGGCGGATTATACAATCGATACCGGAATGCGGCCGCACGCTATGCGCGCTCAGCCGGACGACGCGTCAGCCGGTTTCGCTTGCATCGACAGCGGACGCTTGCCCTGCACGGAAAAGCGCCTCGGATTCTTTCTGCAGGCTTTATTCTCACTAGGAACGATACATGAAAGGCAAAACAGGTTTTGCGGCGCTCAGAATATTCACTCTTTTTTTTCCCGTGATTATTTTTCCGGCCTGCGATTCGTGGATGAAAAGCGACGGCTTTTTTGAAGACATTGAGCAGCAGGTAAAGGTTGCCAACGCGCATGAAGTTTCCGTGTATATCCGGCAGTCTTCGATAAAGCTCGGAACCACGTCGCCGGCAGGCGAATCTGTGCAAAAAATCGACATTCCGTTTCCGATTGCGGCAACCATGACGAACGAATACGGCTTTTACCGGTGGGCAGCCTTTTCTTCCGAAGATTTCGACAAAAACGACAGCGATTATAAAATCCTCTTTACCGATCCGGCCGAGCCGCTCGCCTCCTATACGGAATTACCGCCGTCCGTCGTCAGTTTTGCCAATCCAAAGGCGCCCGTAACGACGGCGACCGTCAAAAGCAACCGCAGCGACATCGTTATCGTTCCCGTGTGCACGGAACGCTCTATCGTGCAGATTTCAATTCCGGTAAACGGCCAGCGGAATGTGGTGCGCAATGCCGCGCTCCGCGTCAATTTTTCAAAGCCGATGAACGCCGGCACCTTCAAAGAAAATATTTCCGTTACGCAGAGCACTTCAAAAGTTACGGCGGAAGGTTTGGACTTCGATGTCAAAGACGTGTCCAATCTCTTTTATGAACCGGTTATCAGCACGAACAAGCGGCTCGTTACGCTGCAATTTAAGACGGACGCCGCAGGCACGCTCAATTCCTTTGCCGTCAATGCGCACATTGCGGTAAAGTTTGCGAGCCGCATCGAAGATTTATACGGTTACAAACTTTCGGATAACGTTCTGTTGGAATTCGACTGCGGCACCTCCTTCGATACGCTGTCACCGATTATTAAGGCGATGAGCGCCGGAACGGACAACTGCCGCAGCTTTACCGGCATCGAAACGGGCGAATCGCTGACGACGGCGAACGATATCCGCGACGGCATCTACCCGCCTGCCTTGCTTGCCCGCCGCATTCAAAAGCAGCTGCACCTGTACGTGTATGCCGAAGATATTGCCGACTCTTCGACGACCTCTATCGAAGGCGACGTCGTCCTGCTCGGCATCAAGGCGAGCGCGCTGACGGACAATGCGGCGAAACCTCTCGACAAGCGGGAGCTGCCGATTACGTCGCACAGCTATACGGCCGGACGGAATGTCTCCACGCTCAAAGGATCGTTTTCCGATTTGGTGCGCGGCATTGCCGGCGGCTCCGAAACGGGCGGCTACCTCTTCGACTACAATATCGGCGCGCTGCCCGACGGAATCGTTAAAATCGACGTTTGGGCGGTAGACGCGGTGGGTAACGCCGGACTTGACGCCGATTACGCGGCGCACGGCAACGGCTACAAGTCGATTTTCGCTGTAAAAGACACGACTGCGCCGCGCGTGCAGCAGAGTCAAATCGAATCGAAATCCGATGCGGCGGAATACGGCTGCTACAACGCGCGGACAATTTCTTCCCTCCGCTTCAGCCAAGCCTTGCCCGGCGGCATTACCGACGCAGGCGAAGAGCCGCTCCGCTCAAAATCGGTATGGTGGCTCTTCCGCTTGACCGACCGCATCAACTGGACGGCCGAACCGGACGATGAGCGCTGGCGGACGGTGGACAGCGTGTATGCGATTCCGGGAACGTCCGCGCCGGAAAAGGACGGGGCGGTTGCCGTCAGCGTTATTTTTATGGACGACCTGCAAAACATTTCGAAGCCGCTCAAACTCGATTCGGTTTTATACGACAATACGGATCCGCTGTTGGGAAAGCTGTCGTGGCAAGATGAGAGCGGTAAAGAGGCTCCGGGACTGTGCTCGTCCGGCGTGCTGTCGGATATTCGGCTTTCCGTTCCGTTTACCGAAGAGACGGCGGGAATTAAAAAGCTGCGCGTTGCCGTTTCGGGTCATGTCGCAAAAGAGCATCGCCCGTTCGATGCGCAGGATTTTGCAATCGCCTATGCCGCGAGCGGGACAAAAAACTTTTCCGTCATTCCGCCGTCCGAATACAACGTGTTGGGCGATACGATTGAATTTCATTCGGCCTACCGGAGCGGCGCGTTCACCCTTTCTGCGCTGACCGTCGGAGAAGCGGAAGGCAGATACCGGCTCAAAGTGAGCGCGCTTGACGCGGCGTTAAACCCTACGGAGGAAGGAACTATCTTTGTTTCCAACGATTCGGCCGTGCCGGTTGTCCATTCCGTAGAGGTGCCGCTGCTCAAAGCGGGCGACGATGCCCGTACTGTGTGCGGCGCATTGAAGCGCACGCTCGACGGCGAAGACGTTAATCCGTTCGGAACCGAAGCGGAAGCCGCCGCCGAATCCTATTGGCTCTCCGACGCGTGCTACGGGGGCGCCTTCGGAAAAACGCCGGAGCGCGTTCCGCTCGTCCTTTCCGTAACGGAAAAATATTCGGGAATCAAAACCGTTTCGTTTATCGGCGACGTCAAATGTTCGCCTTCCGTAGCGCTTACCGTCGTTCCGGCAAAGGGAGCGCACAAGACGCTGAAAGGCGGCGTTGATTTTACCGTTTCGGCCGACGGGCGGACGGTTACGTTCCCGAATGCGCAAAATCCCGTTGCCGTCGGCGAAGAGCGGTTCGCCTTGCACTTTGACAATATGACCCTTGCGCATTCCGGCGACGGCGCGGAAAACACTGTGCGCGTCGAGCTGACGGACTTTGCGTCGAACGAGAGCGCGCCGCAAACGGGGCGGAGCGTGTTTGCGGCAGCTGCGGCCGCGCGCGTCGGCAGTTTTACAGCATATGACCGCGGCGGCGGCCCCAACTCAAACGGCATCGCCGTTGACCCTTCGGATGCGGAAGCCAACGTGTCCGCTGCCGACGGATACACCAACGAAGCCGTCGTAAACGTTAAAGCGGCGTTTGATGCGCACGCAACGGGCGCGGGCATTAAAACGCTGCGCTTCGGCGCACTCAAAACGACGGCGGACACACGGGTGTACCGCGAAGGTTCGGCGGAACCGCTTTCCGGCGTGAAGCTTTCCGGAAATGCGCTGACGCTCGCGCATTCGTTTATCGGGGAGCGCGTTTTTATCATCACGAATGTCAGACTTACCGGACGGACGGAACAAGAAGAGGCGGAAGGCAATCCTGCCGAAGGAGAATACTCCGTTTCCGTGCGGCCGGTGAGCGCAGCGGGCACGGAAACCGCGGGGCAATCGGCACGCATCAGATACGACAGGACGCCGCCGTATTGGGCTTCTCCGCTAAGCGCGTCGGGCAGCGCCGCATTTCCTGCCGGGCTTCGCCTCCGCATCTATCCGCACGCAGGCGCTCCGGGCATTGATCTTTCCAACGGAACGCTCAGAAACAAGGACGGCGAAGTTGTCCGCTATTTTTACAGCGCATCGACGGATAAACCGGTCTATTACAACACATCGGCCTATCCGGATTCGGCATGCGGCGCGGTGCTTAAAATAGACTGCCGCGACGACGTTATGCTTTCCGGCGGCAGCGACGAGGAGCTCGGCTGCTACTCCGTTTTTGCCGCTCAAGCGGAAACCGACGCGATTATCCGCAAGATGGACGGCGAGTTTGTCATGCGCTTCGGCGTGCGGAATATAAAAGACGCGAACGGCAACTATACGCAGACCGGCGCGGCCGCGTGGGAATATTTCGGCGCCGTATCGGACACGCTTTTCGGCGTAGCCTGCCGCGACAAAGCCGGTAATGTCTCCCGCGCCAAAACTTTCCACATCGTCTCCGACACGGCAATGGCGGCGCACGTCAGCAACGGAGATGCAATCCTGCCGCTTTCCAAAGCCGTAAGCTATGTCGAACCGGTAAAAGGCTACCGAATCAATACCTTTTTGTCCGGCGCCGGCGTGTGCACGAACGTATTTTCACATCGGCCGAACAGCCTTCCGGCGGACAGAATGCGCATTGTCTACCATATAAATGAAAATTTTAACGGTGCGCGCTACCGATTCGACGAATCCGCTCCGACGGTATCTCAGTCAGGCTTGGCATACTACGCAATCAACGCAAGCGGGAGCGTTCTTCCCGCTCATGTCGATGAAACCGATCGAACGGCGTGGAACGCATGGATTCCGTATGAAAAAAATGCGGGCTCCATTGCAGTCTATCCTGCCGTTCCGGAAACACGCGGCAATCATCGCCTCTTTTTGCACCTGAAAGACGGCTGCGGCAATACCGTCTCCGTTGCAATCCGCTCGTATGCACATGAACAAAGCGGCATCGAAGAACGGTTTGAGTGCGACTCGCAAGCGCCGGCGATTCACGGCGCATTCCGCTACGTCGACGACACGGATGCCCACGAAAAATCGGGCGTTCTCAAAATCGACCGGAAGGGAGGCAGGACGATTAATCGCTACACCGATGCGGCGGTATTCAGCGCGGAACTTTCCGAAGATCATTCGTTTACGCCGAACGCTTCAAGTCCGGCCGGAAACAAAAACGCCTACGCCTTCCGCACGCGGCTCCTTCCGCATGACCGCTATACCGGCGATATTTTCGGCGACGCGGACGTTGCAGCCGCCGCCGATGCGGCATGGTCATATTGGACCGCAGCCCAGCCGGGAGAGCGCATCGTCATTCGGCACGCATACCCCGCCGGAATAACCGAAAAATACCTGTATTTGCTTGCCGAAGACGCAACCGGAAACCGCCGCGCCATTCTTTTAACCAACAAAAACGGTTTTGAACCGAGCGACTGCGTTTGGACGCACCAAAGTTCCGTGCCGTAAGCGGAACGCTTAAGCCGAAGTACAGCAACTTCCGGCAGCGCAGGATGCCCGCCGGAAGCGATGCAGCCGGTTATGGGGGCAAGCCAGCTTCTTCCTCCGTAACTGGTAACTTGTCCGGCCCGTGTGCAATTTCATTTATGCTGCAGCCGGTTTTGTTCGATATCTCGTCAGTCGTTGCATCTTGCTACACCTCGACTGCCGCCGCAAACATTTCCGCCGAATCGCCGTGCACATCGTCCGTCTTGTCAACAAAAACATTTTTGAACCGAACGACTGTGTTTGGACGCATTAAAGTTCCGTACTGTAAGCGGAACGCTTGAGCCGAAGTGCAGCACTCTCGACAGCGCGGGATGCCCGCCGAAAGCGATGCAGCCGGTTATGGGGGAGGAATCTTTTTCCGCCGACAAGTTGCCGATGTCGAGTTTTTGTTTATGCACTGCCGGTTGCATCATCCGGTGCACCGGTGATTTGTCCGCTGCCGCCAGTTTCGTTCGCTATTTCGCTCAGTCATGAATTTTGTCCACAATTCGACTACCGCCGCAAACATTTCCGTCGAATCATCCGTCATGTAGTCCAACTTCTTAATGGCGTCAAAAACCGATCAAACAGTTTCCTCCCGTTCGCGCATCGACTGCACACTCGAATCTTCTTTTTCGAATATTTGACCGATCAATTCACAGACAGCGATGCGGGTTTTGGGGCACTCGAAGGTCAATTTGAGGATTTTATCGGGGATAAGCACAGCATCTTTCCGTCCTCCGTCTTTAGTGGCGGCGTTCGGTATAAGCAATGGCGTCAGACTTGCGATATTTTGATTGCTTCATCCGGCGCCCGCTTTGTCCCGCGCCGTGTGCAATTTCATTTGTGCTGCCGCCGGTTTCGTTCGATATCTCGTCAGTCGTTGCATCTTGCTACACCTCGCCTGCCTCTGGGAAACATTTCCGCCGAATCGCCGTGCACACCGCCCGCCATGCTAACAAAAACGTTTTTGAACCGAGCGATTGCGTTTGGACGCATCAAAGTTCCGTACCGTAAACCGAACGCTTAAGCCGAAGTGCGGCAACTCCCGGCAGCGCGGAGTCCTCGCCGGAAGCGATGCAGCCGGTTATGGCGGGGAGGAATCTTTTCCGCCGATAAAGTTCTCAATATTGGCTTTGTTGTTTATGCGCTGCTGGTTGCTTCATCCGGCGCACCGGCGATTTGTCCGCTGCCGCGTGCAATTTCATTTATGCTGTCGACGGTTTTGTTCGCAACTTCGCTTAGTCGTTACGTCTTGTCCACAATTCAACTACCACCGCAAGCATTTCAGTCGAATCGCCATGCACATTAACAAAAACGGTTTTGAAACGACCGACTGCGTTTGGACGCATCAAAGTTCCGCGCCGTAATCGGAACGCTTAAGCCGAAGTGCGGCACCCCTGGCAGCGCGGAACGTTTGCCGGAATCGATGCAGGCGGTTATGGGGGAAGGAATCTTTTGCCGCCGACAAGTTACAGATGTCGAGTTTTTTGTTTATGCGCTGCCGCTTGCTTCATCCGGCACAGCGATAATTTATCCGGTTCTGCGTACAATTTCATTTATACTGCCGCCGGCAAACATTTCCGCTGAATCGCCGTGCAGATCGTCCATCATGTCAGCAAAAACGGTTTTGAAGCGAGCTACTGCGTTTGGACGCATCAAAGTTCCGTGCCGTAAGCGGAACGCTTAAGCCGAAGTGCGGCACCCCCGGCAGCGCGGGATGCCCGCCGGAAGCGATGCAGCAGGTTATGGCGAGGAGGAGTCTTTTGCCGCCGACAAAGTTCTTTAAGCTCAGAAAGGTAAAAACAGTCTTTGATGTCCTCATACAGATGTTTTTGCTTTTCTTTTACTGCAAGTACATAGCCACTTTTTTATCTTTCTTAATTATTGCGGCAATATCGGTTTGATAGCCCATAGCATCGATAGTAACAACGGTACTTTTGATGCCGATCTTCCCCAAGAGTTCGAAAATTGCGGTAAGTTCATTTGATTTTTCATCGGTCAGTGTTTGACCTATGGTATAGCCGTCGTCGCTGCAATATGCGCCGACGCTGTGTGAAGGTGTGCGCCTCTGCGTTTATTGACACGCACGGTCTTTCCGTCAATGTGGATAAGTTTTTGAATAGTGTGTTTTTCATTTTGTGAGATAAGTTGTGCCATTTGTTTACCTGGTTTTGCAGAACAGCTGGATTTATGAAAGCCATAACATGCCGAATGGTATCATGCCCGGGAATACTGTTTTTTAAATCGATATGCTGCTTAAAGAAATGCTCGCTATGCTTTGCAAAGATTTCCATTTCGATCCATTCATCGGCATTGGCTATAGTTGCGACAAGCACAATAATACTATGTCTTTAAGCTTATGGTTCACTTTCCATTGATGACGAGTATCCGGCATTTCTTCGATAATCCGTACTTTTTCAATAAAGTTGTACATTTAAGTTTATTGATTGGTGTATTTCCTTAACTTTTTTTTCGTCCTCTTTTCGTGCAGCCAAGGAAATATCGTTGGCCGTTACTATAGACAAAAAGGCAATCCGTTCGACCGAGAAGATGAAAGAAGTAACTTTAACTGATAGAATAGTGACGTCAAACTTAATCGTCGAGTTTGCTCGGAGCGCAAACAGCGCAGAATCACAGATGCTTTTTAGACTATCGCCCTACAAAAATGTTGCAATGAAAACTACCGGCTAAAATTGCAACTTTGTCCGGCAGCTTTCATTAAGTGGAAATACGTCGACCTTTTACCATTAGCAGTACGTAGATATGGGAGTTAGACCTGCCTCTTGCACAAAAAACGATAAAATCGCCGTGCCACGATGTGAAGCATCAGGGTGAGGATACAATACTCTCACAAGGTTGCTGCAGTCGATTTTAATCCTCTTTTGTCGCGGAACCGAATGCCGTGAGTTAAAGCTTCCACACGGATCAAGAGCAACGAAATACCGACAATGCAAAAATTGGTAAAAAGTTTACGATTTCCCAACTGTATGGTGCTTACGGACGCATTGAACTGCAAATAGAGGCAGCCATGTCGAATCTTGAAGCAAAAGCTGATTACCTGTTGAACGACAAGGGCAATCGGAAAGAACTCATGAATGCCAGAGAATAGTATGCTCAGAATAAAAAGTTTCGTGCAACGACGGACAGCATTATCCGAACGGAGTGGTCGGTAAAACGATGTTCTGATTTTTGGCTCTGCATTTTGATGAGGCAGATGCAAAATCCAAAGCAAAACCTCAATATGCTGCACAAACTCGCATCCACAAGCATAAAACGTAATTAAAACTGTCTTGAGCGGCATTATGCTCCTGCTTGCATGGATCCGTACGATTTACTAATCGTATTGGACAAAAGATTAACTTACGTGACAGGGAATTTTCGGCAGGTTGAAAAACATGATATAGCCGCCGCACAATCCTCCGGAAAAAACGATGGCATATAAAACGTGCGCGATTTCATCCGCTCCCACACGTCAAACGCAGCGCAGGCATTTCCGTATTGCAAGAACAGCTTTTGTACAAGCGCATCGAATCCTGATGCAAGGGAGGAGACTGGTACGCAAATAAAAGCAAAGAGGCATACTGGATGAACGAAACACTTTTATATCGACGCTGGAAAAAGGGGGAAACTACATCGGTGGGATTTACTCCCCTCAGCTTGTTGTGCCGAGGGGCTTGCAGCAGATGCACCTACTTATTTGAGACCGCATCTACTTTTGTAACGCTTGCGGAAACGGTCCCGTCCCGGTAGATAACCCTAATTTTATATTTTTCACCTTTTACAAGATTGCCGGTAATGCAATTACCGCCGCTACCGGTTCCTCTATCGTATTGCAACGGTTTATTTTCTTTAAGATCAATGGTGAATGTTTCTTTCGATTCATCATTCCCGCGGTACGCGCCGCCGTTCCAATTGCCTCGCTGTTTTAGGACTTTCCACTCTACTTTTTCAGTATTCGACGTAAACTCATAATCATACGTTTCTGAGCCTGCATACGCATGCGTCCAGTGAGCCGTATACTTATTCCAGCCTTGCATACTGCCGGCAATACCGCCTTCCGATAGAGCGCCATTCTCTAAATCGTCCCTATCGTCACTCTTGCAGCCTACAAATAAAACGAATGCCGCAAATGCCGCCGACAGTAAAATCAATGTCTTGCTTCTCATAAAAATCCTCATGTACGGGTATTTGACATTTGAAAGTCGTAAATATTTTAAATTGCATCTATACACCTGTCAAGCAAAATGCGGGTACCCCGCCATCCGGTAGAGCACCCGCGCATCTGTTTACTGCATAACTGTGCCGAGCGGTTAAATCGAATGCAATACCCATGTTGTAAGGCGGCTTGGCGTGCCCATAGCTTCCGGCGGGAATCGAATCTATCAACATGGAAGCAGGGTGCGCTATCGGTTCGGTGCGCGATATAAATGTATCTGCGCTTTACGGAAGCTTAAACGTGGACGGACGTTTGCGTTAGGGATTGGAGTGGCGTCAGTTCCGAAGCGGCTTTGCCGTCTGAGGAATGGAGCCGGAGGCGGAACCCCGCAAAGCCCGACCGCTCGGCGTGCCGAGCGGGAACGCCCTGATTAATAAAAAATCGGCCTGAACGCTTGCTCAGACCGATGTGTTTGTGCGATTTTCGATTAATACGGTTCGCCGTCGGCTTTTGGGGCAAGCGAGTGTTTGCTGAACAAAACGAGCGCCGCAAGAGTAACGACATATGGGAAAATCTTGAGCCAAATCGGAGGGATGACGCTGAGGGACGGAATGACTTGCGAAACGTTGGCGACGGTTCGGGCAAGGCCGAAGAAGAATGTTGCGCCGAGAACGCCGAGCGGTTTCCATTGGCCGAAAATTAATGCGGCGAGCGCCAAAAAGCCCAGTCCGTCTACGCTGCCGTTGAATTCGCCGGAATAGGTTACCAAAATTACCGCGCCGCCCAATCCGGCCAGCGCGCCGCTTGCGCACACGGCGAAGTAGCGCATTTTGTGGACGTTGATGCCGGCGCTGGCGACGGCGGCCGGGTGTTCGCCGCAAGCGCGGAGACGCAATCCGAACGAAGTTCTATACAAAAGCAGCCACGAAAGAATTAAAATCGCCAGCACCACCCACGTGCTCCAGTAGCTTTGCGCAAACAGCAGTTTTCCTAAAATCGGAATGTTTGAAAGCAATGGAACATCTTTTCGGATAATGCCGTAAGCGCGGATATTGCCGGAACCCAAAATTGAGCGCGCCGCGTATACCGTTACGGCAGTAGCAAGCATGTTGATTGCCGTGCCGCTGATAATTTGATCGGCCTTTAATGTAATCGACGCAAATGCGTGCAGCAGAGAGCAGATGATGCCTGCCGCCACCGCCGCAAGCAACCCGATTGTGATAAGCAGGTTCAGTCCGATTTTTCCTTGCAGGCTGTGTATCACCAGTGCGGCGGCAAAACAGCCGACCAACATCAAGCCTTCCAATCCAAGATTAACAACTCCGCTCCGTTCGCTATACAGCCCGCCTAAAGAGGCAAGCAGCAGCGGAATCGTATATGCAATGACATACGGAAAAATCATTGTCAATGTGTGCCACATAATATTCTCCTTAAAAATGCCGCGCGCCCGATTCGAGTAATTTTTTGCAAAGCGGACGGCGCAATATGAAAAACGCTTCGCCGCAGACGCGGCGGACTCCGTTACGATTCGGTTTATTTTTTTGCAGGCGGAACGGTTGCATCCGTCTTCTTTTTCAGCCCCTCGATTTTGCCCCAGAATTTTTTGAGCAATAGACTGGTCGCCGTAAAATAAATAATAACCGCGATAATCGTATCCGCAATTTCCGGCGGAACGGTGGTGTTCGCGCTCATAAATCCTTTTCCGACATGCAGCATTCCGAAAAACAGCGCGCTCAGCGCAACGCCGAACGAATTGCCCGCGCCGAGCAGCGCCACCGCGATGCCGTCAAATCCCTGCGACGGCATAACGCCGATCTGCATATTGAGCGAATAGCCGACATAATAGGTCAGCCCCGCAAGGCCTGAAAGAGATCCCGCAATCATCATGGAAATGATAATGTTGCGGTTGACTTTGATACCTGCGTATTCGGCGGCGCTTTTGTTGTACCCGGCCGCCTTCAGCTCAAAGCCGAGCGTCGTTTTATCCAACACGAGCTTGAGGAAAAAGATGCCCGCGATGCCCAAAAATATGCCGTAATTGATGTAGTCGCTGTTAAAAATCTTCGACAGCCACGCGGCGCGCAGCGTATTGATTTCCGCAATCGATCGGCTTTCCGTTTCAATCACTTCCGCCTTCAAATGCAGCCGCACGGCGTAATACACAATCCAATACGCCGTCCAGTTCATCATAATGGAAGAAACGACTTCGTGTACGTTGAACAACGCTTTCAGCAGACCCGGAAAGAATCCCCATACCGCTCCGCCGATAATCGCAACAAGGATCAATACGATGAGCATCACCGGACGCGGCAGCGGAACATTCAACGCAATGTAGGTCGCGCACAATCCGCCGATGAGCATCTGACCGGATGCGCCGATATTAAAAAGCCCCGTCTTAAACGCAAAACTGACCGAAAGTCCGACAAATAAAAGAATCGTCGCCGTTGCAAAGGTATTGCCGATGCGTTCGGTATTCATCAAACCGCCGCGGAACAAATACGCAAATGCCGACAGCGGATTCGTTCCCAAGAAAGCGATAAAAACCGCGCCCGCAATGAGTCCCAACAGAACCGCCGACAAGCTGATTACAAAGTTGCTTTCTGACAGCTTGACGCTTTTTAAGCCTTTCAGCGTAAACTTAGTCATTTTTGCCTCCCATGCCGGCCATCATCAAGCCGACTTCTTCCGCAGAGGTTTCTTCCGGCTTGACGATTCCGCTCAGACGCCCGCGGTGCATAACGGCAATCCGATCCGACAAATTGAATATTTCATCGAGTTCAAAAGAGATGAGCAGCACGCCGTAGCCCTTGTCTCGATGTTTTACGATTTCTTTATGAATGGATTCGATGGCGCCGACATCAAGACCGCGCGTCGGGTTGACGGCGATCAAAAGCTTCGGCAAAAGCGTTATCTCCCGTCCCAATATAGCTTTCTGCTGGTTTCCGCCGCTGAGTTCGCCCGCCTTGGATGCGATTCCCTGACCGGACCGGACGTCAAAGCCCGCAGCGATTTTTTCGGCAAACACATTGATTTTATCCCGCAGCAAAAACCCGTGCCGCTGAAATTCTTTTGTGTAGTACGACTTTATGACGGTGTTTTCCGCAATCGAATACTGCAAAACAAGGCCGTGCTTCTGCCGATCTTCCGGCACATGCCCGAGCCCCGCTTCCGCGCGCTTTCTAATCGACAATTTTGAAATATCCTGCCCGTCAAGCATAATGGCGCCGGATTCGGAAGGCATCAAGCCCGAAAGCGCGTAGACAAGTTCGCTCTGCCCGTTGCCGTCAACGCCTGCAATGCCGACGATTTCGCCCGCACGCACCGCAAGCGAAAAATTATCGACGGCGACTAGTTTCTTTTCTTTTAGTACCGTCAAATTCTGAATATCGAGTACGGTTTTCCCCGGTTTGCACGGCTCCTTCGGCACTTTAAAATCCACCGGCCGCCCGACCATTTTTGAAGCAAGCTCATTTTTCGTTGTCGTCGCAACATCGACTACATCGATGAATTTTCCCTTGCGGATAATGGTACACCGGCTTGCGGAATCCATAATCTCTTGCAGCTTATGCGTGATAAGAATGATCGCCTTTCCTTCCGCCGAAAGATTCCGCATAATCTGAATCAATTCGCTAATTTCCTGCGGAGTCAGAACGGCCGTCGGTTCGTCGAAAATCAGAATGTCGGCATCGCGGTAGAGCATTTTCAAAATCTCGACGCGCTGCTGCATCCCGACCGTTATATCGCTTATAACCGCATCGGGTTCAATCGACAAGCCGTACCTATCGCTGAGCGCTTTAATGCGCTTTTCCGCCTCGCTTTTGTGCAAAATAAAGCCGTCTTCGCGCCCCAAAATGATATTTTCGGTAACGGTAAAGTTGTGAATCAGCTTAAAATGTTGGTGAACCATACCGATTCCGAGCGCATTTGCATCGTTCGGGCTCGTTATTTTCGCTTTCTTTCCCTTTACGAATATTTCTCCTTCGTCCGGATGGCACAGACCAAAGAGGATACTCATAAGAGTTGACTTTCCCGCGCCGTTTTCCCCCAGAATTGCATGAATCTCACCGCGCTTTACTTGCAGCGTGATTCCGTCGTTTGCAACGATTCCGGGAAATTCCTTGCGGATATTCCTCATTTCAATTACATAATCGGATGCGTTCAATTCATCCTCCTTCATATATAAGAGCCGTACCGCCTTTACGCGAGGCTCCGCCGGATTTTCTGCACGGAATTGAAAAAGCATGGCGCCCGATTCCAATTCACGGCATAAAAAAAACGCCCGAACCGAAAATGCAATAGATTAGGGTTCAGGCGTTATAATATAGAATATTATTCGAACAAATCTCCCTGTTCGCTGCTTACAGAAATTTCACCCGCTCTCAATTTAGCGGCAATTTCGTTCACCATATTTTGAACATCGGCGGAAAGATTCGGGTTATTTGCCGGAATTCCGACGCCGTTCTCTTTTGCCGACAGTAAAAGCGACCGGCCGCCCATGAATTTGCCTTCAAGTTCTTCTTTGATCATGTCGTAAGACGCACGCGAAAGATATTTCATTGCGGAAGTCATAATGATTGAAGATCCGTCCGGCGTTACGCCGTCCGCATATTGATCAACATCGCAACCGACGACCCACACTTTGTTTCCGGCTTGAGTCCGCGTCTTCGCTTCATTCATAACGCCGACTCCGACGCCGCCCGCTGCAGCATGGATAACACTGACGCCGCGGTCATACATGGATGCGGCAAGCTGCTGTCCCGCCGCAATGTCGGAGAAGCCGCCCTGATACAGGAAATTGTCCTTTTCCAGCGTGATATTCGTGCCGAGGTGTTCATTGGCATACCGCACGCCCTGCTGCCAGCCCCAGTTGAATCTCTGCACCGCCGGAATCGCCATGCCGCCGATAAAACCGAAACTGCCTTCTTTTATTTCGAGCGCGGCTGCAACGCCGGCAAGGAAGGCCGATTCGTTTTCCAAGAAGCTGATTCCAATCGTATTCGGGCCGTTCTGCGGCTCATAAGAATCCGACGGATGAGCGTTTCCGTCGATCAAAACAAATTTCGCATCTTTATATTTTTCTTGCGCCTTATAAACGGCCGTTTCAAATTTAAATCCCGGACAAATAATGAACTTATATCCGGCATCATAGAGATTTGCAATTTCCTTAAAATAATCGGCTTCCGTCGTTCCCACCGGCTTGAGGTACTTTACCGTAATGCCGAGATCCTGTTCGGCCTGCTTAATGCCTTCCCATGTCCCTTGATTGAATGACTTATCGTCTATCGTCCCCGAATCCGTAACCATACCGACCATCAGCGTCTTCTTTTTCTCTTCCTTTGTACAAGAAAGCAGCGCCGAACACAAAAGAACACATCCGAGCAAACCTTTAACGTATTTCATCATACATAGCTCCTATTTTTTCCGCCAAATACGAGTGCGGAACAGTATTTGCGCCATTATATAATGATACTACGCATATATCAAACAATTTTTTTCTTTGGGGAATGTACCTATTTCGGAATAGGTATTTACGCAATGGGCGGCGGGCGCAAGCAATGGTATTCGGCAGCTTTCGCTTTGCCGATTGCCGGATCGAAGCGCAAACGGCTTGTGCGGCGCTTTCTCTTTTCCGACAGATTTCTTACACGCCGCCCATTTCCTCTGTAGCCTCGATGTGCTAAAGTGCGCTCATGCCGCATCATATTATTTCGTCTGCCGTTATCCTTTCCGTAAAGCCGCTGGGAGAAAGCAATGCGTCCGTGCGCCTCTTTACGCAGGACGGCGGCGTTGTGTACGCGGTGCTGTACGGCGGGCGCAAGAGTCGACTGCGCTCCCTTGTGTCGCCGTGGAATGCGGGGACGGCCTATCTTTCGCATACGCGGGACGGAGCTGCGCTCAAACTTTCGGATTTTGACGTGCATAAGTATCATCTAACCTTTCGGGAAAACCTGCTGAAAAATTATGCGTCTGCGCTGGCTGCGGAACTGGTGGTGAAAACCGGAGGCGGCGGCGCATCCAAGCAGTGCTGGCCGCTGTTCAACGGTTTTATCGACGGAATGGAATTATGCCGCTCTCAGGAAGAATGCCGCGCGGCCCTCATCCGCTTTCTGTGGCGGTTTTTAAATCTTTTGGGGCTGCAACCGGACATTCTTGCGTGCCCGTGGTGCGGTCGGCAATTTTGGACTGGCAATTCCGAAAATTCGGGGATACAATATCAATTTGTATGCAAAACGGCGGTTTACAATCCGGTCGACAATAATTTCGTCTGTCCGGACTGTCGGCCGCCCGAAGCGCCGAATACGGCGTCTGCATCGCTTTCCTTAGAGTCCATGCACTATCTTGCAGCCGTTTCCGCCCTTCCGGCAGCGCAATCCCGACAGATTCCGCTTTCCGCTGCGGCCGATGCCGAGCTGCGGCAGTTTTTGTATCGGTTTATCGAAAGCGCATGCGGTTTGCATTTCAATTCTCTTAAAACAGGAGCAGGAATATTATGAGAGCAACCGATGTTATTCTAAAAAAACGCGGAACCTTCGTCACGCAAGCGGACGGCAGCCGGGTTCTCGCCGCGAAAACCGAATTGACGCGCGAGGAGATTCAATTTGTCATTGACGGCTACGTGCAGGGCGCCATTCCCGATTATCAAGTGTCGGCATTGCTGATGGCAATTTTTTTTAACGGGATGACGTTTGAAGAGACGGCGGCATTGACCGATTGCATGCTGCATTCGGGGGCGGTATTCGACTTGCACGGACAGGAAGCCGACGGATTAACCGGCCCCTTTGTCGATAAGCATTCGACCGGCGGCGTCGGCGACAAACTTTCCCTGCCGCTTGCACCGATTGCGGCAGCGTGCGGCATTCAGATTCCGATGATGAGCGGGCGCGCGCTCGGACACACCGGCGGCACGCTCGACAAACTGGAATCGATTGAGGGCTACAACGTAAATCTTTCCGCCGATACGTTCAAAAAGTATATTGCCAAAACGGGATTCGCCATGACGGGGCAGACGAAGGAAATTGTTCCCGCCGACCGGCTGCTGTATGCCCTCCGCGACGTAACGGCAACAGTTGAATCCGTCAACTTAATTACGGCAAGCATTTTGTCCAAAAAAGTTGCCGAAGGCGCCGATGCGCTGGTGTTCGATGTCAAATGCGGCTCCGGCGCGTTTATGAAGTCGCTTGCCGATGCGGAATTGCTGGCAAACTCGCTGGTGAAAACGGCTGTGGCGATGGGAAAAAAGGCATCGGCGCTCATCACCGACATGGATACGCCGCTCGGACGCAAAATCGGAAACTTTTTGGAAATTGAAGAGACGATAGAATGTCTGAAAGGCGAAGGGCCGGATGACGTAATGCAGCTGACGTACGAGCTGGGGGCGGAAATGCTGCGGCTCGGCGGCAAGGCGCGCGACAAGGACGAGGGCTTTGCGCAGTGCAAGGAGGCGGTTGCGTCGGGCAAGGCGTTGGAAAAGTTTCTTGCCAATGTCGAAGACCAAGGCGGCAACGCGCAAAAATTGTTGGCCGAAGCGGGAACGCGGCGCTCTCCGCATAAGACGGAAATCCGTGCGGCGCGCGACGGCTATATTTCCATCGACGCATACAAAACGGGCGCTGCAGGCGTTACGCTCGGCGTCGGCCGCTCAAAGACGACCGATAGCGTTTGCGCCGATGCGGGAATGGTGCTCCACGCCCGCACGGGAACGAAAGTCGCTGCAGGCGATCTGATTATGGACGTGTACGGCAAAGACGACGCCTGTCTTGCGGAAGCGAAGGCGCAGCTGGAAGAAGCCGTAACCTATACGGAGGCAGCTTTACCGCGGCGCCCGCTCGTTCTCAAAGAAATTCGCCAATAATTACTGAAAAACCTTCATATTCTTATCCGTTTTATATTATAATGGAAGAACATAACGGGACATCTCTCAAAACTCTGACTTGGATTTTGAGAGATGCCTGACGATTTTTCATTTAGCTCATTATATTGTAATGACTTAAATGAAAACATCGCACATTGAATCTAAGAAAAACCTCTAAAAACCGAAGTTTTTATAAGGTTTTCGACGCAAAATGCCGGTTGCCGAACGACGCGCCGCCGGCATTTTCCTTTTGCGCACCAGGGCGCAGGGGAAAGGACTGATTAAACCGATGAAATTCAATAAAAAATCGATAGAAACGGAATCCGTTAAAAATCTGCACAAAAAGTACGGCCTCGATTCGCTTGAAGCGTCGATTCTGACGCGGCGGGGCGTTACCCTCGGCGAAGACATTTTATACCATATCGAAAGCGACCGCCGTTTTATGCACCCAAACTTTCTGCTGCCGTCGATGGAAGATGCAGTCGACCGCATCAACAGCGCAATAGAAGAGGGGGAAAAGGTTTTGGTCTTCGGCGACCGGGATGTTGACGGCATTACGAGCACGGCAATTTTATATTCCTATCTGAAAAAGCGGGGGCTTGACGTTTCCTATCACCTACCGGTCGGCGATGACGCTTACGGCTTGTCCATTCCGATTATCGAGGAGTTTGCAAAGGCCGACGGCTCGCTCATCATCACCGTTGACTGCGGCATATCGAACGTCAAGGAAATCGCCTATGCCGCTTCGCTCCAAATCGATGTGATCGTAACCGATCATCACAACCCGCCGGATGAACTGCCGGACACCCCGATTATCGTCGATCCGAAACTTGCTTCGTCCGCCTATCCGTTTCAGGACATATCGGGAGCGGCAGTCGCATTCAAATTGGTGCAGGCGCTGCGCTTTTCCCGCTGCGAATATTATGCGCAGGAGTTCGCTCTGCTTGATGCGCGAAAAGACGGCGGCGCGTACCGTATCGATTGCATAAAGGTGCGCAATTCGGTCAAAACCGGAACGTTCGGCGAAACGTTTGAAGCGGGCACGCCCGTGTCGGCTACAAAACTTCCGGAGTTTTTGTGCGGCCAGCAGATTCTGGTGTGGAACGCGGCGGCCGTAAAGCGGAATCTTATGGAAGTGTTCGGGAGCGGCGTCGATTTTCAAGTGCTCGACATGCGTTCGCGCATCGGATCAGAGCTTCCTTCCCTTGCCGGAAAGGACTTGGGCGCGCTTAAAAGCGCTTCAAAATTTGCGCGCTATCTTCCGGCTGCCGATTCCGAAATCGAAGGTTTTTACAATCTGTTCGTTACCTTTACCGAAAAACAGTGCGCGCAGGCGTTCCCCTCCGACGAAAAGGATGCGATGCAGGATTTGCAGCTGGTCGCCATCGCTGCTCTTGCGGACATTATGCCGATGAAAAACGAAAACTGCATATTCGTCAAAAACGGGCTTATGGGCATCAACAGCGCCGCGCGGCGGCAGGGGCTTTCGGAACTCCTTGCGCTCATGGACACCGGCGGCAAAACGATTACGTCGACCGACCTTGCGTGGAAAATCATTCCCGCGCTGAATGCGGCCGGCCGTATGGGGCAAACGGAAACCGCGCTGGAGCTTTTGATTGCGGATGATCCGTTTGTCCGCGAGGCGCGCGCAAAAAAAATCCTTGAGCTGAACGAACAGCGCAAAGCTTTTGTTGCCGAAGGCGAGCGGCTGACGGGGCAACAGGCGGAATCGAGCCGCACCGCATACGGCGGAAAGCTCTGCGCCGTCATCGACGAGCGGATTAACCGCGGCATCACGGGGATTTTAGCGGCAAAGCTGATGCAAAAGTACACGATTCCGGCGATTGCCGTCACCTTCATCGACAACGGGAAGACGGCCGTCGGTTCGATGCGGAGCTGCCGCGGCTGCATTGCGACGGATTTTCTGGATGCCTTCGGCGAAATATTCATCAACCATGGCGGACATAATTCTGCGGCGGGCTTTAGTTTTGAACGCGAAAAGCTCGACGCTTTTTTGGAGCGGCTCGAAGATACGGCGGCGCGCATTACGCTTGAGGAAGACGACGAGACGGTTATCGTCGATGCCGAACTACCGGAGGCCTACATCACGCCGGCGCTTTTGGACTTGGTCGAACGCTTTGAGCCGTTCGGCGCGGAAAACCGGGAGCTCGTCTTCGTGTCGAAAAATCTGAAGATTCACGAGGCGGTGATTTTAGGAAAATCCGAGCGCCAACATTTGAAACTGGTGTTTGACTGCGGAAAATATAAATTTCCGGCAATCTTTTGGGGCGCGGCGGAGCGGCTGGGCAGAGATTTCAAATCCGGCGACCGCATCGACATCCTGTATACCGTCGGAAAAAACTACTACAAAGGCATGGTTACCCCGCAAATGACAATCCTCGACGCCGAAAAATCAAGCTTGTAAAGGAGCGGGGCGGGGCGGACGGGAGGACTGCTACGTACAGATATAATTTTGTCGACCGTCCGCTTCCTGTTTTGCCTTTGGGCAAAACAGGCGAGATATGCCGGTAGAAGGGGGCAGACGGGAAAACTGCTACGGATAGATGTAACTTGGTCTACCGTCTGCTTCTTGTTTTGCTTTTGAGCAAAACAAGGCGAGATATGCCGGTAGAAGGCAGGGCGGGCGGGATAAATGATACGGACAGGCTTAACTTGGTCGCTCGTCTGCTTCCTGTTTTGCTTTTGAGCAAAACAGGGCAAGGTATGTGCTATAAGGCGTTGAAGGAAATCCATCAAAGGTGAAAGGTATTTTTATCAGGCCGCCACTTGCATATGCGATAAACGGGAAATGCAAAATAAATGACACGCTCCTTCCGAATAAGAACCTGTTTGGAGTCTCATAAAAAAATTGTATAACAGTCAAATAACATAGATTGCAGAGCCGCATAAACCTTATGTTTTTTGTTTTCCAAAGAAACTCCTGTTTTCAAGTTAGACAAAGCTTTATTTTACGTCTCATTGTTTGAAAATAACCATAAATATATGAAATTATTCTGTTTGACCAGTTTAAAATAGCTGCATAGAAGACTCCAAACAGTTTCTAAGGCCAAGAATAGCATTGAAATTCCTGAAAATAATCGAGATTTTGAAATTTGCCACGAGAAAAAGAATGGTAAATGGACAAAATGGGATCCGCGAACTTTTAATAATAGTTTTAGACCGCTCTTCCGCTATATAATAGACTGCAAAACCGGCAGGGTTGAATGGGAAAAAGCCCTTCGTCTGCTTGACTGACAGCGCGTCCTTATGCGGATAGCGCATAACACACTGCCGCGCGCCGATCCGCATATTGGGGAGGCGCGCGGCTTTATTCGACCGGAGCGTTTCTATCGGACAGGACGGAAAGATATCCGCACGCCTCAAGCCTATCCGTCAATTACAGCTGTTCGATGATTTTGCGCAATTCGTCCGCGGTTTGAATGCACGGGCGCGTCAGACAGGTTGGCTCAAAGGCCGCTTTGATAGCGTCCGGCATTTCAGGCTGCTCGCCGACGGTGCGGCGGATGTATTCGCCGGAGAGGGCGGGATGGGCGCGCGAAAGAAGGACGGCGGCAGAATCGTCGGCATGGCCGTTTTTAAGATACCGCTGCAATGCGGCATAGGCGCGGGCGGTATGTCTGTCGGCATATATTTTATGCTTTATGAAAAGCTCCTTCGCAGCCGTAAGCACATCGTGCTCGTCGAGCGCAACCGGATAAATAAAATGGCGCATCATAAGCGCATTTGCGCTGAAAACCGCTTCCAGCCGTTCCAGATTCGACGGTTCCAGCGGATCTGCGGGCGGCCGCTTTGCAAGCGGCACCAGCGTATCAAGCAGCACCGGCGCGCCGGAAATATTTACCGAAAGCGCATCGGTCGCGGGGAGAATAAAGCCGTTGAGCGGCAGCGCCGACTGCCAGCTATACAATCCGGCAACGACGCTGCTGTAATCATCGGGGGAAAGCGCATAATAAATATCGCTGTGAATCTTATTTTTAATGCGCGAAAAGGCAAACGGATAAAAAAAAGCGTCCGCCATCAAGCTGCCGATGTTCACGGTATTCGATAGGATTATGTTCCGCGCGGCAATAAATTTCGTGTCGGAAAAGAGCGGACGAACCGTATCGAAGCAGTCCGCAAGCGTTCCGTCAACTTCGACCGGAAAAACCGCGCCGCCGTTCCAAATCAAATCGCTTTCCCGAATGCCGCAGAGCGTTCCGCGCGGGCTGACAATCACCGCTTTGACATGCTTTTTCCCGCGCACTGCCGAAGCAAGCGACGCGCCGTGCGCCCCTGCCGAAACGTCCAGAAAAACCGCCGTCTCCCCTTGCAGATGCATCACGGTCTCCGCCATCGACGCAAGATACGCAATGCCGAAATCATGCTGCATACCGGTCGGCCCATGCGTCAGCTCCAGCAAAAACAGCAGCTCGTCCAACTGCCGCAACGCCGGCGCAAACCGAAACGCCCGCGACGCAATCGCCTCGCACACGATCGGGCTGAACTCATCGCTGATAAAAGCCGAAGTGAGCGCCCCCGCAATAGAGGAAAAAGTCGTATCTTCATCCGTATACAGGAGCCACTTGCGCAAATCTTCCGTCTTCAGCGGAACATACAGCCCGCCGTCCGCCGGCAGACTGTGCAGCACGGCATGCGCCGCAGAAACTTCAAGTCCCCTGTTTCTGGTACTGGTGCATTTCATGGCGGGGAGTATACCACATTCTCTAGGGGGCGGCAAATTGAGGGACACGTGCGCGGTATGATAATCCGGAATTGCGAACTCGGAGAGCCGGACGCAAACGGCCGTCGGAGTCCCGTTGAAATTCCCGGAAGCGAACACGAAATCCCCTGCGATGCGGTTATTGTTGCGCTTGGAAAAGGCAGCAATCCCCTGCTCGTGCAGACAATTCCTGGCCTCAATGACGACGGCAAAGGACATATCTCCGTTGACGAAAAGCAAGCGACCAGCCGCGTAAAAGTGTGGGCGGGCGGAGATATCGTTCTTGGAGGTGCAACCGTCATCCTTGCGATGGGAGAAGGACGGAAAGCTGCGGCTGCGATAAATGAATATTTGGCTGCGGCGGGCTAACGCGTATTTGAAAGATGAAGGAGTCCTGCGGCAGCGGGACTCCCTTGCATAAAAAATTGCATTCCTTCTCTTTTTGAGCGTGATTTTGTATCCGTTCATAATGTTCGACCTTTTAATTTCGTTTTACATTCAATACAGTTAACAAATAGGTCGAATGCCGAATTTCTCTATTTTTTATAAATTATCGTATATTGCGTACCTAAAAAATTAAAATATGTAGATAATGTTGGGATTCCAAAGGGCGCGGCGGACGGAGAAACGGTAGCTAAAGAGGATAACCGGTTTACCGTCCGCTGCAATTTTGCCGTACGGCAAAATTGCGTAAAGGTTACCTTGCTGTGCCCAAGGCAGGAGGGTCAAGGGAGGAAACCTGCGGGCGGCTATGACTGGTTAAACACGTTTCGAAACTTCGAAACGTGCAGCGGACGGTAAATGTGTTATGTCCTTCAAATCCCGTTTTTCCATCCGCCCCTCCCTTGAAAGAATGGTTTTAAGGCTTACCTTTAGAAGGATATAAGCTTTGAGTTTATAAAACTCGAAATTAAACCAAATAATATAATAGGAGTTATCAGTATGCAAAAATCGTTTTCGGTAACGGCAAAACTTTTGATGATTATCGGCGGCGCGATAATCTCTCTGGTGATTTTCATTTGCGCCGTAGTCGGGTTTTATACTTTATAGAAAAAATCTCAAGCAATTCAGCAGTTTTACCGTCCACCAATTTGCAAACGTAGAAAAAGCAGTAGAACTTTTTATCGGCAGCGGGAACGACATTTTGAACATCAGCGCAGCAAACCCGGCAGTCCTTGCAGCGGACGAAACGATTTACAATGTTACTGCGGAGGCGGAAAAAGCGGGAACGGCGCGCATTCACGGCGGAGCATTAGAAGATGACATCGTAACGTTTTTTAATGCGATTATACAAAATTGTCCGGGCTTCAAAGAAATATATTTGGGAACGCGGTGGGGCGGCTTTGCCACTCCTTCGGATGAACCGCTGAAAAACGGCTTTGACCCGCGCGAACGCTCGTGGTACAAGGCGGCAACGCAGGCGAACGGCAAAATCGCGCTTACGGATATGTATCTTTCGACGGACGGAAAGCCGCTTTTGACAATCGCGAAAGCCGTTAAAGACAAAAGCGGCGGCATTCTCGGCTGTATAGGACTTGATATCAGTCTTTCCGAGCTGACGGAGTTCGTCAACACGATAAAAATCGGAGAGACGGGCTACTGTATGCTTGTGCAGGACGACGGAACGATTCTTGCAGACCCAAAGCACCGGGACGTGAATTTTAAAATGCTTGGCGAAACGGGCATTCCCGCGCTCAAACGCCTTGCCTCCGTAGCGGGCGGAGAAACAAAACTGATGATGGACGGCACGCAATGGCGCGCCTACGTTTTTCCCCTGTCGCACATGAATTGGAAACTCATTACGCTTATCTACGAGCGCGAAATCATCTCCCTGTTCGTAGAACTGTTACGCGCGATGGCTTTCATCGGCGTTCTTATGTTTGCCGTCTATTTTTCCGGCGTGTTCGTGTTTTCCCGCGGACTCAAACGCAATCTGCGTCGGCTTGAACACATCTTTTCCAAAATTGCGACAGGAGATTTGACCGACCGCATGGAAGTCAAAAGCGGGGATGAAATCGGCCAGATGATGACGCACTTTAATACCGCCGTCGAAAATATGAGCCGAATGCTGAGGCTTCTTAAAAAAGAAGCGGATACGATGACTCAAATCGGCAATACGTTTGCAGATAATATGGAAGAAACTGCAGCGTCCGTAAAGCAGATCGGCGGAAGCGTTATCTCCGTCAAAGAGCAGGCGCTGTCGCAGGCGGCAGGCGTTACGGAAACGTCCGCAACGGTCGAACAGATAAACGGCAGATTGAGCCGCCTCATCTCCGGCATTGAAATGCAGGCGGACAGCATTTTGCGCTCGTCGTCTTCCATTGAGCAGATGGCGGAAAATATTTCGGCGGTCAGCGGCACGCTCGAACAAAACAACGCGCTCATCAAAACCATGTACGCGCAGACGCAGCAGGGCAAAGAAGGCGCGCGCTTTGCCAACTCCGTGGTGGCGCAGATTGCCGAACAGTCCCGGTCGCTTATGGAAGCAAGCCAAATTATTCAAACGATTGCAAGCCAAACCAACCTCCTTGCGATGAATGCGGCGATTGAAGCCGCTCATGCGGGCGAAAGCGGGAAGGGCTTTGCCGTCGTTGCGGAAGAAATCCGCAAACTTGCCGAAGAGTCCAATATGCAGGGCAAACACATCGGCGTAGTCATCAAGGAATCGACGGAAATTATCGGAAAATTGACGGAAGCGGGCGCAAAGGCCGAGCAGCTTTTCATCGAAGTGTACGAATCGGTCAGCACGATCTCCAAGCAGGAGGATTTAATCGTCAATTCGATGAAAGAGCAGGACAGAAACAGCCGGCAGGTTTTGACTGCAATAAAAGAAATCAACGCGGTTACGGAAGAAGTGAAAACCGCCTCCGCCGAGATGATTGAAGGCGGAACGCAGATTGCCGAAGAAATGCAAAAACTTTCCGACATAACGCAGGAAACGACGAACAGCATGAACGATATTGCTTCCGGCGCCGACCAAATTACCGACGCCATCCACGAAATCAATCTGGTATCGCGCAAAAACAAAACGAGCATCCAAAAGCTCTCCGAAGAAATCAGCCGCTTTCAGCTGTAAACGAAGCGATTAACAATGGGGGCGCGGTAGCGGCACAAGGCATATTGTGAGGGACGGCTTTCCGGTCCGCGAGAGTTTTTCGCGGTGCCGTTTCAAATCCTTGTGCAGCCGTGCAAAGACAATTACGCATTACCGATTACCAATTCCCCGTCCCCTATCCCTCTCTAAATTGGCATTCGAGATAAGCGCACTCGGGGTTTATCCGAATGCCGATATGACTCCCGTTCGGCTTGAAATGCAGGATTTAATCAATATAATCGAAACCCGTTGACATAACGGGGAATAACGAGTTGTTGCGGACATAAGGAGCGTAAGCAATGGGGATGGAAACGGCGGAACAGAGGGAGCGGATTTTAACCGGAAACCCGTGGCGGATATTGATTGATTTTTCGTGGCCGGCGGTGGCGGCGATGTTTTTGCTGGGAGCAAATAATGTGCTTGACGGCATTTTTGTCGGGCATTTTGCGGAGCAGGGCGCACTTGCAGGAATTTCGATTGCGCTTCCGGCGGTTATCGCGCTTGTCGGGTTCGGCTTACTGATCGGTACGGGAGCGGGTGCATTGCTGAGTATCGCGATCGGGGCGGAGGATACCGGCATCCGGCAAAAGCTTTTAGGCAATGTAAACGCGTTATCGATTCTCGCTTCTGCAGTTGTAATGCCAGCGGGACTTGCCTTTTCGCAGCAGCTGCTTTTTGCGATGGGCGGACGCGGAAATGAACTTGCGCTCGGCGAAGTCTATTACCGGACGATTCTGTCGGGGGCGCCGCTGTGGATATATTCCGTGGCGTTGAACGCGCTGGTTCGCGCGGAAGGGAAAATGAAGAGCGCCGCCGTTATTATGGCTATCGGGCTTGCGGCGAACGGCATTTCAAACTATGTGCTGATGGTCGTGCTCGGACAGGGAATACGGGGCGCGGCAATCGGAACGAATATCGGGATGGCGGTGCAGGCGTTTATCGGCGCGTTGTATATGATTCGCTCTCCGTTGGTACAAGAGGCGCTGCCGCAGTCCGGAAACAGGAAGGCAGGGGCGACGGTGCGGCAGGTATGCGCAATCGCGTTGGATAGAAATATCGTCGCAAAGATTATTCCGATGGGCTTATCGGCGTTTATCATGCAGATTATGATGGTTCTGCAAAGTATGTTAGTACTGAACGTCATTACCCGCTACGGAAACGCGCACGATATTGCGTTTTACGGCGTGGTTATCCGCTTATTCAGCTTTGTCATACAGCCGCTTACGGGCTTTATGATTGCGATGCCGCCGATTATCGGAGTTAATTTCGGTGCAGCGCAGCCGGAGCGCGTGATTATCTTTTTTAAGCGCTTTTTAACGGCAGCCTTTATGCTTGTGCTTCCCTTTTGGATTTTTATGCTGACCGCACCCCAAACGGCTGCAGGGCTTATGATGAGCCGAAAGCAGATTACGGCGGAAAATTGTGTGCAGTTTAGATTGTACATGGCGCTGCTGCCGGTAATGCCGCTCAGTTTTTTAACGCTGGGCTTTTTTCCGGCAATCAACAAGGGAAATATCAGCTCGATACTCGCGATTATGCAGCAGGCGGCGCTTTATGTTCCCGTCATGCTGCTCTTACCGCTTTTTACCGGAGTCAGCGGCGTATATTACGGAACGCTGTTGATCGAACTGATAACGGGGTTGCCGATCATTATTTTGCTGAAAAGAGAGTTCAAGCTCTTGCGGACGGGAGTTACCAAGTGGACGGCAAATAACAATGGGTAATCGGTAATTACATGGAGCGCGTTGTTTTACGACAGCCCCAATCCTTGTGCAGCCGCGCAAACACAATTACGCATTACCAACTCTCATTAGGGTCGAATGTCGAGTTTCTCTATTTTTTATAAATATCGCACACCGCTCACCTAAAAAATTAAAATATGTAGATAATTCGGGATTCCAAAGGGCTGCGGACGGGGAAATGGTACGTAACAGCATGACCAATGTACCGTCCGCTGCAATTTTGCACCGCAAAATTGCGTAAAAGCTACCTTGTGGTGCCCAAGGAAGGAGGGTCAAGGGAGGAAAACTGCGGGCTATAACCGGTTGAGAAAGTTTCGAAAATTCGAAACTTGAAGCGGACAGTAAATGAACTGAATCTTTAAAAGCCGTTTAACTGTCCGCCGTCCTCCCTTGAAAAAATGGATTTAAGGCTTGCCTTAGAAGAATATAAGCTTTGAGTTTATAAAACTCGAAATTAAACCAATTAATTACAGGAGTTTTTATATGGACGGCATAACGGAGGCGGCGCAGGTTGTCGGCGGAGCGGCTGCAGCGGCGGCGGATGAGACGGTCGGAAAGGTCGGGGTGCAGTTTGCGGATTTTGTAAAAACGTATATCACGTGGGAAAATCTGTTTAAGGCGGTCGGGGCTGTTATCGTCGTTGCGCTTATGTATTTGCTTTTTGCGATGATACGGCACGCGGTCAAACGCATTCCCGACGAGCGGCTCGGCGTGCAGCAGCGTATGATTGTCAAAAAAGTCATCAACTATGCGTTTTACGTCATCGCGATTATGTACGCGCTCAGTCTTTTCGGCATAAAACTTTCGGCAATTTGGGGCGCGGCGGGCATCGCGAGCATTGCAATCGGTTTTGCGGCGCAGACGTCGGTCAGTAATCTTATCAGCGGGCTTTTTGTACTCGGAGAAAAAACAATGAAAGTCGGCGACTTTATCACTGTCGCGGGGCAGGCGGGGACGGTCGATTCGGTCGGGCTGCTTTCGGTCAAAGTGCATACCAAAGACAACCAGATGATCCGCATTCCCAATTCGACGATTATCAATTCCAACTTTATGAACAACAGTTTTTTCGACAAGCGGCGCATGACTTTTGCCGTTTCAATCGACTACAATTCCGATATGCGGACTGCACTGGAGGCGCTGCAAAAAGTTCCGGCGCTCTGCCCGACGGTACTGGCGGAGCCTGCGCCGAGCGCGTGGTTCGACGGCTTCGGAGAGAGCGGAATCGATATGACGCTTGCCGTTTGGTTTTCTCCGCGCGATATGCTGCAGACAAAAAACGACGTTTTTATCGCGATCAAAAAAACGCTTGACGAAGCGGCAATCTCCATTCCGTTTAACCGGCTTGACGTTACGATCGTCGGCGAAAACGGCGGGGGCGACGCATGACGGCAGCGCAGGTGGAACGCACGGGACGCTTTTCCGGTCGATACGGGGACGGGCGCACGGACTGGGAAAATCTGCTTGAAAAATACGATGCCGCCCGTAAGTTCGACACTGCGGCGTACCACAAGATTTTGTCTCCGGAGTTTCTGGAGTTTTTGCAGGATTACATCGCGACTCCGGCAATGCAGCGGCTCGGCGGGGCGGGGCTTTTGTGCGGCACGGACTGGACTCCGCTTTACAAAAACCGTTTTTATTATTCGCGGCTCGACCACAGTATCGGAGCTGCGCTCATCGTCTGGCATTTTACACACGACAAAGTTCAAACTCTTGCCGGTCTCTTTCACGATATTTCCACTCCTGCGTTCAGTCACGTTATCGATTTCAAAAACGGCGACCATCTGACGCAGACTTCCACCGAAAACTTGACGGAGTCCGTGATCCGCTCGTCAAAAGAGATTTGCGCGCTTTTGCGGCGCGACGGCATTCCCGTCGAAAAAGTCCGCGACTACCACGCCTATCCCGTCGCCGATAACGATATTCCGCGCCTTTCCGCCGACCGGCTCGAATATATGTTTCCGTCGGGCGCGGCGCTGCTCGGCAGTTGGACGCTTGAAGAAATTGCGCACGCGTACGGCGCCGTCAAAGTCCTTCGGAATGAGGAGGGACGGGAGGAGCTCGGCTTTACCGATACGGACGCGGCGGCGCTTTACACGGCAAAATTTCTTGAGACGGGGCACGTCCTGCAGCTCAACGAAGACAAACTGACGCTCCAGCTTTTGGCGCGGATTATTTCCTGTGCGGAACGGGCGCACCTCATTCGGACGGACGATTTTTACGTGCTTTCGGAGGCGGAAATTATGCGCCGCTTCGCTTGTGCGGCAGATGACACCTACGCCGCCGGCACAAGCGGTGCGGAGACGGCAAGCAATGCGGACTGCGCAGGCGGTTCATCCGAATGTGCAGCCGCCCGTGCGGAGTTCAAAACCTTGTACCGCACCTTTGTAAGTATGACGAAGATTATCCGCAGCGCGGAGCCGATAGCGGGCTATTTTTGCGTAAACCTGAACGTAAAGCAGCGCTGGATAAATCCGCTGGTGCAAGCGGAAGGAGATGCAGCTCCGCGCCGCATTGCCGACATTTCTCCCGAGACGGAGGCGCTCATCAAAGCGTTCTTGGAATACAAAGACGCGCCCTACGGCTGCGTACCGCTGGCGGCGGAGTAAGATTCCGCCGTTTTACCGCCGCGCGGTGCAGAAAATGCCGGTATCAGCATCAAGAATGCTTTGAGCGCGCGTCGTCGTGGGCGCAGGCTCGTTTGCAGCTGCTAGAGCGGCTTTTTCCTGTTCGGAGCGGTGCCGTCCGCTGCGGCTGCCGCCATAAACGACTCGGCAAACTCCGTTTACCGTCCCCGAGAGTAAAAAATGTACTTCCTCCGTTTCCTCGCCCAACCGTCAGCGGGTTCCATCTGCGCGCTCCTCCTTTCCCGTCCCCGTTTGCATTCGGTGCGCGAAGTCTGCTAATATGCGCGTCATGCCGGTTCGGTGCTGGGATGAGCTGCCGGACGAAGTTTGACGGAGGATTGTATGCGCAGGATTTTGGCAGCGCTTGCGGAGCGGGCGCTCGGTTTATTTTATTATAAGGACGTGCTGCTGTGCGCGGCGCTTTTGGCGGCGGCGGTTATCGCGTATGCCGTCGTCAGAAAGCTGCTGAGTTCGGTGGTGCGGCGGATCATTGAGCGGCTGACGCGGAAAACCAAAACGAAGCTCGACAATTATCTGTTTAAGTATGTGCGTTTCGAGCGGCTTGCGCTTTTGACATTCGCATTTGCGTTCAACTTTTTGAGCGGCGCGTTCGTCGGCGAGGGGGCAATGCTCTACGGCAGCTCGTTTTTCCGTAAGGCGGGCGACCTCATCGTCATTTGGATTGTCATCAAGCTCATTCACGACGTACTCGACGGTCTTGCAGCCTTTACCGAAAACGACGAGCGCTATCAAGGAAAGCCGTACCGGAGCTACATTCAAGTTTTTATCCTGCTTGCGTACATCGCGGCTGCCGTCATCGCGGCGGGAACCGTCAGCGGAAAGTCGCCGTGGACGCTTTTAAGCGGTATCGGCGCGATGACAGCAGTCCTCCTCCTCGTCTTCCGCGAAACCATTTTGTCCTTCGTCGCCAGTCTGCAAATCGCATCGTACGACTTGGTGCGGAAAGGCGACTGGATTTCGGTGCCGAAGTACGACGCGGACGGGGACGTAACGGAAGTCGCCCTGCACACTATCAAGATTCAAAACTGGGACAAAACGATTTCCGTCGTGCCGACCCACGACCTTATGCAAAGCGGCTTCCGCAACTGGCGGGGAATGCAGGAGACCGGCGGACGGCGCATAAAGCGTTCGATTTTTATCGATGTGTCGTCGGTGCATTTTATGGACAAGGAATTGCGCGAGCGTACCGGAAAAATCAACCTGCTCAAGCCTTATTTTGCCGACATTGAGCCGGCGCTCCACGCAACCTATTCGCCTGCCGTCGAACACCCCTTAAACGACAACCGCCTGACCAATCTCGGAACGTTCCGCATGTACATCGTCAAGTACCTGCAGAGCCTTGACTCAATCCGCAAAGACCTCACGTTTTTGGTGCGCCAGCTTGAACCCGGCGCAACCGGTCTTCCGCTTGAGATTTACGTTTTTACCGCCACCACCGTCTGGGACGAGTACGAAGCCATCCAAGCCGACATCTTCGACCACCTGCTTGCAGCTGCCGGAGAGTTTGAACTCAGAGTGTTCCAATATCCCGTGTCGGTTTTTACGCCGCAGTAAGGGACGGGGTAATCGGGAGTTTTGGGAAGGGAGGACGTATGGACGGGAAAAAGTATACGGCGGCGCTCATCGGGACGGGAAGAATCGGGTTTACGCTGGGATTTGATAAAAAGCGCGAGCAGCCGGCGGCGCACACGGCGGCGTTACTGGCAAACAAGCGCATTCAATTGATTGCAGGCTGCGATATACAGGCGGAACGATTGGCTCAATGGCGCGCCTTTGTCAAAAAGGCCGAAGGGTACGCCGACGTTTCTGAGCTTTTTGCAGCGTGTCAGCCGGACGTTGCGGTTATTGCAGTCAACGAGGACGCGCATTTGGAGACGGCGCTTGCAGTCATCCGCGCCCGTCCGCGCCTCGTCATCCTTGAAAAGCCCGTCGCCCTCACCGTAGAAGACGGCAGACTGATTGCCGAGGCAGCGGCGTCGCACGGCGTTCCGGTTCTGGTCAATCACGAGCGCCGTTTTGCCGACGACTACCGGACGGCAAAGCGCTCTCTCCCCGCTATCGGGCGCATTCAAAGCGTAAACGCCCGCCTCGACTCTGGTCTCCGCGTCTATTCGCCCGACTTGGAAGCGACGGGCGAATACAGCCTCCTCCACGACGGCACCCATCTGGTGGACGCGGTTCTGTATTTGCTTGAGGATGCCGACCGTGCGGACGGCAGGAAGTCTACCACTTCGGACAATGCGCCCATCTTGCACGGCATTGAAATCTCGTCAGTCTATTACGACGAAACCGCAGCCGATACCGTGCGGAACGTCAGCGTCCGGTGTGCGGCGCCCGTCTGCGCCGACATCAATCTGCATTTTTCAGGGAGGAGCCGCTATTTTGGCTTTGAAATCGACATTATCGGGACGGAAGGCAGGATTAAAGTCGGCAACGGCATTTTCAACGTCTACCGGCGGGAAGAATCGAAGCTCTACACCGGATTTTACTCCCTTGCCCCCGACCGGCAGGTAAAACGCCCGAAACAAACGCGCTATTTTTCCAATATGATACAAAACGCAGTCGACTTTCTCGACGGCAAAGCCCCGCTCCGCTCCACCCTCCAAACCGGCATGACCACCCTCTCCATCCTCGAACAAATCAAAAACAAAATAAAAACACGGTAGGCGGCTGGCGGGCGGATGGTGTTTGAAAGACACAACGGAGTTGACTCCAGCCTTTAGTTTGCCATACGGCAAACTAACAAGCGGGGGACATCCTGCTTGGTTACCGTTCACCGCGTTTGCCGGTACTTCATCCCCTCCGAGCGTAGGAAGTAAGTTCCTACGGGCGCAGGTCGTATCTCTCTATAGACGCAGGGAGCTTCTCCCTCCGGGCAGGGCGCAACTCATTCCCCATTTTGCAAGCATTCATCCAGCCACGCTTCAAACGCATCGTCTTGCAAAGGGGCATCTTCGACAAAGAACGGATCCATGTGCATCAGAAAATGCCACGTGCGGCCGGCGCGCTTTCGGATGAGAATTGCCTCTCCGTCTTCCGAACCGCGAAATGCCCGATCCGTTTCGTAGCCCCGTTTTTCAAGCGCCGCCTTGATGCGCTTAAAATTGTGCTCGCGTCGGGCGATGTATGATTTTAAATCCGTATTGTCGACGGCGTAAGCGTCCACCGGCGTATGTCCGTCGAGAAGCCCCTGCCCGGACTGTTCCATATTCGGAATGAAACGCCAAACAATTTCAACAAGATCATCCGTCCGGAACATAAAATGGCTGAGCGGCAGGCGGTTTCCGTTGTATTCGGCTTCCATGTAATCGGGAAGTTTTTCAGGCAGGAGCGTTTCGGATAACATTGGTACACCGTCTTCGCATTCTTCTTTTCGGCAATAACCGGGAACGGCGCAAAGAAAGCGTCTGCCTGCTTCGACCGTTTCAAAAAGAGCGGCGGGCAGTTCATTATTATTCTGCAAAAATATCAATTCATACATTCCGAATTCCTCCGGCTGTCGGTATACCGAATCGAGCGGACGAGCGCATCTTTTCCTTTTGGGATAGGCAGTTACAGCGGCCGAAAGCCATGCTCCTCCCCGAAATTTGACAAAGGCAAATGATGGCTCTATAATTATCGGCAATATCGGCAGAAAGCTCTGCTTGATAAAAGCGGTTTTTCATACCATGGAGGAAATGAATGAAAAAAACAGGTATTTTAGTTGCTGCAGGAATGTTGGCTGCCGCCATGTTCATCGGTTGCCAGAAAAAAGCGGCGAATATGTCGAATAATGTAAAGCTTGAAATGTACTATTATAAGCAGGAAAATCAAGAAGGTTTGAAAAATATTGTCAAAGCATTTGAACAGGCGAATCCCGGCATAACAATCGAAACGCTCATTATTCCGAATGATGCGGATGCGCAGATGCTTGCGCGGGCAGCTCAGGGCGACTTGCCGGACATTCTGCAAATGCAATCGTATTCCCGCGTGCGCGAATATGCGTCGAAGGGATTTTTAGTCGATCTTTCCAATATGGAAGCAATAACGCGCGTCCTTTCCAGCGCACTTCCGGCAGTAGCCTACGACGGAAAATATTATGCCTTGCCGACCGATTATGCAGGAATCGGCATCATCTATAACAAGGATATTTTTGAAAAAGTCGGAGTAAAAGCGCCGGAAACATTCAGAGAGCTTGAAGAAGTCTGCGAAAAGCTTGAAAGCGCCGGTATCGTCCCGTTTGCCGCGCTGCTCAAAGAAAACTGGTCGGTCGGCCACTTCATCACGATGATTCATACGGCCTTATTAAAGGAAAAAACGGTCGACGTACAAAACTTCGTGCTCGATATGAATGACGGAAAAACGTCTTACGGCACCGTTGATACGGTTAAGTTATTTAATATCCTTGATTTTTACCGCGAAAACATGAACAACAATGCGGAAGAAATGGGCGGCGGCGAGCAGCAAAAATCATTCGCTACCGGCGAAGCTGCGATGATGGTGCAGGGCTTGTGGTCGTATGCCGATGCAAAGAAGCTTAATCCTGCGCTGAATGCGGGATTTATTCCGTTCCCGGTATATAATGATGCGTCGATGAACACCTTTTATTCCGATGTAGACTCTACCTTCGGCGTTTCATCTCAATCTTCAAAAGAAGAACAAGAAGCGGCCATCAAGTTTATCACATGGCTTACTTCTGCAGAGGGGCAGAATCTGTGGGTCAACGAATATAAGCTGATTCCGCCGTTTAAGGGCGTTGACGTATCGTCATTCGGCGGCCCGTATATCGATCTTATGAAGTCAGTCGAAGCAAAAGGGTCAATGCCATGGGCCTTCTCTCAGTACCCTTCCGATGTATTTGAAGATGCTTGCAAGCAAGGCGCTCAGCAGTACATGATGAAGAAGAAAACTGCGGACAATGTGATAAACGACATTGATATGCAGTGGGCAGCTTCCGTAAATAAATAATTTTGCATGTGCTAAAGCAGTCCATAATAATGAATTATGGGCTGCTTTTATTACCGTTGAGAGGTGATTTATAATGATTGAGCGGCGATCAAAGAAAGTATTTTATTTTGTTGTGTTTATATTACCCTGTCTTATTTTATATACTGTTTTTTGTATTGTTCCATTTACCAACGGAATAACGATTTCCCTCACCAACTGGGACGGCTTGACGCCGAAAACTCCAATAAATCTTGAAAAAAAAGAATTCGAAGCGCGAATTCTCAGTAAGCTCAAAAGGGAATCGGATAAAAATTATGTTTTGAGCGTATATCAGCTGGATTCCGCCGGGCGGTCGTATCATCGGGAAGCCGTGAAGGGGATGCAGAGAAACAAATTGGAACACATTTTTAGAAAAACCGGCTATGCTCCTGAGTTTAATAAGGGCATCGGCCTTGCCAACTATGCAAAGATTTTTACCGGTAACGGCGGCAAGGATTTTTATCCGCATAACCGGAGAATAGAAAAGTTTACGAAGACGTCGTCTCTGCCGAACTCCATTGCAAAAAAAGAATTCCTTAATGAAGTGATGCGCGGAGCCAAAGCGAATGCGGCGTACACAAAAAAGTTATCTGAAGCGTACACGTACAATCGTGAAAAAGAAAGATATATCCTTGCACCGGCTTTCGATAAAAAGAATGCCGAGCGCACCATACTTGCCATTCCCGAACTCGAGAGCGGTGCCATAAACGCCGCTGCGGAAAAATTCATCGCTGCTCTGGGAATTGCCGGAGGAGACGGCGACTTTAGTTCATTCGCCTCGCTGGAGCAGGCATTTATTGCGGAAAATGAAATTTCAAATGCCTCCGCAAAGCAAATCAGAGCGGCGGTAGATCAATTTGCCGCTATTGCGGCGCTTAAAAATATTCTTGCCGAAGTGTGGGTTGTCACGGATTTTAATATGGGCGTTGTCGGATTTACTGCTTTTTTCGCCCTCTTTTCCGTCATTGGTATAAATGTATTTGCGTTCGCCCTCGCCCTCGCCCTCGATACCGGACTCCGCGGGCAGAAAATCTTGCGCACCATTTTTTTCCTGCCGAATGTTCTTTCTATGATTATCGTTGCGCTCATCTGGACAATGCTGTTCAACCAGCTTCTCCCTGCAATAACGGGAATTGACAAGTGGATTTCGGATTCGCATAAAGCGCCGTGGCTGCTCGTCGCCGTTTCAGTGTGGCAAGGAGCAGGATATTACATGATTGTCTATCTTGCCGGTCTGCAGAACATCCCGACCGATATTATTGAAGCCGCACGGATCGACGGCACAACGGCTTGGCAGCAATTTAAGTTTATCACACTCCCGATGATGATTCCGTCGATGACGATTTCGCTTTTCTTGACCATTGCCAATTCGCTCAAAAGTTTTGATTTGATTTATGCAATGACCGGGCCGACGGGGTATGCGACGGGAACGGTGCCGTTCGTCATGGATATTTATTTTGACGCGTTCGCAAAAAAGCAGGCAGGACTGGCTACTGCAAAGGCGATGGTGCTCTTTGTCGTTATCGTTTTAATTACCGGAGTCCAGCTTTACATGATGAAACGTAAGGAGGTTGAGGCATGAGACGCGGTAAAAAGCTCGGATATCTTCTTTTTGGACATCGAACGGTACGGTCGCAGAATGAAACTTCAATGATGATTGCGCTTGCAACCGTACTGATGGTGCTGGCGGTCATTTTTATTTACCCGATGATATTCGTACTCATCAATTCCATCCGTTCGACGGAGGAAATTGTCCTTGATCCTGCCGGTTGGCCGGTAAAACTCTATTTTGAAAATTATGTACAGGCGTGGAAGGAAATGCAGTTCCATCGTGTATTTTTGAATACCTTGGTGATAACCGTATTCAGTACCGTCGGAATTATTATAACTTCCGCGATGTGCGCCTATGCGCTCGCCCGGTCGCACTCGAAAATATCGTGGGCGCTCTACATCTTTTTTGCGTTTTATCTTGTCATTCCCTTTCAGATTATTATGGTGCCGATCGGCGTGCTTGCATCTGATCTCCACCTGATGAATATTCCGGGAATTATCGTTATGTATTGGGGACTCGGCTGTCCGACAGCGATTTTTATGTTTCACGGATTTATCAAAAGCGTACCGCGCGAGCTTGAAGAATCGGCGGCCATCGACGGCGCAGGGCGATTTTATATTTTCTTTATTATTGTTTTGCCGCTTATCAAAACGATTGTCGCCACCATTGCGGTCATTGATGCGCTTTGGATTTGGAACGACTTTTTGCTGCCTATGATTGTCGTAAAGAAAGGAACGATTCAGCTTGCGCAGCAGGCGTTCAAAGGTTTGTCGGTAAATAAGTACGGGCCGATGTGCGCATCGCTCGCAATTTCGTCAATTCCAATCATATCGTTCTACCTTGCATTGCAAAAGCATATAATAAAAGGAATTGCAGCTGGTGCAGTAAAAGGTTAGACCGCCCGAAAGCCTGCTGTAAAATGAATGACGATGCAATCTGCACCTTGATTTTATTAAGAAAATCGATGCGGATTGTACTCGTCAACTCCTTCGTCGGCTGCTTCCGCCGTGAACAAAACCGTCAAGTTGCCTTTCTAAAAAACCGTTATATATAGTAAGAAAGTCTGCTCTTGTAATTAGGGTAATTTGAGGGGTAAATAAGAGTATGCCGGGTCTAAGTCAGCTGAAGAAATTTAATGACGATATTCTTTCGCTTGGAAATGAAGCTGAGCTGCGGGAACAGCGTGGCGAAAAGGTTGTGACTATTCCGATTCCTAATAATATAGAAGATTTTGATGATTCGAATGATTTTATAATGGGAATTTCAGATCTTCTTGTTGAGCCTCATACAGAAAACAGTGCGGCAACCGATGAAAATGCGTCTGCCGATGGCAGAACTGCGGCGGAAAACCAATCCGTTAGTATTCCCGATCTTTCTTCCCTTATAGGAAACAATACTTCCGATGCATCTTCAGCCGGTATTCCGGATCTTTCAATGTTTATGGACGAACCTGCACAGGCCGAAAATCCCACGCCCGCTCCAAAATCAAAGCCGACCGATTTTGTCGATCTAAGTTTGGAGGAATTACTTGGCGGTACCGGTTTTGACGGCAGCACAGGGACGACTGTGACTGATTCCGGACTGACTGATGCGGGCAGCATGAATGATTCGGCGTCAGATATGTCCTTAGAACAAAATGAATTACCCTCGTTTGACGAGGAGCCAACAGAGCTGTCAAGCAGCGCCGAACAAGCGATTGGTGAGCTGCCGGAGCTTGATGAAGATATGGGACTTTCTGACAGCTCTGCATCGACTCCGGAAACAAGCGTCGGGGAAATCGGGAACCTTCCTACGGATGATTTTACGTTGGAAGATATTTCCGGAAAGTCGTCGCAAGACGATGATTTTGAAATACCGGATTCTTCTGCAGAATCGCCGACATCAAATACCGATGATATTTCTGATTTGAATTTATCCGATTCTAGTGAGTTTTCTACGGCGAAAAATGATGCGCCGCAAATGGACAATTTCGATGATTTTAATCTGGAACCGATTGATGAGTCGGCCGGTTACGAGCCATCTAGCATTGCGGATACTTTAGATTTACCCCCGCTGGAGGATACTCCGTCGGCAAATAACGATAAATCCAGTATTGATGATTTGAACCTCAATGAGTCGGATGATTCTGGCGCAGGCAACTTGGATTTGGACTCAAGCGGTGATACGGCTGCGTCGGACGATGCCTCGCTGGACGATGGCACTTTCGATGCGGCTCTGCCGGATGACGCGAGCACCGATAACAGCGGCTTCGGCAATTTGAACTTCGATGAATCGGACGACTTCGGCGCGGGTAGCTTGGATTTGGACTCAAACAGCGATACGGCTGCGTCGGACGATGCATCGCCGAGTGTCAGCTCTCTCGATACGACTCTGCCGGATGATGCAGGTGCCGATGACGGCGTTTTCGGCGATTTAGACTTCGATGAGTCGGATGATTTCGGTGCGGGCAGTTTGGACTTTGACTCAAGCAGCGATGCGGCAGCCTCGGACGATGCAACATTGCAAGGAGACAATGCTCTCGATACGGTTTTGCCAGATGATGTGGGCACCGATGAAAACAGCTTCGGCAATTTGAACTTTGATGAATCGGATGACTTCGGCGCGGGTAGCTTGGATTTGGACTCAAGCGGAGATACGGCCGCGTCGGACGATGCATCGCCGACTGGCAGCTCTCTCGATGCGGCTCTGCCGGATGATGCGGGTGCCGATGCAAGCGGCCTCGGCAATTTGAACTTTGATGAGTCGGATGATTTCGGTGCAGGCAACTTGGATTTGGGCTCAAGCGGTGATACGGCAGCATCGGATGGTGCATTGCAAGGCGACGACGCTCTCGATACGGCTTTGCCGGATGATACGAGCACCGATGAAAACGGCTTCGGCGATTTGAACTTTGATGAGTCGGATGATTTCGGCGCGGGCAACTTGGATTTGGGCTCAAGCAGTGATACGGCAGCGTCGGATGATGCATTGCAGGGAGATGACGCTCTCGATACGGCTCTGCCTGATGATGCAGGTGCCGATGACGGCGACTTTAGCAATTTGAGCTTCGATGAATCGGATGATTTCGGTGCGGGCGGTTTGGATTTGGGCTCAAGCAGTGATACGGCAGCGTCGGACGATGCATTAGGCGGGGAATCAAACGGGCTCGGTGAAGGTATTTCTGAAAACTTCGATACCAGCGAAATGGACGGAATGGATTTTTCCGAAACCGGTACGCAATCTGACAGTGAATTTGAGCTTGATAATGATATAAATGTAAAAACCGACGCCGGAGATTTTGAAATACAAGGTTTTACCGATGTCGACACGGTTGCCGAAGGGAAAAACGGCAAGATGAAAATTCCCGGCGCGGAGGCGGCGCCGTCATCTGAGGAGAGCGATCTTCCGCCGAACACGTTATCCGATGCCGATTACACAAAATTCATCGATAACCTTTCTGGTTATCCGCTCAATGTGCGCCTTGCGGTTGAAGAACTCATTATAAAAAATGAGTTTACCGATGAGGCGGAATTCGAAATTGTCCGGAAGGTGCTTAAAAAAGTTTCGGCGCGCCAGCTTGCTTCCGAGCTTGAAAAAATGCTCGATATTGCAATTCCGGTTCCGCGCGATTTTGAGCGGCGCACGGTGGCGGAATATGAAGTGTACAAGGCGTCATTCCAATATCAGCTGCGGAACAAAATCATTCCAGGCGCGCTCATGAGCATAATCGGCGTGGCGCTTGCGTGGCTTTTGTTCATGTTCTCGAGATTTTACATTTTTGAGCCGGCAATGGCGGCGCACTTATACAAGCAGGGCTACAATCTGCTTATTGCCGACGATTATCCGCAGTCGGAAGAGAAATTTAGCGACGCGGTTAAATACCATCTGCAAAAGAAGTGGTTTTTCAAATATGCCCGTGCGTACCGCGACCGCAAGCAATATATCAGGGCGGAACAAATGTATAAGGCGATTTTGCGCGCCTTTAAATACAATAAGGAAGCCGGCCTTGAATATGCGCGGATGGAGCTTGATGAGCTGACGAATTACGAAAAGGCCGAAGAAATTGCGCTCCGCGATGTGCTCGATCATCATATTAACGATCCCGACGGCATTTTGCTGCTCGGCGACATTTATCTTGATTGGGCGACGGAAAAAGATCCGTCGAAATTTGATTTTGCGCGTGAACGGTATTCGGATTTGGTGCAGACGAACAAGGCGAAAAAGAAGCATTTCCTCTATTTGTCGCGGATGCTCCGCTATTTTATCCGCACTGACAATTTGCTTGAAGTGCTGCGCCTCAAAGATCAGTTTATGCCGAAAGAAAAGTCTCTGGAAGCGGCGGATTGGACAGAGCTGAGCGGCTACCTGTTGGATAAGCTCTACGGCCCGCTCCCGCCGTCCGACGAATATTTGCGCTCGAAAATCGAAGACGCAAAGAAAATGCTCGTGCGGGCGGTTAAGGCGGATCCGTCAAATCCCGTTGCGCTGTATAATATGTCGCGCTACTACATTCACATGCATGACGGCAGGAACGCAAAAGATTCGCTTATGCAGACAATCCGGCTTTTTGACGATGCGCCTGCGCTCAAAAAACGCGATGTATACAAGAACATCGATTCGTATCGCTTATTGGGCGAACAATATACCGATGAACGCGAATATATTAAGGCGCTTGAAGCATACACCGCAGGAATTTCGCTCTATTCCGCTCAGCACGAAGGCAGCGGGCTTGAGGGAACCAGCCAAATCGGAAAGCTCTACAGCGATATCGGCGATATTGACTTCTTTATTTCCGGCGATTTGGACAGCGCGCTTTTGAATTATAAAGATTCGGTTGATAATTTTAATGATACGGCGCAAATCCGTTATAAAATCGGCTATATCCAATACGGAAAGAAAAGTTATGCGGAAGCGTTGGGTTCATTTATGAAAGCGTCCGAAGATGCTCCGTCCGATGCGAGCCTGCTTTTAGCGATGGGAAATACCCTGTCGATGCGCGATGATAATTATGCTGCCGAAGGTTATTATGAGCGTCTGCTCGAATATCTTGATGCGGAAAAGGCGCAGAAAGGGATTCTGTTCCCGCAGGTACGTTCGGATGAGGAAGAAGTTGTCGATTTTTATTTGAAGGCTTCGAATAATTTGGGCGTTACGCTTTACCGGCTCGCCCGAAGGACGGGCAACAGCGACATGAATGCGCGCGCAATGGTGCAATTTCAGCAATCGCTGCGGGCATGGGATGCGCTGACGCGCAATCAAGTTACGATGCTGCGGCTCGGCGGGAGCAATCTTGCCGAACAAAACATGAAATATGTCAGTCATTCTATGCCGGACTATGAGCCTGCCATTTATACGGATTTACCGCGCACGCTCAGCGAAGAAGAAGAAGAATTTGGAAGATGAGTGAAGCGCACCCGGATTACGGAATTATTTTAAAGCAATATCGCAGAAGCATCGCAAAGGAGATTGTCCGGAAGTCGATTCATCTGTGCAGCGCGTTGATTCCGTATTTTCTGGGACGTTCGTTTTTTTTCACAGCTGTTCTGCTTGTGGCAGCCCTCATATTTTACGTCGTATCGGAAATATTACGGCTGCGCGGGTTTGAAGTACCATTCATCGCGCGGATAACGGAAGCGGCAGCAAGAAAACGGGACGAAAATAAATTCGTGCTTGGTCCGGTTACGCTTGTTGCCGGAATACTGCTTGCCGCATTCCTTTTGCAGCCGACGCCGTGTAAAATCGGCGTGTATGCGCTGGCTTTCGGAGACGGACTTGCAAGCTTTGCCGGAAAACTGTTCGGGCGCCTGCGCATTCCGCTTATGCGCGGTAAAACGGCGGCGGGCAGCCTCACGTGTTTTTTTGCCGTATTCATTGCATCGTTTGCAGTTTGCAGACAAGCCGTCCCGTCATTCATCCTTGCAGCACTTGCAACATTCATCGAAGTTTTGCCCCTCACCGATTTCGATAACCTAATCATTCCCACCGCCATCGGATGGACAGCGCAGTTTTTTCTCGGTCTGTAAAACAGCAGTGTGAATTCCATCGGCCGAATATTGATGCGGTGCAGCCTACAGTTAGAAGAAGGCGACATCGTGCTCGGACTCAGCCGCAACGTGCTGTGTTCGCTTGCACTCCTACGTGCTGTCGTTCCCGACCGCCGAAAAAATGATGGAGACCACACCGGATTTCATATCATTCACCGCTTGCGGAATCTACGTCTTCTTCTGTACAAAGTACGTTGCGTTCCCTGTTTGAGGGAACCTATCTCCGAAACACGCCGGAATAGGCACCCCTCCATCATCCGTGTGCCTATTCTCCCCACCATGTGCCATCCTCCAGACTTTCTGCGCGGCTTTTTGGATGCATGCTGTGCTTGCGCAGCGGATGGCTTGTCGGTTGTTGTAGTGAGTGAGCGGGTGTACGGGCGCTCTAGCTGCGGAGCGTGTGGATTTTGGTTGGGTGCTGCTCTTTCGGCAGCGAGCTGGCTTGTAGGCTGTAGCGAGTGGACCTAAGTCAATAAAATTAGATACAGAAAATGCCAGTTTAAGCTGCAAGTTTTTCACATTCCGAATAGACAGCGTCCGGAGTTCTGTAGTTCAGGCTTGAATGAATGCGCTTGCAGTTATACTATGATTCCATGTATTCAAAAATTGCATTGTAAGCGGCTTTTGAGTTTTTATAATGTTTGCCTCTTCTTTTTTCAAAACAGAATGAAATGATTCAATGCTGAAAATTATCAAATGGGCAGCCTTTCTTATTGTAGGAATGTCGGATTTTTAATTCCGCAAGAGCCGATTCAAAATATAGCACCTCCCTTTATAAAATCGCATCAAGCGTCTTCGCCACGGAACCGTACTTGATGCACTTTACTTCGCTTCAAAGCGCTCCACATGTACTCAATAGAATTTTGTTCCAGCGAATACAATACGGCGGCAGAAAAATTAATATCTGAAGAGTGCTCTTGCGCAATCCCATGTAAGCTCTCTTTTTTATGGAACGATGCGTTGTCCATGATAATGGAGGCGACCTGTCGGTAAGAGTTTTAGGAGCTCATAATTAAGCTATTGTTCGAATAGGGGACTCTTCGTTGTGCCGCTGTAAGTGAATGAAACAATCAATTTGCCTTTGCACTGAGCAGCGACAAGGCTGATGCGCATATTGAGTCGTTGCACACAGGACTACGGGCATATTGCCGGAATATTTGTGTTCCAGTGCCGGTTGTATCGATATATACGAGCTTTTCTTTGAGAATGTCTTTAAGTTGCATCCAGGTACGCTGCTATTTTTCGGGATTCTGCCTTTTGCAAAGCGTAGTCTTTTTTTCGCGTGATGCCAAGTTTTCGGAGGTATTTCAGCACTGATGACGGGCAGCAGCCGAATACCTCCTCGATTTCTTTGAGATAGCCATCGGGGTGTGCTTCGACATATTCAATGAGTTTTTTGGGAATAATTTTCTTATTAACCAACCGCTGGAATTTCCTTTCTGCGTTGCCCTGTATCGTTTGAGCTAATGTACGCCCGTCTTTTACATGTTTGATTACTCGAAGTCTGAGGTCTCTGCTGTGTAAGCCCGTGTAGGGGAGGATAGCGGATTTATACTTCAAGGAAAGTAGCTATAATTGATTTCCAGTTATTCGGCTGCTTTTTCACTCCTATCTCATCCGACAATAGCAGTGCCTGTTCCTTAAATTCTGTACTGTATTTGGCAATATGTCCTCTTCGTTTATTTCTCATTTTTTTGGAGGCTACACCTTTATTGACTTTTCTACGGCACCATCCCACCCGCATCCTCGCCTCAAACACCACGCCGCTTCAAGTTTGTCGACAGACAAACTTGAAGCGGACAGCCGCGCAAGTCAACGCCTCACGGTTCAGTCTATCCTGTCCGCCACGCTTTGCGGGAAGGTTTGCGTTGCCGCAAAAGCCGATGCAGTCTTCTGAAAATATATTTTATCTGCGCTTCATTCTTTGCCGAACATAAATAGATGAAAACTCTTGTCGTTTTGTTTGCGGATGTTCGGTCGGCGTTTTTGTTTGAGCCGTTTTTTGATGGCCGCTCGGCGTTTGAGCGGGCGTTGGACTGGTCGGCGACGCTTCCGTTTGCCGACGATACGGAAACGGTGATTTTTGCGCATCCGGCGATTGCGGATCGATGCCGCAGCGTTGCGGAACAAAGCGGTCGGCACGCGGAGATTGTCTGTCGGGAATCGTGGACGGTGTTATCGTTGTTTGAGGAGTTTGTCCGCAATGCAAAGCGGGCGGATGTCGGCGACATCCTGTATGCGTTTGCGGATTGTCCGTTTTTAAGCGTGTCCGGCGCGCAGGAAGTTTTTGAAACGCATAAAAACTATGTTGCCGAGTACACATTTGCCGACGGTTTTCCGTCCGGGCTGATGCCGGAGGCGCTGAATGCAGGGTGCGCGCAAATCCTTTGCACGCTTGCCGAATCTTCGTTCGCCGACGAGGGAAAAAAGCCGCTTTCCCGCAGCAGCGTCTTTGATTTAATCAAGCGGGATATCAATGCGTTCGATGTGGAAACGGTGATTGCGCCGTTCGACAGTCGGCTCTTCCGCGTGTCGCTGTGCTGCGCATCCAAAGCGGAAGCCGCCGCGTGTAAGGCCGCGTATCGGAGCGGCTGCATAAGCGATTCGCCGGAAGCGGTTGCGCGTGCGGCGTGCGCGTGCGTCGACGTGCTTAAAACGGTTCCTTCCTTTTATAACATTCAGATTTGCGATGCGGACAATGTGGAAAGTTCCTATATTCCGCCTGAGATGCTGCATACCGGTTCGTCCGGCAGGCAGTTTATGAGCGCGGAACGGTTCGGCGCGCTGGTCGAGCGGATTGCCGATTTTTCAGGCAATGCGGTTGTTTCCGTAAGCGCATGGGGGGAGCCGCTGCTTCATCCCGATTTTCCTGCGCTGTGCGCCGCCGTGCTGAAAAAGCCGAGCCTGTCGCTGCTGATTGAAACCGACGGGCTGCGCGTAACGGAGGAGCTGTGCGGGCGGTTGAAAAATCTTTCCGATAGCGCGTTGGAGCGGACGAACGGCTACGACAAAGTCATTTGGATTGTCCGGCTCGATGCGTTTACGCAGGAAACGTATGCGAAGATTCACGGAGCGGCGGAACATTTTGAGCGGGCGGTCGAGGCGGTAACGCTTTTGCAGCGATTTTTTCCCGAATGCGTCTATCCGCAGCTCGTGCGTATGCGCGTCAATGAATGCGAGCTGGAACGCTTCTATCGGTTTTGGAGCGCGAAAGATGCTCCGGCGGGCGGCAAGCACATCATTCAAAAGTACAGCTCGTTTTGCGGCGTTTTGAGCGATGAAAAACCGGCGGATCTGTCTCCGCTTGAACGCAATCCCTGCTGGCACATTCGGCGGGATATGACGGTGCTTGTCGACGGTTCCGTGCCGTTTTGCCGGGAATGCGTGAAGTCAAACATAATCGGCAATGCGTTCACCGACGGAATCGGGACGGTTTGGGAAAAGCTTTCGCCGTTTGTGCAGGACCAGATGCACGGCAAATACGGTGATTTTTGCGGTAAATGCGATGAGTACTATACCTTCAATTTTTGATGAACATCCGATAAACAGAACGCTCATCGGCGGCGGACAGGTAAATCCGAACGCCAAATTCGACGCTGCCGCCGTGCTGCTCAATTCGACCGGCAGCCACTTAAAGCCGCAGCTGTTCGACACGCTCCTTGCCTGCGGATTTAAATGCATCGTGTCGGTTGAACCGCCTGCAAAAAATTACAACATCGAAGATTTAGCGCGCCGCTATCAAGGCGTTCGTTTTTTGCTGCCGCAGGAGGAAGCGACCGACGGCGAGCTGATCAATTTGAGTATCGGCGAAATCGATGCCGAATACTTTTTAGTGCTGCGCGACACGCTGAACATCACGAACGGCATTCTGCTCAAAAATCTGTTCGACACGCTGACGCAGGATAAAGACTATTGCATTGCGCCGCGCCTTTTTGCCGGTAACGGGGAGCCGCTTCCTGTCCGCATTCAGCCGGTTGAAGACGGCAAAAAGTTTAAGACGAACGCATATTCGTCCGTTTCAAACGGTGCGCCGACGCTGCTGCCGCGCGATTTTATTGCGCTCTATAACCGCGCAAAATTCGTTGCGCTCGGCGGCTTTGACTATACCATCGCCTCTCCGTATTACCAGAATGCGGATCTTGCGCTGCGTTCGTGGCTGTGGGGGGAGCGGACGGTGCTTTCGACGGCGTTGTGCATCAGTTATGCGGGCGAAGCTGCGGTGGACGATATTACGGCGAACCTGTCTTCCCTCCGCTTTCATCTGAAAAACATTCTGCCCTACCGCAAAGATTTTTACGGCGTTATTCCGATCCGTTCGTTTTTTAATTTTTTCTCCCGATCGTCCTGCGGATTTTTTGAAGCGTTGCGGCAATTTAAGGAAGCGCGCCGCTGGGTCGAAAAAAATAAGTTCCGCTTTCAGACGGACATTGCGGAATTAATTAAAACGTGGGGTGTTTCATAATGAAAGCAAAAGATACGGCGGTTATCGTTCAATGCAGATTGTCTTCAACTCGTTTTCCGCGTAAGGCGCTGCAAGCGCTCGGCGGGAAGACCGTTCTTGAATGGACGCTCGGCGCAATGAAAATGGTGGACGCCGCATGGCATTATGTCGCCGTTGACGAAGCGTCTTTTGATACGCTCAAACCGATTGCGCTCAAATGCGGATGGGATATTTTTGCCGGTCCGCTTGACGATGTGCTTGAACGCTATTGTCTTCTTATTAAGAAGCTCGGATGCAAAACGGTGGTGCGCGCGACTGCCGACAATCCGTTTTTGTTTTATGAGGCGGCGCAGGCACTCTGCGAGGAATTCATGCGGCAGTCGGAGGGCGCAGAGATTGATTACATGACGTGGACGGGACTTCCGCACGGTTCGGGCGTTGAGATATTCGATGCGGACTCGCTTTTGCATGCCGCATCGCTTACGAGCGACCCGTTTGACCGCGAGCACGTCGGCCCTGCGCTGTACAATCATAAAAACCGCTTTACGTCGGTGTTTTTACGCGCTCCGGCACGCTTTTACTTTCCCGATTACCGCACGACGATCGACACGCCTGCCGATTTCCGCCGCGCTCTGGCGGTCGTTGATTTTCTTTCCAGCGGAACTGCGCCTGCCGAACCGTATTCGACCGAGCAAATTATTTCCGCCGTGCAAAATCCGTCCGTACATGACAGCGCGCTTTTTGTTCCGTCGGTGAAAAAAGGATGTGGGACGGGGCATCTCCGGCGCTGTTTGGAGGCGGCGCGGGCAAGCGGCGCGTTTGTGTACGTTCCCGAACGCGCGGAACTTGAAGAAACGGAGCCGCTGCTGAAGGAGTTTGTATCCGGCGGACTTAAAGCGCATCAGATTGTGCGCCGGTTTCCCGAAAAGGACGAATATTCGCTGGTCGTCGCCGATTTATTTGAATGCGATGCCGGAACTGCCGCGCGCCTCCGCGAAGTTGCCGCATTTGCCGCGATCGATGAAGGTTCAAGGTATTCGGATTACTGCGATTACCTGCTCGACATTATTCCGTCTTACAATGTAAGCCGCCAAGCGAATATGCAGGAACCGGCGTTCATGGAGAAGCCTTCGGCGCGGCGGCATACGACTGCGGGAGCGATCGGAGAGATTGCGTCGGTATTGGTGTGTCTCGGCGGAGAGGATCCCGCGGATTTGACGCTTTCGGCGGCGGAATTTTTTGCTTCCGATGCGCGGCGCGTTACGGCCGTCGTTCCGGAATCCAAATTTTCTCTCGAACTGAAAAACAGCGGCAGCCGCATAGAGTTTTCGCCGCCGGTGCCCAATCTGCGCGAAAAGCTCTGCGGCTACGATTTAGTGGCGACTCATTACGGGCTGACGGCCTTTGAAGCGGCGGCTGCCGGCTGCGCGGTCATTTTGCTTGCGACAACGGAACTGCACCGGCGTCTTGCCGAAAAATACGGCTTTTTCTGCCTCGCCAAAAAAGATTTGACGCCCGGCGGATTTGACGCATTGTCCGTGCGCATCGGCGCGCTGTATCCGGCGGTTACTCCGGCATCCGGACAAAAGGATCTCGGCGCGTTCGTTCAGGAGCTTTCTCATGCCAAGCGCCTTCCCTGTCCCGTGTGCCGCGCGCGCGGCGGCGAACCCGATGCGGCGGCGGAGCGGACGGCGCGGCGGACGTACCGGCGATGCAAATGCTGCGGTATGATTTATATGTCGTGGAGCATGGACGGGCAGGAGAAGCAATACACGAAGTCGTATTTTGCCGAACAATATAAGGATCAATACGGGCGCACCTATCTTGAAGATTTTGATGCGATTAAAAAGCAGGCGGCGCGGCGGATTCGGGAAATAAATGCGGCGCGCAGAGGGGGCGCATCGGGTAAACCGTCGGTGCTGGATATCGGCTGCGCGTATGGGCCCTTTCTTGCCGCTGCGGGCGAAGACGGGTGGCAGCCGTACGGAACCGATGTGGCGGCGGATGCAGTTGAATATGTGCAAAAGAAGCTGCTGTTTCCGGCGGTTACGTCGGCGTTTCCGCATTTTGATGCGGGCGCGGCCTTCGGTGTCAATCAATTCGATGCGGTAACGATGTGGTTTGTTATCGAGCACTTTACGGATTTGAAGGCCGTGCTGGAAAAGGCGGCGGAGCTGGTAAAACCGGGCGGCGTATTTGCGTTTTCAACGCCGTCCGGTTCCGGCGTGTCGGCGCGTTTCAACCGGCATTCGTTTTTTACGAACAGTCCGTCCGATCATTATACGATTTGGGAGCCGAAAAATGCCGATAAAATTATGCGGCGGTTCGGCTTCCGCGTCGTCAAAATCGTTTCGACCGGTCACCATGCCGAACGCTTTCCGCTCGTTAAAAAAAACGGCTGGAAAACGCATGATCTCCGCTTTCGGCTTTTTGACGGGCTGAGCCGGATGTTCGCGTTAGGCGATACGTTTGAAATTTATTGCAGGAAATATAAATGACGGAAAAGACAGTTTTGATTCTCGGCGCGGGCTTGATGCAGGGGCCGGCGATTCGTGCGGCAAAAAAATTGGGCTTTGCGGCGGCCGTTGTGGATGCGGATTCCGGAGCCCCGTGCGCGGCGGAAGCGGATTTTTTCAGCGCAATCGACCTGAAAGATACTGCGGGGATTTTGGACTATGCCCGCCGCCTGCAGGCCGAGCACGGGCTCTGCGCGATTTTTACTGCCGGTACGGATTTTTCCGCGTCGGTTTCCTATGCGGCGGAGCGGTTGGGGCTGCCGTGCCATTCGTATGAAGCGGCGCTGAATGCGAGCGTCAAAGACCGGATGCGCGGCTGCTTTGAGCGCGCTGCGGTGCCGTCGCCTCATTTTATCAGTCTGCACGGAGATGCGGAAATTCCGGATGAGGCGCAGCTGCCGCTGGTGGTAAAGCCGGTCGACAATATGGGCGCGCGCGGCTGCCGTCTGGCGCGGAATTGGGATGAATTGCACGCGGCCGTTGCAGCTGCCCGTTGGTATTCCCGTTCTGCAACCGTAATTATAGAAGATTATATGGAAGGCGCGGAGTTTTCGATTGATGCGCTGGTGTACGGCGGTACGATGACCATTACGGGTTTTGCCGATCGGCATATCCGCTTTCCGCCGTATTTTATCGAGATGGGGCACACGCTCCCATCGGCGATTGACGAAAAAGCCAAACGTGCTCTTATTGCCGTCTTTGCGCTCGGCGTGAAGGCGCTCGGATTGACGCACGGCGCGGCGAAGGCCGACATCAAAATGACTCCGGCCGGGCCTGCCGTCGGCGAAATTGCGGCGCGACTTTCCGGCGGTTATATGTCCGGCTGGACGTTTCCGTATGCGTCCGGTTTAGATCTCACCGAGCAGGGGATTTTAATTGCGGCGGGTATGCGTCCGGATCGGCTTGAAGCGCTGCGCATCCCGATTCCGTTTGAGCCGCCGACGTCGTGCAGCGGGCAGGAGCAGCCGTTCGAGCTGTTTGAAATTCCGTGCGCTGCCGTCAGTGCGGAACGCGCGTGGATTTCCATTCCCGGAAAGATTCGGAATATCGAGGGCGTGCCTGATGCGGAAGCGGCTCCGGATATTCGGAACGTGTTTTTGCGGCCGGCGATACGGGTCGGCGGCGCGGTTGATTTTCCTCGTAATAATGTGGAAAAGTGCGGGAATCTGATTGCCTGCGCATCGTCGAACGCGTCGGCGGCGGAACGGGCGGAAGATGCCGTCCGGAAGATATTTATGCGGCTGGAACCGAACAATGCGCGCACGGAGGACTTTCTTGCGGGGCGCGCGCTGCAAGATGAAGCGGGATTTCCGCCGTATGCGTTTGCCGCGTATGATGAGCTCGGCTCCGTCGATTTGTCCGGTGAAATCGGCGAAAATGAAGGCGTGCTCGCCTCCGCTTCCGCTGCGCTGCTCCCGCTGCTTAATCGGCCGGATAGGGATTGGACGTATGCCACTGCGCGCGCCGTTGCCGAACGCTTTGACGCGGAATATAAAAATCATCCCGCCTTGCCGAAGGAGCGGTTTTGGCGCGCGCTTTTTCGCGGCGGTTTGCAGGCGGCCGTATATGTTGCCGACTCTGCGGCGGAACGGGAGCGGAAATGAGAAAGCTGCTTTTTTGTGCGGCATGTTTGTTGGGCGCTTTTTTTTGCACGGCGGCGGAAGCGTCCCTCTCCCTTTTGGAGCGGGCGGACAAAAGCGGCATTACCGTGTACTGGGACACGCTTACGGCGGAAGGAATGCTTGAAAAGAACGGTCATCAGCTCGCCTTCCGCGTCGGCGAACCGCTGGTCATGCTCGATAACGCATCGTTTCTGTTGACCGATGCGCCGGCATTGACCGAAAGCGGCATAAAAGTTTCCGAAAAATTTATGGAAGCTGCGGACTCATTGTTTGAGATTGCGCAGAACGAATCGTCGTTTAAAATCGGCGCCATCTTGCTCGATCCCGGACACGGCGGAAAGGATGTCGGCGCCACCCGAAGTTACACGATTGACGGGAAGAAAATCGTTATTATGGAAAAAGATATTGCGCTTACCATCGGAAAGTCGCTTTATCAGAAGCTCAAGCAGGCCTTCCCCGATAAGCGGATTATCATGACGCGCACTACGGATACCTTTGTCAGCTTGCCTGAGCGCACGGACATTGCAAATGCCGTTAAGCTTAAAAAACACGAGGCCGTTTTGTATATTTCCATCCACGTGAATTCGTCGTTTGACCGCAAGGCGTCCGGGTATGAGGTGTGGTATCTTTCGCCCGGCTATCGGCGTACCGTGCTCGATAAATCGGCCGTCAGCGACGATAAAAGTCTCTTTCCGATTCTGAATTCGATGATGGAAGAGGAGTTTACCACCGAAAGCATATTGATGTCGAAATTCATTATGGACGGTTTGCAGGCGCAGATTGGAGATAAATCGAAAGCGCGCGGCATAAAGGCGGAGGAATGGTTTGTCGTCCGCAACGCCAATATGCCGGGCGTGCTGGTAGAAGTCGGATTCGTATCGAACCAGAAAGAAGCGATGCAGTTGAACGATCCGTCCTACTTGCAGAAGATTTCGCTCGGCATATATAATGGAATCACCGCGTTTGTAACGCATTTTGAACGTTCAAGAGGTTTTACATCCAAAAAATGACAGCCGGAAAGCGCCCGATACGGAAAATCGCACTCATTTTTATTTTGCTGCCTGTTGCGGCGTTTGCCGTTTCCGCCGGTATGCGGCTTACGGAGAAGCGCGGAGTTCGCTATACGTTTGTTTTTCCGGCGGCGGACGGAAGCGGCTATACGGTTGAATCGCGGGCGTTGCCGTTCGGAAATAAATATAAAAACATTGACCGTTTCATTTCCGAATTACTGCTGGGGCCGCTGACGGAGCACAGTATGCCGCTGTTTAAGAAGGGAACTGTCTGCCGGTCCTGCTTCGTCCGGGATGGGGTGTTGTATCTCAATATTTCAGAACAGCCGTTTGCGGAAAATCTTGAAACAAGCGATTTTAGGGGGAGCGTGGGCGCATTGAAAAAGAATGTTACGCTTAATTTCCCCGCAATCAAAAAAATTGATCTGTTTATCGAGGGAAAAGAAGCTATTACATATGAATAGACCGTATGTTTATTTGTTGAAAAAAGCGTTGACAAAAATAGGGTCTTATTAGATAATAGTAATATACTACAAGGCTACATCGAATTTTAAAAGGAGCTTCTAATGAAGAGGACTTTTTCTTTTGTTGCGGCAGCAATGCTGCTTGCTGGTGTCAGTGCTTTTGCCGAAGAGGCAACTGTCATCGATTTTACGTTACTGAAAGCTGATTGTGTTTCCAACGAAGATGGAAATCCGACTCAGAATAGCCGTACCGTAATGGATTTCTCTCGTGCAGCAGGTACTACATTTACAGCTGATCAGAAGAATCTTATGAAGACATCATTGGTTCTTCCGGACTGGGAAGTATCTCTTAACAGCTCGGCAAGATCTGTACAGTCGCTTGGCCTTTCAACGGTTGTCGCTGCTCCTGTAAAGAGCGATGCAAATGTTCCGTTTGCCGGTGAAAATGTTATGGGTGTCCGTATAGTTTTCCCTGAATGGAACGCAAATGCAAATGCCTATATCAAACCTGCTTTTGAAATTCCGGCATATGAGCCGCTTTCTCAGGCGGGCGAGGATGGAGTACGTCAGGCTCCTACAGACGAAGAAAAAGCAAGCGGCAAGACGCTTTTTGAAGACGGTTACGGCGTAGTAAAAAATGTCGGCACTGTGAAGTCTGTTGCAGTAACCACTATGGGTATGAACTATCCGGAAGGTCTGTATGTCTTGCTCAAAGATACGGACGGTATGGAATACCGCCACTTCATGGGATACCTTCAGTTCGACGGCTGGAAGACAATAACATGGAGCAATCCTAACTACATCACTGAAATCCGGAATCGTGAGATTCGCGTATATCCTATCTACCCGAGAGGTTTGCCTTTCGTAAAGTTCGTAGGTTTCCAAGTTACGCGTGATGCAAACCATATCGGCGGAGACTTCATCGGTTACTTCAAAGATGTAAAGATCATTTTTGATAAGGCATTGCTTACTACTGATCGCGACATTGCAGATGAAGACCTCTGGGGAATTATCGGAAAGAAAGAGTCTGCTCGTCAGGCTGCTCAGATGTCACGCTTCGGTAATAAACAGGTTAAGCGCTATCTCGAAAGAGAGAAGCAGGCTAAGGAAGCGGACTTCACTTCCAGCTTGAATGCGGAATCAGATTCTAACGCACAGGCAACTGCTGCGGAGTAATCTCTACGCAAGTTTGTAAAAGCATCTTCTATAAATAGAAGATGCTTTTTCTTTTTCTGCAATCTGTAAAATAATAGAAAATGGGCTAAGGTCAGGAATGTGATGAGTGTAATGTCAAATAAGTGTGATTCGGCATTGCCGGTAAAATTAAAGATAAAAAATGTATATGAGCGGTATGAGCCGTACCTTAAAGAGATTTGCGGAAATATTCATACAAAATTAAAAAAAATTATTCATCTTTCATCACAGCCGACGTATAAAGCACGAATAAAAAGTTTTGACAGTTATTATAACAAGCTGTTACGGCAAAAACCTTCGGCGGCGACTTCTACCGATTCACTTGTCAGTCTGACCGATATTATCGGAATTCGTATCATCTGCACTTTTTTGGAAGATATCTCTGATGTACAGGAGCAGCTGAAACAAATATTTGATATACGCGAAATCGAATATAAAGGTTCGAAACAGAATTTTAAGGAATTCGGATACGAATCGGTGCATGTTTTGATTGCAATTCCTGATGATTGTATGGTTTCACAATACGCTGCGGCATTTCCGCTCCCGTCCGATATGGTGTGCGAGATTCAGATTCGTACGATTTTGCAGGATGCATGGGCGGAAGTTGAACATGAGCTGATTTATAAAACAGAATTTACGCCGTTTGATATGCCTTTACGCCGCAAACTTGCCAGTATGAATGCTTCTTTAAGCCTTGCGGATATTATTTTTCAGGAAATACGGGATTATCAAAAGAAACTCCAATGTGAAATAAATGAACGGCGTCAGTCGTTTTATGAAAAGGCCGACCACACTATCCATGATTCATACGAGGCGTCAAGAGATGGGAACGAAAAGAATATCGAACGCATAAATCCATATGTGCATGGAACGATAGATGATTTGCTGCTACAAGCTATTCATGCGCACAACGCCGGATGTTTTGATGATGCAATTACTTTGTATACGGAAATAATTGAGTCAAAACCTGCGCCGAATAATGTTGTGCTGTCGGTTATATGTAAACACCGCGGTATGGCATATTTTACAAAAAACGATTACGACAATGCGTTGGAAGATTTTAGGCAATCGTTTACGCTGGATGAACGGAATTTCCGAGCAATTTACTACGAGGGAATTGTTTATTCCGTTCAGAAGAATTATCCGGCGGCAGTAGAATGCTTTACCAAATCTCTTGCAATCAATAAGTACCAATCTCATTCCTACTATCGGCGGGCAAATGCCTATTTTGAATTGCATGAATATGAAAAAGCGATGAATGATGTGGTTGCCGCTCAAAATTTAGGTTTGGAAGATGCCGGTTTGAGCGATTTGCATAAAAAATTAATGGAAAAATTTGATATGAAGTAATTTAAGCAGAAATTGTATAGGTTAAATATGTCTTTATTTGTTCTTGCTTTTCCTTTATCTTGCCATTAGGTGTTTCTATCTGTGCAGCCGGTGCAGGCAACCCCTCTCGCAGCCTCAGTGCCTGCCGGTTCCATGTCAGAAAAGTTGCGATAATGCATTCCGGTGATTTTTTTGCAGTACTTGAATTGGTTTCCAAATACTTTTAGCGCCTCTATTCTGCATCTGCTGCGATTCGGTAATCGAAAGATTGTTTTTTCGCATGGCTCATCCAGTAGTGCAGGTTTGGTTGTGCTTTCTTTGCTCATTTTTTGTGTAGTGCATAGAGATTGTCGAGTAGGACAGACGGGGAAACATTGCAGCAAGAGTATCACTGGTTTATCGTCCGCTGCAATTTTGATGTGCAACAAAATTGCGTAAAAGCTACCTTGTCATGTCCAAATAAGGAGCGTTCTCACGGAAGAAAAAGTGGAGGCATTGACTTCTGAGCCAGTTGCCTCCTTTGAAAAAGATTTAAGACTTACTCTGTAAGAATCTGTGATTGAGTTCGTAAAACTCGAAATTAAGGCTAAATAGGTTTAGAAAAAATACACATGCATTTTTTGCAATACATAGCGGAGTGCTACCGGCGTTCAGGATGCCTGTCGACACGGAGTGCTCGTCCCTTACACTATTACATGCCATTTATTCCGTTCGTGCTTCTGTAAGTTCCGTTTGCGGCGCATTTACAAGTCGCGAAGCACGTGGTAGCGTATCCGTCCGTCCTCGCTCATCTTCTGGCCGGTCAACGATCCGGTATATTTGCCGATAGCGAACTTGTGCGGACGTGCAAAAGGTGGATGGTCACTGCTAGTCTTGCGGACGTAACGGTGCGCCGCCCGCTCGAGTTTGCCGGAGGGTAAACTGACAATGTATGGTGTAAGGTGTGTTTGCGGGGGCGCTACCGCCCCCGAACGGAGGGCTGTAACAGTCGCCCGCAAACTTCCTCACATTATGCCAGTTCGTCATGGGGCAACCGAACGGCCCGCGGCAACTCCTTTATGCCCTCGAGCGAGGTATGTTCCTCTGTCCGAAGGAGGCATCATCCCTCGCCGGAACGAAGCAGCTTCCTCTGTGGGCGGTTGCTATCGGTCTTACGGACGTAACGGTGTGCCGCCCGCACGAGTTTCCCTAACGGCAAACTCGCTTAAAAAGTCCGCACGGTCGCTCTACTGATTATTATGCCGTAATAAAAAAATCTGTACATGACCTTTATATTATTTGATTTCTGTTTGTGTTGTATCAAGTAATCCATATAGTTTGAACAACCGAATAGCCCTTATGTCCTAGTTCTTCATATTTAAAATCATTCCTAGTCTGGCGTAACAATTCACAAAATATTTTTATCTGCTCTGAACTAAACTGTCCAGTGCATAAGTCAATTATGTTTTTTGCTCCAGAAATAAAGCCATTATGTCCAGCTGTGTATTGCTTCACAATATTATAAAAGCTGTTTGCTTGGCTATATATAGTTGAATTGCACATTTTTCCACCTCCATCAGTTTACTAGCTATTTATAGGATTATAAATAGAAAATCCAATAAAGAAGCTGTAACTAGCTTAAACTGGATTGTACTCTACCACATATATTACAAAGAATCTTCCAAAAACTTTATTTTTTTCTCAAAACTGACTTGCAGATTTAAGAAAATACAATGTATTAAAAACACACCAAGAGCAATAAACATTGATAAGGCGGTGATTAGAATATATCTAAAAAGAAACTCCTACCGTTCGCAGCGGCAGTCTCTCCGCTCAGGCCTTGCTCTTATCCATCCGCAACCGTGCGTGCATTTCTTCAAGCGGGGTTGCGGCTCCGGAGAACTTCGGAAAGCCTGAAACGTTATCGCCGCGCTTACGGGGGATGATGTGAATGTGCAGGTGGAAAACCGTCTGGCCGGAGCATTCGTTATTCGCGTTCAAAATGTTCATGCCCTCGTAGCCGCAGTTTTCCGTAAGATGTACGCCGATCTTCTTGACGGCGTTCATAACGTGCAAAAGCGTTTCGGAGTCGGCATCGAGAATATTCGTAACGTGCTTTTTCGGAACGACGAGAATGTGTCCGTCAACGTCCTTGGCAATGTCCAAAAACGCCAGCGTATGCTCGTCCTCGTAGATTTTCATGCACGGGAGCTCTCCCTTCATTATTTTGCAAAAAATGCAGTCATTCATACAACCTCCAGTGTATTCCGTAATATTCTTTTATCGCTTTTGCCGTCAATTCGGGGTCTTTTGCGCCCGCGCTTTCGAACGGCGAGTGCATGGCCCATTGCGCAATACCGATGTCGACGGACGGGACTGAAACGTGCCGGTTTCCGATATTGCCGAGCGTTGAACCGCCTGCCATGTCGGATCGGTTTGTAAAGGTTTGGAACGGCACGCCCGCATTCCGGCACGCGGTTTTGAACACGGCGGCGCTGACCGCGTCCGACGTATATTTTTGCGCCGCGTTGAATTTTATAACGGGGCCGCCGTTTACGAACGGACGGTTCACCGGGTCGGCAGTCTGCGCATAATTCGGGTGGACTGCATGAGCGTTGTCCGCGCTGACTGAAAAACTGTCGGCAAGCAGCCGGTTCAATTCTCCGCCCGAAATGCCGAACGCCGCGCACAGCCGCTCAAGCGTATCGCGCAAAAAAGTGGAATCTGCACCCTGCCGCGTAAGACTTCCGACTTCCTCGTTATCGAAAACGCAGTGGACGGTTACGTATTCGTCGTTTTGCGCCTCCAAAAACGCCTTGAACGTCGTAAAGGCGCATTCAAGGTCGTCCAAACGCGGACTTGCGATAAACTCGTTTTCCGCGCCCCAAAAAGTTCCCGCGTCGCGGTTATACACGTACAAGTCGAAAGAAAGGATATCCTCTTCCCGAACGCCCGCTTCCTCCGCCGCAAGCGATAAAAGGCCTTTGCGCGCGCCGCCGTCCGTCAGCTCGGCATTGCAGCACGAAAGAACCGGCAGCAGGTGTTCCTGAACGTTGTACGCGTTCGCAGACGGCGCGTCCTTGCTCATGTGGATGGCAAGATTGGGAATCATCAACAGGTCGCGGTCGATGTTGACGAGGCGCTGTTCAAGCTCGATTGCGCTTTCACGGCTGCCGTCTTGCCCCTCGCGTTTGCCGTGCGCGGTGCAGATAAGTCTTCCGGCAACGGAAAGCGGACGGTCGAACCACGGGGCAATAATCATTCCGCCGTATTTTTCGACATTCAGTTTGACGTAGCGCTTTTCCGCTGCAATTTCTCCGCCCTCTTTGACTTTAAAACAGGGGGAATCGCTGTGAGAAGCGCAGAGCAAAAAGCCTTTAAACGGTTTTTCAGGCAGCTTAAACGATATGATGGATGAAGAATTGCGCGTTACAAAATAATTTTTGCCGCGCTCAAGGCGCCATTCTTGATTTTCACGGAGGCGCAAGAAGCCCGCCTTTGTCAGTTCGTCGGCAAAATTGCGCGCCGCGTAAAAGTTGCACGGACTTTTTTCGATAAAGTTCAGCATTTCCGCCGCAAACGTGTTTTTTTCCGGCGGGGTCGTCGTTGTGTTCGTCATGGCGGGGAGTATAGCACGGCGCAGGAATTGAAAAAAGCTGCGATGGACAGAATGGACGGGCGGATGGCATTGTGCTTGATGGGCTGAACGTTGCGCCCGCACGCGGATACACTACAGTCTGGAAGGGCAGGAGAAGTCTGCCGTCCCCTTGTTTGCGCTCTGCCCTCTCTCAGCCGAAAAACAGTCCTGCAATCGCGAGTCTGATGTAATTTCTGGAACCTCATTCCTCTCATGTACAATAGAAAACAACTGCGGCACACACGCCGATCTGCCGGTTTATGACGCCGTTCCGGAATCGACGGCAAGCAATCCCCTCCACACGCTGCCGACTGCCAACGCGGTCGGCGGTGCCTTTATATCCATTACCGCGTCCACTTTTCCAGCCGGAAGTAGCCCTTGCCCATTCTGCCTGTTTGTTACTCGGCGGTCGCCGCTTTCGTTCGGAACCTCATTCCCCCTCATACATGGTGGAAAACAACCGCGGCACGCACGCCGATCTGCCAGTTCTCGGAGGTGAAAGGGGCTGCAACTTTCGCTTCCATCACGAATTGTATATACTCGCCCCATGTGTAACGGATTTAAAATGCCGCGGACGGTAATGGTCGGCGGGATGGGAAATATAAGACGAATCGCGATCGGCGGGGATGCGCCGGTGACGGTTCAAACGATGTGGAAGGAACGTATTGCAGCTCTTGCGGCGGATGAAGCGGGTTTGGCCGCGCTTACGGATAAAATCGAGGCGCTCGGCGCGATCGGCTGCGATATTTTGCGTTTTGCCGTTCCCGATGCTCCAAGCGCCGCTGCGCTTGTTCGGATTCAAGAGCGTACTGCTATGCCGCTGGTTGCGGATATTCATTTCGATTACCGGCTTGCGCTCGAATGTCTCAAAGGGAAGGTCGCGGCAATCCGCATCAATCCGGGGAACATCGGCAGCCGGGACCGCGTTGAAAAGGTAGTCGAAGCGTGCCGGAGGAGCGGAGCTGCAATCCGCATCGGCGTAAACAGCGGCAGTCTGCCGAGAGATTTGGAGGCGCAGGTTGTGTGCGGCGCGCTGTCCCGTGCCGATGCGCTCTGCGAAGCGGCTGCGCGGGAAGCCGCCGTGTTCGAAGACTTGCAATTTCCGCAGGTTGTTGTGAGCATGAAGGCCTCGAATGTCGAAGAAACCGTCCGCGCAAATGAAGCGTTTGCGGCAAAATATGACATTCCGCTCCACATCGGCGTTACCGAAGCGGGGCCGCTCATTGCAGGAATCGTAAAATCGACGCTTGCCTTCAGCACGCTGCTCCGTGAAGGAATCGGCAGCACGATTCGCGTCAGCCTTTCTTCCACGCCGGAAAATGAAGTGCTGACCGCCAATGAGATTTTGCGAGAGTGCGGAAAGCGAACCGGCGGCGTTACCGTCATTTCCTGTCCGCGCTGCGGGCGGCTCGGTTTTGACGTCCATGCGTTCGTTGCGCGCTGGCAGCATGAACTTGCCGCGATGAAAAAAAACATTACGGTCGCGGTGATGGGCTGTGCGGTAAACGGGCCGGGCGAAGGGCGGCATGCCGATTTAGGAATTGCCGGAAGGGGCAACAAAGCAATTATTTTTAAAAAAGGGCAGATTGTCCGAACGATTGATGTAAAAGATGCCGATAAAGTATTCAGACAAGAATTGGAATCTTTATAGGTGTGCTGCATGAAGAAAACATTTTTTTTATCCCTGCTTTTGCTGCTGCCGCTGGCTGTTTTTTCCCGTTCCGCCGACGTTCAGGAAGATTTCCGTCGGCTTTTTATGGAAGCGCAGATTGCGTTTGACGCGCAGGATTACGGGCAAGCGCTCAAACTGGTAGACCTTGCGCGGAAAGCGCGGAAAGATAAGATCGCATGGGAGCTGATGACGCTTAAAAATTCGTTTAAACCGGCCGGCGTCAAGCACGCAGGCGATTCATTGGCCGCCATAAAAACGATATTGAAAGACAAACAAGATTACGATGCCATTGCCATCATCAAATCGTATGAGCGTTTCTACGGAGCGGAAAAGTTTGAAGATTCGGCGAAGAAGCTGCTCGGCTTTATCGAAACGCTTTCTCCCTATCCTGAAGCGGACTTTATGGCCGGACACATTTACCGGCTCGAAGGGGAATACGATTTTGCCTGCCGTTTTTACACACAGGCGTACAAGGAGCGGGCGGTTCTCGACGTTCCGGACGAAAAATACGATATCCTCTATGCGCTTGCCGAAACGAGCTTGACGAAACAGGATTATGAACAATACGAAAAATACTTGCTCATGGTGATCGGATTGGGAACGGATTACAAAAATGAAACGCTCCTTTCCGCAATGATTGCAACAATCAAAGGCGCAAAGTCCGACTGTTTGGATAAGTTTTTTACCTTGTATCGGGGCGGCAACTACCGGCTCTTAAAGGCGTATTACGAGCTTGCGGAATTCTACCGGCAGGCTGACGCAAAAGAGAAGACGCTCCGGACGGCGGCGCTCTGTGCGCTCACCGGTTTTTCGCGCATTTACACAATCGTGCAAAAGCGTAATCCCGAATTCGTGTATACCGGCTTGCCGTCTTTGCTGACGGAAGCGGCCGCCTACAGCGATATTGTGGCGTGGGGAGCGGCAAACAACGTGTGGAAGGGATTTAATTTCCTTGCGGATGTCTGCACGGAAACCGGAAACGCCGTCTTCGCAAATCAGCTTTATTCCGTGCTGCAAGAGTATTCGCCGGAAGAGTACTGGAAAACGGAGGCAAAGATGAAGGCTGCCGCCATGCGCGCTTCCTCGGTGACGATCACAACGATTCCGGCCGACGCCCTCGGCGGGCAGGTGCACTGACCTCCGAGCGATACGACTTTCCGGTAGCGGAGTTATCGCGTCCGCTGCCGAAACGCTGCAGCGGGAACCGGACTGCGGCTTCCGCGCTCGTTTTGCTTACCCGGCTCTCGCAGCGCTTATTCCTGAGTTTGGAAGTCGATTACCGTTCCGGCATGCCAGAGCCGTTCCAACTCGTAAAATCCACGTGCGGCTTCCGTCATCAGATGTACGACAATCGGTCCCAAGTCGACGAGATTCCAATCCGTTCCGTCCGACGACTTCTTTTTGGTAAGGCGGATTTCAAGTTCGTTATCTTTGATGTACTCCTTGATATCTTTCATCAATCCCTGACAATGCGTTCCGCTCGTTACCGTTACGATTATAAAATAATCCGTCCAGCTATTGAGCTCCGCAATATTCAAAAGCGTCACGTTTCGGCCATTGCCGGCTTCCATCAATCTTGCAATCTCTTGCGCTTTTTGTTCCGTCGTTTTCATATTTCCTCCGTTTCGGCCGCTGAAAATTTTATTCCCGCCGATTTATTATCATACAATTCGCCCGCTCTCCGCGCGAGGCCTAACTATTTTGCATCGCAAAGCAGGGCCGACAGCACGGCAAATATTTCTTTCGCGAAACTCTCCGTGCGCCAGCAACCGCTTCCGTAATGCCCCGCCCGACTCTCCCCAACCGCTTTGCATCACAAAGCGGGGCTGGCAGCACGATAAATATCTCTCTGACGCTCCCCCTCAACGGCTGCCAGCCAGATTACCTCACGTATCTACCATCAAAGTCTCTGCCTAAAATAATCGTAAAATCCACGTCAGCGGCGGTATCGCCTTGCTGTGCCGCCGGATCAAACGCTTCTTCTTCAACGATATTCGTGCAGCGGATGAATTCTCCAACCGTTTTTGCAATTTCTTTGTTTCCGATATGGTCAATGATGACGGTTTTTTCGTAGTCGTTCCGGTCGGCGTTCACCGCGCTCAGAACATCGTAACTGGCGTCCTGATACAGAATCGACGTATTGTGCGCAAGCCCCTGCGTTGTCGTACCGTTTTTTATTTCGAGCACGTAAATGCGGCTGGTGAAGGTGTCGCTTGTCGAAATGAGCATCTTCGTGCTCTGCCGGACGGCGTCTTTGATAAATTCCCCGTTGCTGCGCGGAAAAATCAGCCGCTGCCCGTCAACAATTCGCGCATAGCCGGTTACGTTCTGCTTGATGATCGTTTCAACGTCCATCGAAGCAATCAGCGACAGCAATGTGAACGCATCGGCTTTGTCCAAATTAATATTCATGAGCGAGCTGTACATGCCGAATACCCGTTTGTTCAAAAAAACGGAACTTTGCTTGTCGTGCAGGGCGGTAAAAAATGCCGCGACAACATTCTGGCAGCGCTCTTGAATATCGCTGTCCGTTTCGCCGTCAACATGGAAGCGTAAATAGGTGGAAACCTTGTCGCCGTCAAGCGTAACCGCCCCCGACGGAAGGAGCCAGCGCTCGCCGTCTTCTGAAGTTTGATCGACGGGCAGGGGAATAAAAACGCGCAGCCCGCCGAGCATGTCGGAAAGCCGTTCAAAATCCGGTAAATGCATCTGAACGTAAAAAGGAATGGTGCAATCGAGCAGATTTTCGATTTCTTTTACGTACGTTCCGATACCCTTTTCCTTATACACGTCGTCAATGCGGTCAACCCGCCCGAGCGATTGAAAAATCGAACCCGTATTGCCCGGAATATTTACAAGCGCGCCCTTTTTTGAAACAGGATAGTAAATCAGCACGTTTGAAAAGAGCACCGCGCCGTCCCCGTCTTCCATCACAAAAAGCGTGCGGAGCACTTGATCGTTTCCAAGCTTTTCGGTTACGGCATCCCGCCGCAGCGACACGAAAAATATGACGCTTACCGAAATAATTATCAAAATTATCACCAGAAGGAAAAGAACGCCCTTCTGTTCGTCCATCATTCTATATTTTTGCATACGATCTCTCAAAGGGAAGAAAGAAAATCAAGCGTCGCTTCCGCAACGGGCTTGCCTTTTCGGTTTAGGAAGCGGATGCTATCCGTAATGACGGATTTGACGAGCGCATCCAGCGGCAGCTTCAGCAAGCGGGTGCGTTCCGATTCCGTGATGTGCTCCCGGCCGGGTTCGATTTTATCCGCAACAAAGAGGATTTTTGTAAGCGGCGCAGCATTCTTTTTTCCGAATGTATGATGGGCGACGGCTTCAAGAATATCCGCATCGGAAACGGCAAACTCTTCGTCAAGCAGCACGGCGGCCGCCCGTCCATGCAAGAGCGGCGGTTTTTCCGCCTCCAATACCGTAATCGGGGCGCCGTCCTTCATCGCATACGCAATGAGCTGTTCGTTGTCCATGTCCTTGCACATATCGTGCGCAAGGCCGACAAGATAGCCCCTCCGCCCGTCAACGCCGTGCAGGAGGCAGAGCTTTTCGCACAGTGCGGCAGTGCGCACGGAATGTTTGTAGCGCGGCGCGGAAACGGCGGAACGCACATATTTATCTATCTTTTTGATTAGCGCTTCGATTTTTTCTGCGGCTTCAACTGCCGGATTGTCTTTCGTCACAAGCGTCGCCATACAGTCCCCGCTGCGTAATATATCTGAAAACCGAATCCGGAACAAGGTAACGCCAACTTTTATGCTGGGCGATGCGGGCGCGGATTTCCGAAGAAGAGACGGGCAAAAGCGGATTTTCAAGCAGCGAATACCGAACATTTAACGGCCGGAGCGCAGCGGCAATGTCCGTACAGCCTGAAAAATCCGCCGTGTAATCCCCGCGCGGCTCATTTAAAAAGCCGACTGCATCGCTGTGCGCGGCATGGGGACTGCGGCGGGCAATGATGAGCTCCGCGCGTTCGGCAATACCGGCTGCGTTCCGCCACTTTCCGAATTGCAACGCCGTTTCCTGCCCGACAATCAAAGCGGGCGGCGCGTCGAGCCGCTCCCCGTATTTTTGCAAAACAGTGCAGAGCGTATCGAAGGTATAAGAGATGCCGCCGCGCTCGATTTCGCAATCGTCCGCACGGAACGGCGCCTCCGTTTTGCACGCGGCCGAGCGGCAAAACTCCTCCAGCATTGCAAAGCGCACGCGCGCCGGAAGCGCATACTGCATTTTCTTATGCGGCGGAATATTTGTCGGCACAAAAAGAACCGTATCGTATCCGCATTCGGCAACAACCGTTTCGGCAAGCATACAATGACCGATGTGCAGCGGATTGAATGTCCCGCCGAAAATCGCAAGTTTCATTGACTGCTGCCCGGATATTGCACTTCCATGCTTTCATCGACCGAACGGCTGCTCAGAAAATCGGCGGCCGTGTTTTGCTCCTCCAAAACGCCCGCATCCGCTCCGCCGCTTCCGTTCACCAGCTCAATGATTGCTTTGCGGGCGCTGCCCAGTCCTTTCTGCGTCAAAACGGAAAGCGTAAGCACGTGCGTTTCCGGCTCCTTTTCCGCGATTCGCCGCCGCACTTCCGCCGCGCGTTCGGCAGCTCCCTCCACATCAATCTTATTGCACAAAACAAGATGCGGCTTTTGCATAAGTTCGGAAGAATAATGCGAAAGTTCCGCGCACAGCGTATCGTAAGCGGTCAAAGCGGTTTCATCCGAACAATCAATCATAAACAGGAGGCAGACGGTGCGGGAGATATGCTTGAGGAAGTCGAAGCCCAAGCCGACGCCTTCGCTTGCGCCTTCAATAATGCCCGGAATATCAGCAATGATGATATCCTGCTCATCATCCGCCCTGAGTACGCCCAGATGCGGAATCTTTGTGGTAAAAGGGTAGGGGGCGATTTTGGGGCGGGCATTGGTAAACGCCGTCAGAAGCGACGATTTTCCGGCATTCGGGAAGCCGACAAGCCCTACGTCAGCCATAATCCGCAGCTCAAGCTTGAGCGTGCGTATTTGACCGGCTGTTCCGGGATGCGCATAACGGGGCGCCTGATTGGTTGAAGATTTGAAATGAACGTTTCCCCAGCCGCCCTTGCCGCCTTCCAGAAGAACAATCCGCTCGTCTCCGTCACCCGCCGTAAAATCGTGAATAAGTTCGCCCGTCTCATCGTCGCGGATGACCGTTCCCGGCGGTACGGGAATGACAACATCGTCTCCGTCCCGCCCGCATTTGTTCCAGCCCATGCCGTCGCCGCCGTTCTTCGCTTTAAAAATCCGGTGATGGCGCAGCTTTGAAAGCGTCCGCATATTCCGCTTGAGGCAGATAATGACATCGCCGCCTTTGCCGCCGTCGCCGCCGTTCGGCCCCCCATGCGGAATGTATTTTTCCCGCCGGAAGGCAATGCAGCCGTTTCCGCCCTTCCCGGAATGCACTTCGATGACGGCTTCATCCGCAAATTGAATCATGTCGCACCTCCGCCGCTGTCTTTTTATCTGTAGAGAAAAAAAATACCCGGCGCAGAATCAATCCGGCAGGGTATGTTATCGAAACAAAATAAAAATCAAGCGGGATTTTACGCTTTTGCAGCGGTAACGGAAACATATTTCCGATTCATCCGCTCATGGAAGACAACCGTACCGTCCGCTGTTGCGAATAAACTGTCATCGCCCGCTCTGCTGACGTTATTACCGGGATGAAATTTTGTTCCCCTCTGTTTTACAATAATGGAACCGGCAGTAACCGTTTCTCCCCCGTAACATTTTACTCCAAGATGCTTTGGATTCGGATCACGACCGTTTTTCGCACCGCTTCCGCCTCTCGTTCTTCCCATAATATACTCCTCTTAAACCGTTTGAATATCCAATTCAATGTATGCCGGAAATTCGTTTTTAAGGGCGGTAAGCCCCTTTTCCAAAAAGATCCCCGCATACTGCAACCACGCTTCCGAATCGTTTACAGCGCCGCAAGAAGCTGCCGTAAAACATAACTCTCCGCGGGCAACCGCAGTTGCATCAACCGTAATTCCCTCTCTCTCAGAGAGAACCTGAACCGTTGTCCGTAAAAGAACCGTCAGCGCACTGCATACAATGTCCGAACCGCGTTCCGCATATCCTGCGTGCCCGGACGCCCTGCACGAAACCAGCCCGCCGTCCGTCCGCCGCGTCAGCTGGACGCGCGTCATTACGCAGTTACAATATCTTCAATGCGAATCCGGGTATACTGCTGTCGGTGTCCGAGCAGCCGGTGATAGTCTTTCTTTGACTTATACTTAAAAACAAGCACTTTTTTGTCGCGGAAAGAATCTTCAACAACAGCGGTTACCTTCGCGCCCGTAACATACGGCGCACCGACTGCAATCTGCTCGCCATTGCTTACCAGTAAAACGGAATCGATGCCAATCTTTGCGCCTTTTTCCGCATCCAGCTTATCGACGGTGAGCACCGTCCCTTTTTCCGCCTTATATTGTTTTCCTTTATATTCGATAAGTGCGTACATAAAAATACCTCTACAAAAAATAATCTGATATGCAATAGAGTGCCGCATTTGACAGATACGGCGACCGTTTATGTTATGATATACGATGCAAAATCATATCAGAAATAACGAAGCAGTGTCAATATTGCGGTTGCCCGATTCACGGAAATCAAGTTTTGCCCGACATGGCGGGTTTATGAGAGCTCGGAATATAATGCCGTTCAAGGGCGGTTTTGCATGTATTTCACGCTTGTGTGCGCATTATATTGAGAATCTGTTTGAACGCTCGGAAAATGCGCGATGCCTCCATGAGCGGAGATGTCCCGGCCAGATACCAAAGGAGTAATTCGCCTCTGCAATATAATTCCGTCGTAAGCGCAATAATTTCCGCCGCTTCGATTTCCGCGCCAATGTTTTCTGCTTTCGGCGGAGATAGGAGATGCGCTCGGTTTCCGCCGGTGCTGAGATAAAAACGATATGGGCGGACTGTGGGCTCCGTCAGTATCAATCGCCGCCCCGATTTCCGAGCCAGTGTTTTCTGTTTTGGGCGGGTGCAGGAGACGTGTGCGGCTCCCACGGGTGCTGACATAAAAACGATACGGGGCGGAGTATCGGGCTCCCCATGAGCGAGATGCCTCGACGACATACCATAAGGAGCAATTCGCTTCTGTAATATAATTCCATCGTAAGCGCAGTAATTTTCGCCGCTCCGGTTTTCGCGCCAATGTTTTCTGCTTTCGGCGAGGGCAGGAGACGCGTGCGGCTCCCACCGGAGCTGGCGTAAAAACGATACGAGCGGAGTGTGGGATCCGTCGGTATCCATAGCCGCACCGCTTTCCGCGCCAATGTTTTCTGTTTTCGGCGGGTGCAGGAGATGCGTGCGGCTCCAGCCCGTGCTGGCATAAAAACGGTACCGGCGGAGTGTGGACTCCATAGGTAGCCATAGCCGTTCCGCTTTCCGCGCCAATGTTTTCTGCTTTCGGCGGTGGCAGGAGACGCGTGCGGTTCCCGTCGGAGCTGACATAAAAACGGTACCGGTGGAGTGTGGGCTCCGTCGGTATTCATCGCCGCTCCGTTTTCTGCGCCACTGTTTTCCGTTTCCGGCGGGGGTAGGAGATGCGTGCGGCTGCCGCCTATGCTGGCATAAAAACGCTACGGGCGGAGTGTGGGCTCCGTCGGTATCCATCGCCGTTCCGTTTTCCGCGCCAGTGTTTTCCGTTTTCGGCGGGGTAGGAGATGCGTGCGGCTCCCGCCGATGCTGTCGTAAAAACGCTACCGGCGGAGTGTGGGCCCCGCCGGTAGCCAGCGCCGCTCCGATTTCCACGTCAATGTTTTATGCTTTCGGCGGGGGCAGAAGATGCGTGCGGCTCCCGTCGGCGCTGACATAAAAATAATACCGGCAGGGTGTCGGGCTCCATCGGTACCCATTGCCGCTCCGCTTTCCGCGCCGATGTTTTCTGTTTCCGGCGGGGCAGGAGATGCGTGCAGCTTCCGTCGGCGCTGGCGCAAAAACGATACCGGCGGACTGTGAGCTCCATCGGATTTCTTTCCGTTCCGCTTTCCGCGCCACTGTTTTCCGTTTTCGGCGGAGGCAGGAGACGCGTGCGGTTCCCGCCGGAGCTGGCATAAAATGATACGGGCGGAGTGGCGGGTTCCGTCGGTATTCATTGCCGTTCCGGTTTTTGCACCACTGTTTTCTGCTTTCGGCGGAGACAGGTGGTGCGTGCCCTTCCCGCCGGAGCTGGCATAAGAGCGATACGGGCGGAGTATCGGGTTCCGGTGGTATCCATTGCCGCACCGTTTTCTGCACCAGTGTTATCTGCTTCCGGCGGGGGCAGGAGATGCGTGCGGTTTTCCGTCGGCACTGGCGTAAAAATGATACGGGAGGAGTGCGGGCTCCGTTGGGTTCCCCATGAGCCGGAGATGCCTCGGCGACGTAACAAAGGTTCAATTCGCCTCTGTAATATAATTCCATCGTAAGCGCAGTAATTTTCGCCGCTCCGTTGCTTTCCGCGCCAATGTTTTCCGTTTTAGGCGGGGGCAGGAGATGCGTGCGGTTTCTGCCGGTGCTGACAGAAAAACGGTACCGGCGAAGTGTGGGGGCCGTTGGTATCCATCGCCACCCCGTTTTCCGCACTAATATTTTTTGTTTTCGGCGGAGGCGGAGATGCGTGCGGCTACCGCCGGTGCGACATAAAAACGATATCGGCAGAGTGTCGGGTTCCATCGCGCACCGATTTCCGCGTCATTGTTTTCCGTTTTCGGCATGAGCAGGAGACGCGTGCGGCTGCCGCCGGATCTGGCATAAAAACGATACTGGCAGAGTGTAGGGCTCCTCTGGTATCCATTGCCGCTCCGCTTTCCGCGCCAGTGTTTTCTGTTTCCGGCGGGTGCAGGAGATGTGTGCGGTTCTCGCCGACGCTGGCGTAAAAATGATACGGGCGGAGTGTCAGGTTCCCCATGAGCCGGATATGCCTCGGCGACATACCAAAGGAGCAATTCGCCTCTGTAATATAATTCCATCGTAAGCGCAGTAATTTTTCCGCACCGTTTTCCGCGCCAATGCTTTCTGTTGTCGGCGGGGGCAGGAGATGCGTGCGGGTTTCCGTCGGAGCTGACGTAAAAACGATACTGGCGGAGTGTCGGGCTCCATTGCCGGACATGCTCCGGCGACATACCAAAGGATCAATTCGCCTCTGTAATATAATCCCATCGTAAGCGCAGTACTTTTCGCCGCTCCGTTTTCCGTGCCAGTGTTTTTCGTTTCCGTCGGGGGGCAGGGGACGCGTGCAGCTCTCGCCAGTTCTGGCATAAAAACGATACGGACGGAGTGTCGGGCCCCGTCGGTATCCATCGCCGTTCCGTTTTCTGCGCCAATGTTTTTTGTTTTCGGCGAAGGCGAAGACGCGTGCGGTTCCCTCCGGAGCTGATATAAAAGCGATACCGTCAGACTGTGGCTCCGTCGGTATCCATTGCCCCTCCATTTCCTGCGCCAATGTTTTCCGTTTTCGGCGGGTACAGGAGATGCGTGCAGCTCCTGCCGGAGCTGGCATAAAAATAATACCGGCGGCCTGTTGGGCTCCCCATGAGCAGAGATATTCCTCGGCAACATAACGTAAGGAGCAATTTGCCTCTGTAATATAATTCCATCGTAAGTGCAATAATTTCCGCCGTTCCACTTTCCGCGCCAGTGTTTTCTGTTTGCGGCGGGTGCAGGAGATGCGTGCGGCTCCCACCGGTGCTGGCATAAAAACGATGCGGGCGGAGTGCGGGCTCCGATGCGGTATTCATTGCCGTTCCGTTGCTTTCCGTTCGGAATGCGGCTTGGGGCAAATCTTTTCGGCATCCGTAGGCGGAGTCTTATCCTGCAAAGAATTACGGATATTTTAGTTTTCCGCGTCCGGCATCTTTGCGGAGCCTGCTTGTGCGGCGGGGCGTTTATTTGAGCGGTCGGCTGACGTCGGCGTAGCTGCATACGCCCGCTTGTTTCTACCGGCAGTCAGCGCAGACGGCGTTATAGATGTCTTCAGCGAGGCGGGAGGCGATGACGGCTTCAAGTTCAGCGGAGGCGTAGGCGCGGTGTCCAAGCTGAAAGTAAAAGAGCGTAGCGGAATCGAGTGCGGTAACTTTTGCTTCCGCCGCGCATTGCGTTCCGCAGCGTTCAGGACAAGCGGAACAAATTGCGTCAACGCCTGCAATCAAGGAGATAGCCTTGCTCTTTTTTATACAATCGATGACGCGGTACATATTTTCGATGAATGCCGGAGAATAGCCATTCCCTTTGAATGCGCGGGTACACAAAAGATGGTGCGGTCGTAGAAACATCGGCGCGTTCCCCTCAAAATCTAAAATTACCGCAGTATTGCAGCGGCATTGCTATACGGCAGCTCGTGCCGCTGCGGATAAAAATACTGCCGACGGAGCGATGCGTTCCGCCGACAGTCACATTGCATTTTAATGCGCCCTGCTCGGCAACAAAGGTTTCCGAACAGGTTTATTCCGCGCAGATCGGCTCAAAGGTTTCCGCTTTTAGCGAAGCGCCGCCGATTAAACCGCCGTCGATATCCGGCTGCGCCAGCAGTTCCTTCGCGTTGGACGCCTTCATCGAACCGCCGTACTGGATAATGATTTCGTCCGCAACCGTCTGATTGTACAGCTTTGCGATGTAGTTGCGGCAAAACTTGTGGATGACCTCCGCATCTTCCGGCGTCGCGGTCTTTCCCGTGCCGATCGCCCAAACCGGCTCATACGCAATCGTAACGTTTTTCATTTGCGCTTCCGTTACTCCGGCAAGCCCCGCGCTCAGCTGGAAGGCGCACACCTGTTCCGCCTCGCCCGCTTCGCGTTCGGACAACAGTTCGCCGATGCACAGCACCACTTCAAGCCCTTCGTTCAAGGCGCGGCGCACCTTTTTGTTGATGAGCTCATCGCTCTCTCCGATTTCATGGCGCCGTTCCGAATGCCCTAAAATCACCGCCTTAACCCCAAGGTCCTTGAGCATTTCGGTGGAAACTTCGCCCGTATGCGCGCCGTTGGCTGTGGCGGCCACATCCTGCGCGCCCAGCAGAATGTTCGAGCCGACAATAACCTGCGACACGGCATCCAGATAGACGAACGGCACGCCGATCATGTACTTTCCGCTCTTTCCTTTTAATGCGCTCACAAGGTCGGCCGCAAGCTTTACCGCTTCCGCCTTGCTTGTATTCATCTTCCAATTCCCTGCAATGTAATGAGTTCTCGCCATGTAATACACTCCTGATACTCGATTTTGCGCCATCATAGTGCAAAAAATCGTTAAGTTCAATGAAGCGTTTTCCGGCGGAACGCGACCGCCTCATCGATTGCGCGGCGGAGAAAGCAGGCGGCGGGCGAGATGCGTGCGCATTCGGGCGTTTTGCAAAGCGGCTGTGCGCTCTGTATACTGGCGGCATGAAAGTCGTACATGAAATTGCGCCGGTCTGGAATCATGAAAGCCGGATTTTGATTTTGGGAACGATGCCGTCTCCGGCTTCGCGGGCAGCGGGATTTTTTTACATGCACGGGCAAAACCGCTTTTGGCCGGTTATGGAAAAGCTGTTTGACGAGCGATTCCGATACAAAAACGCTGCGGCCGAAAAGGAATGCGCCGCCGGCGAACGGCGGGATTTTCTTTTGCGCCGGAGGATTGCCGTGTGGGATGTGCTTGAGGCGTGCTCGATTGACGGCGCGTCGGACGCTTCAATAAAAGACGCCGTGCCGAATGACTTTACCGCAATCTTTGCCGAATCAAAAATCCGGCGCGTTTTCTGCACGGGACAAACCGCATTCCGCCTGTACCAAAAACTCTGCGGCGCGCAGTATCCCGTCCCGTGCACATGCCTCCCGTCTCCGAGCTCCGCAAACCGCGCGCGCTGGCCGGAAGACAAACTTGCCGCCGCATACGCCTGCATAAAAACGGCGGCGGAAGAAGCGTGAATGCGCTCACGGCGGCCGCGCCTGCCCGCAACCGCGCCGCCTGCCGCCCCATCGATTCGCTCCGAACCGGCGGCACCGGATTCGCATTCGGAAAATGAAACCGTCTCTTGGACAAAGACGGATAAAAATGTTAGAACACTGCCGGGCAAGATTGCCCAAAATGTATGACGAGGAGTAATTATGTCTTTAATCGGAAAAGAAATTAATGATTTTGTTGCGAACGCCTTTTTGACGGATAAATTTATAACGGTCAAAAAAGCGGATTTGCTCGGAAAATGGTCGGTGCTGTTTTTCTATCCGGCGGATTTTACGTTTGTCTGCCCGACGGAACTGGAAGACCTTGCGGATTTTTACGAAGAGTTCAAGAAAATCGGCTGCGAGATTTACAGCGTGTCGACCGACTCTCACTTTGTCCACAAAGCGTGGCGCGATGCTTCCAAAACGATTCAGAAAGTCAACTACCCGATGCTTGCCGATCCGACGCATACGCTGAGCAAGGATCTTGAAGTGCTCATCGACTGCAGCGGTATGGCCGAGCGCGGAACGTTCATTTTGAATCCGGAAGGGAAGATTGCCGCGTATGAAGTTGTTGCGGGCAACATCGGACGCAATGCGGAAGAATTGCTGCGCCGCGTCAAGGCCTTGCAGTACGTCGCACAGTTCGGCGATCAGGCCTGCCCTGCAAAATGGCAGCCGGGCAAAACCGCACTGAAGCCGTCAATCGAATTGGTGGGAACCATCTAAGTAAATTCTTTTTCCGCGCCGCCCCGTAAGGCGCTAAAAATCTGCCGGATACCGTTTCCGGCAGATTTTTTTATGGGCGCATCACGGCGGACGGGAGTACTTTACCGTGTAGATTTAACTTATCGGCCGTCCGCTTCCGGCTTTGCTGGTGCAAAACCGGCTAGCTGGTTGTGGCAGCGGCAGGCGGGAAAACTGGCACAGAGGGATAATTGCTTGTCCGCCTGCCGCCCACGTCCATGCCTAGCATGTTTTGCCGCAAGGAAAACATGGAGCTGACGGCCGACCAAGCGAAGCCCCCGCATCCAGTTTCTCCGTCCGCCGCACACCGACCGGCTTGCAAGTTTTCCGCGAGGAAAACTTGAGGCGGCCAGCCGCGCAACTCAACGCCTTCCGATCCAGTTCATCCTGCCCGCGCACTAGCCTGCTAGCCTGTTTTGCCGTAAGGCAAAACAGGAGGCTGGCGGTCGAGAGGTTCCCTCCACACGGTAAAGTTCCACCGCCAGCCCGCCTTGCGTGCAATTCCTTGAAAATCCGACTTTCCGCACCGTTTTCATACAAAACCGTTGCCAAAGCGAGCGGCGCTTTTGCACTGAGCGCGTCGGCAGGGAGCTTTATAACGGTTCGCAGAGTCCGGATTTTATGGGTATATGCGTCCATACTTCATGGGCCTATGCGTCCGTGTTTTACGGCGTAACCGTAAGCGGTTTCGCACGCGGCCGGTTCAATCCATCCTGTCCGCCGCCGCTTGCGCGTTTTGCCTTACGGCAAAACGCGCGGCCGACGGTCAAGAAGTTCCCTCTACGCGATAAAGTTCCCCCGCCAGCCCACCTACCTACCCGCTAGCAAGTTTGTCGACAGACAAACTTGAGGCGGACGGTCGACCAAGCTCTGTCTTCCGTATCTAGTTCCTCCGTCCGCCCCGCCCCAGCCCGGCCTTTAAAAAATACTTTTCGGATTGAATTTTACCGTTGCTTTTGCGCCTGAAACGCTGTTTGTGCCGGTGAGGGTTGGCGGAGTGGCGGCGGCGTCCAGTACGAAGGTCCACTTGCCTTTTTCAGGAGTCTCTTTGCCGTCTTTTTTCTTGCTTTCATACGACAATTCCGTAAAGTCGGCGTTGAACGTACCGGAGTAAGAGCCCTCTTCTAGTCGAAATTGCCATGTACTATCACCGTTGGAATACAAGTCTGCACGCCCGTCATACCAGCGGCCGAGTTGTTCATGCCACTTTTTATTCCGGTCGTAGAGGGTTTCTATATTAAGCCGCACGCCCTTTTCATATGTGCCGGAAAATGCGTCGGCCGCGTAATCTATTGTATATTTACAAGGCGCGTCTTTAAAAAAGCTGGCGGCGAGATATTTTCCCAAAAATTCCCGTGTGCGCTTTACAGCAGCGGCAGCCACATCTTCCCATGAGGCATTTTCCGGCAGCTTGTAGGTGCGGGCGGCATATTTTCTCTGTACGTCCAGCCACGCTTTAACGCCGGCCTTCTTATCGGCATCGCTGAGCGCTTTAAACTGTTCCACCGTTGTATCAGCTGTTACGCCCTTAAAATGCTCCCGCATATCCTTGTCCGCGATAATGTGTTTGATGACTCCGTCGTCGTCCAGTTGGTTCGATTGGTTGCGGAATTGATTAAGGTGCGCTTTCAAATTTGCAAAAGACGGATCGTCGTACAGTCTTTTAAGCGATTCGCCGATTTTACGAGTACTTTCTACCCATTCTTCGAGTTTTTCCTCTTGCGTCAGCCACCGGCCGTTGGAATACGTGTGCGTTACCGTCAGCGTAATCCGTCCCGATTCGGTATCCGCCGTATAACGGTACCGTTCGCCATTGGTGTACTGGGTATCCACCGTCTTTACTTCCAGCACGGTTCCGTCAAACGAAGCGGTTTGCGTGCGGCCGCCTTGCGTCGTGTATTTGAATTGCGGAATGCGCTTAATGAAGACGGGAATGCTTATCTCCCGCCGCTCGCCCTCAAAAGATAGCGCCGCCGTCAAATTGGCTGTAACGTCGACAATGTTCCGGCGGACGGTGCAGAGTTCTTTGTCGGCAAGCAGCTCCAAGGCCTGTGGTGCGCCGGATGCTTTGTAGGAGACGGTTATCGTCTTACCGGCAACGGTTACGCTTGTCTTCAGCCGGATTGTCTGCGCTTTATACACGGATTCGTCAATCTGCGGGCTCAAATCCGCCGCATTGACCGAAGCCAATACCTCTTCGCGGGTGAGCGGTTTATCCTTCTGCGCAACGCGTACGGTGAACGTTCTTTTTGCCGACTGCCCGTTTTTCTTGCACGTTGCCGTCAGCTTCACCTCCGTTACGCCCGTGCCGTCCGGAATATGAACGGCCCCGTTCGTCGCAATAACCGTAGTATCCGAAGACTCCCATGTTATTTCCACGCCGTCCGCGCCCGATTTTGGCAACGGAATGCGTGAAACGGTGTTCAGGACGGTTTCCGGCAGGGAGAGCACCGCTGCCGCCGCTTTCGCCGCCGCAAGATCGGCCTTTTTCCGCGCGGCTTCCGTTTCCTTCTTCTCCCGCTCGGACGAATTATTCGTCCCGCCGCTGCTGCTAGCATCTCCGCCCGCGCCCTGCGTGCAAGAGAACGACCAGAATGCCGCCGCGCCGATCAGTCCGGCGACCATGATGTTCCGTAAAATCTTCATGTAAAGCTCCTTATGCTTAAACGTTTTTGCCGCCATTGACTTATAGCGGCAGTGCCGACAATAATACCCCCCCCCCCTGTCAAGAGGCAAAGCGATTATTTTTGCCGCCGCGCGGCGGACGGGGAAACGGGATTTGAAAGGCATAACCGTTCTGCAGCAAGCCGCTCCCTTGTTGTGCCCCATGGAAGCTGCGGGCGGGGATGACCGGTTACACACGTTTCGACTTTCCGAAACGTGCAGCGGACGGTAAATATGTTCTGTTCTCCAAGTCTGGTTGTTCCGTCCGCCGCGATCCTCTATTTTTATAAATACTGTATATGGCTTACTCAAAAATTTGATGTATAGAGATACTGTTAGGATTCCAAAGGACGATAGTCCTTTGGTCGTGCCCAAGGAAGGAGGGTCAAGGGAGGAAAACTGCGGGCTTCGAACTCTGAGCTGGTTTCCTCCCTTGTAAAGGGGTTTAAATTTTACCTTAAGAAGAATATTTATTCATGTACAAACTACTGTATCGCGGAGTATTTGAAAGCAACTCCTTTTTCGCTTGTTGTTGATAAGCAACCCCCATAACTTGCATCCTCCTCTTTCTTTGTGCTATGGTGCCTGCATGTCGGCGGGATGACGGTTGCGGCTCGCTCTGCATAAATCGGCCGATGAATTATGAATGTATTGGGGGATTTATGAAGAAGCTGCTTTTTGTTGCGGCCGCGCTGTCGGCGTTGCTCGCGCTTTCCTGCGGTTATGAAATACCTGAAAAAGTTTCCGTCAAAATGCAAGCCGACTATACCTTCGGCATCGGACAGATTCGGCAAACGTTTACCGACTATCTTTCAAAGAAGACGATCAGCGATGCGATGAGCGCGAGCAAGAAGACGAAGTTTAAGGTCTACGATTACAATCCGGGCGGCAAATCCGACGCGCAGCAATATTTGATGGATTTTAATATCAGCGAGATTCCGATCGATGTGGGCTCGTATTTTTCGGGCATGGGCTTTTCCTCCAAAATTAAGGGAATGAACTTCAGCCGGACGGTAAAAACGCCGGATTTAACGCAGGCGCCGGTGAAAAAGCAGGTGCAGCTGCCGGATATCAATGAATCGGTGCGTAAATCCGCTGAATTCCAAACGAGTACGCTGCCCGTTCCGGAAGGCGCCGGTACGGAGTTCCGCTCTCCGGATGTGCCGATCAATCTTTCCAAACCGGAATTTACGGCAATGTCGTTTGCAGCCGGTTCCCTCATTTTGAATATTTACCCGACGAACGCGCCGACTCAAAACTTTTCGACCGCCTTTACCGTCACCCTCAAAGATGCCGCAGGCGTTCCGATCACGCAGCAGACCGGCGTAAATATTGCGCAGGGGGCGAAGGCGCAGCTACCGCTGCAAGGTAAAACGCTTCCGCCGCAGATGAAACTGTCGATTACCGGCACAACGGCCGGCGGCGCGCCCGGTAAAATGGATACGTTCGCCATTGAGCCCTCTTTTTCCGACGACATTCGATTGTCGAAGGTAGTCGGCTTGACGATGGGCGCCGACGACCTGAAAAAAAGTACGATTGAAAACACCTTCAACGTTTCTGCGGAAGATACGTTCGTCGAATGCATTATCGGGCGGGATTCCTTTCTCAGCATGGAATCCCGGCTGCCCCCGCAGTGGACGGGCGTCGTTTGCACGCCGAATATTGCGATTTCGGACGCAATTACGGCATCCGAATCCGACTTCGACAAGAGCGCGGAAAATGCGCCCTTCCTGCTCAAGCGCATATTGAATCTTGAAAACCGGCCGTTTAAAGCGGGCAGCGTCCGCATCGGCGGCGAAATGGCCTTCGCGCTTAAAAATGCGACCATTGTTTTTACCGGCGCAAATGAAATTACGGTCGACATTCAATTTGTCGTAAAAAACGTAAAAACCATCACGATGGATTTTTCAAGCAATCAAGAGCAGCTGACCGTCAATTCGACTGAACCGCTTGATGACAGCCTTGTAAAAAATGTCGAATCCATTAAATTCGGCCAAACGAACATCAAAGTAACGTACACGAATACGTTGCCGCAGGGGAATGACATCATTGCCGAAACAAAGTCAAACTTTTTCGGACTGGATGCGAAAAAGCCGCTCAAGGCGGGCGAGGCAAACCGCGTTGCGGATCTGACCAACGGCGCAAATGCGGAAAAAATGGTCTATCCTGCAACCGATTCATCTGCCGACTTCAAAGTCAATTTTACGCTGCCGGGCTTTGGGACGGTGCCGGGGCATCCGTATTACGCGGTGTTCACCGGCATCAAACTCAATACGCCGTACCGGATTGCGATTGCAGTCGAACCGACGTACGATTGGAAGGAAGTGGTGTTGAAAACCGATGCCGGTACCCCTTTTAAGGAAAGCGTCGACACGGGACTGAACGCTTCTTCGATACTGGAGCCGTTGAAGAAGAAAAAGGGAACGGAGGAGTTTTTTGAAAATATCGACTTTGAAAACATCTTCCTGTACGTGTACTGCAGCCGCCCGGACGGACTGGATTCGCTCAAAGGGTTGGGCTTTTCGGGAAAGATAAAGATTGGCGCGCTTGACGTCGGCGGGCAGCAGTTTGGAAAAAGCATCGACATCCTAGAAAAGAATGAACGCATTGCAACTGAGGTGGCGCTGCCGCTGCAAAGCGCTCCCGACGGTACGGTGCTCAGCAACTTGGAGGATGAAAAGTATAAGTATGCGCGCAAAAAAGAGATTACCGATCTTTTTAACCGGCAGGAAGGCGGAACAGTGCACGTCGATTATGACCTCCGCTTTACCGACATAACCGGAAAGCCGCGCATCACTATTACGCGCGCCGAGTTTGATACGCTGCAGAAGAATAAGGCTGAAGCGGCAATCAAACTGTACGGGCGGATTGTTCTGCCGCTGAATCTGCGGGTAAAAAAGGAAACGTTCATCGATTACCTCAAACTCAGAGGCGTGGACACGAGCGGCGATTTGTTCGACCGAAGCGGCAAAACGGATATCCAGAATATCAATAAATTTCTGGATGTGATAAAAGAGTCGGGCATCCGGTTCAGCGCTAATAACCAGCTTTTTATTTATCCGGATAAGGAAAAAGTGTTGAAATTTGTGTTCGACACGAAGATTCCGGCGAAGGAACCGGGTAAATCGCGGGTCTTTGAATTTGCCGAAAACGGTAACTTTGTGCCTATTACGGTCGACGACCTCCGGACGATTTTGGACACTTATCCGTTCCAGCCGTCCGTGCATCTTGCGATTCCGGCAGGCAGCATGTATTTGCCGCGCAATTCACAGCTGACAACCGATTTGGCGCTTGAAATCTGCACCAACGGTGAATTTTCGATATTCGGAGGAGAGTGATGAGGAGAAAGTTTGCTGCCGCCTTGGGCATGTTGCTGATGTCCGCCTTGCTGTATGCGCGGCCGCTGCGCGTTGCGCACCGCTATTTTGAATGGGGAATCAATGCGGACGTCAACGTTGCGAACAATTATCTTACCCCGGCCGATTTGCTGCAGCGCCATGTCGCTATCGATCTCAAGCGGATTGCGGACACGATGAAAACGCCGTCGTTCCGCATCGACACGAACAATTCGGTTGAATATTTTATGAACCTGAATCTGCCGAACGGCGTACATGCCGGGCTTTCTGCGGGCGTCGATATTTCCGGCAACATGAATATTGCAAAGGCGGTTTTTGATTTTTTGGGAAACGGCAATAAGCTCGGCGAAAAAGTCGACATCAAAAACGATATGCGCCTCGATGCGTTTGCGTATGTCGATACGTCCGCCGGTTTTAATTTCAGAAAGTCGCATATTACGGTCGTGCCCGCAGTCTTTCACCCCTTGCTGCATGCCGAAACGACGACATTCAGCGCGTCTTTGGAAAATAATGCGTCGGGAAAGACCGCCATCGCAGCGGATGCGGAGGTGAAGGTCTGTTCATTTATGGATATCGGCTCGTATATCGGGCAGGGCGGAGAGCCGTCTAATCCCGCCGACGGTTTGAAAACCGGCTGGGGATTTGATTTGCACGTTGCCGTTGAGCACAAAGTGCTGGACACCTTGCAGTGCGGCGCGTATATGCGCGTACCGTTCGTGCCCGGTCGGCTTGAAAATGAAATCCTGCTGGAAGCAAAGATGCAATATGATGTCGCCAGTTTGAGCGATGTTGCCGGCGGGGCGGTCAATTCGTATTCATTTATGCAAACTGCCAACCGGAAAGAAAGCTTTTTGCTCCACCGCCCGTTCCGCATGGGCGCGGAAGTTGCATGGCGGCCGGTCGGCAAGTGGCTGACGGTCGGTTCGCTTTTGGGGCTCGGCGTTTCTTACCCGTACCGCACATACGCAAGACCGTATATCGATTATAACATTTATACCAATCTGTCCCTCTTCGAGATTTTGGGGCTCACCCTTTCTTCGGCGCGCTTCAATCAGGTTTTCAGACAGCACGTCGGCATTATGCTCAATGCGCGCGTTCTGCAAATCGATATCGGCGTTTCGTCACAAAGTTCGGATTTTGCGCACAGCTTTCAGCTGTCGGGAGTCGGCGCATTTGTCGGAATTGCATTGGGATTTTAGGACGGGAACGCAGCGGAACGTGATGCGTCCCGCTTGAGTCGGCTCTTTCGCATTTTGGAAGCGCCGGAAACAAAAAAGCAGCTCCGCAGGGAGCTGCTTTTACTTTTAGTACGCCGATTTGAAATCGTGCGATTTCCGGGTCTTTTTCATAAGCTTGCGTTCAAGGGTCTTATTCTTACGGTTAAGAATAGTAGACGGCTTTTCATAATACTCGCGCTTTTTAAACTCACGGATAATCCCTTCTTTTTCAACCATCCGCTTAAAGCGTTTGATTGCCTTTTCAAGGTTCTCCGACTCCTCAACAATGATCGTCGCCATCTTTCATCACCTCCTTGCTAACGGAATGCCGTAAAGTTCGTGTAGAATAATGGAAAGCGCAGCGCATTGCAAGCGCGCAAAACGGAAAAACCTGCCGGAAGCTCATGCGGCAGGCCCCGCGTCTAGTTCTTTTGAATCCGCCAGCAGCGGTGCGGCTTGGTGCGGCTGCAATCGAAGGGGAGCGTCCGCTCCGTAAAATCTTCTATTAAAAGAGCGCCGGATGAAAGTTTTTGCGGCTCGAACTTCAAGCGGCGGCTGTTTGTCGAAAAGTACAGGATGCCGTGTGCTGAAAGCAGGGGCAGGCAGTCGTTTATCAGCTCGCTCCACGACCGGTTGATGTCGAGAGCATTTTGCGTCTTTTTTGAGTTGCTGAATGTCGGCGGGTCTAAAATGATGAGATCGAACGGCTCCGACCGGCCGGATGCGATTGCCTGAGCGGTGCGGCTGAGGAATGCGGCCGTATCGGAGCGGGTGTAGACGTAACGGGCGCCCGTAAAACCGTTGAGCTCCATGTTGCGCCGGGCCCATGCAAGGTACGTGGCGCTTAAATCCACCGATTCGACAAAGGACGCGCCGCCGGCCGCCGCATATACGGAAAAGCTGCCCGTATAGCAAAAGAGATTCAGCGCCCGCTTTTGCCGGGCGCCGTCGCGGACGATTGCGCGTAAAGCTCGATGATCGAAGAAGAGTCCGGTATCAAGGTAGTCGGACAGGTTGACTTCAAACAGGTTGCCCTGCTCCTGCACGATGCCTTTAAACGCAGCTGCGGCCGGATTGTCCCGATTTTCGGCGCGCTCATATTGGTTCTTTCCCTTTTGCTTTTTGCGGACTTTTACGGCGATGCAGTTTTCTTGCGTTCCGCAAACCGCGCACGCGGCCCGTGCCATCAGCGTAAGCCATGCCGCCTCTTCTTCGTCCGGCTTATCGTACGGCCGCTCGTACAAATACAAAACGAGCCGGCGATGTATGCGGGCATTTTGTTCTGCAAGCGTGTTGTTGCCGGCAATGAGGGCGCTTTGCTCCAAAAAATATTCGGCGCCATCGCGCACGGTGCGGACATCCGCCGGTAAAAACTCATACAAATCGAGCGTTACGGGAATCTCCGGAATATCGCGGTCGTAGATTCTAAAACACGAAACACGGTTCTTGCGCGCCTGCTTCCGCAAGATGCGGAAATTTTTGCGGATGCGGTTTTCAAAAATCTCTGCCTGAAAAATGTCTTTTTCCGTCATAAAATCCCTATAAATGAAAAAAGCTGCTCTTTCAAGCAGCCTTTCGCCGTGCACGTCGGATTATTTCCCGTCCGTTTTGATTCCGTAGCGTTTGTTGAAGCGGTCGATGCGTCCCGCCGTATCAACAAGTTTCTGCTTGCCGGTGTAAAACGGGTGGCACGCAGAACAAATTTCGATGTTCATATCGCCGACCGTCGAACGGGTTTCAATCACATTGCCGCACATGCACGTAATTTTCGTCATCTTGTACTCAGGATGAGTATTTTTCTTCATTTCCGTATCTCCTTGCGCTTGCCCGATAGTGAAGAATGCTGCGCAGTCAAGTCACTATCACAAGATTTCACGGATGATACAAAGAATGGATATGAAGGTCAATAAGTTCCGAATGTTCAGGAACGGGCGAGCCGGAGACATCGTGCACATATTCGCTTTATTGCTATTTTTAGGAGGATGGTGTACGGTAGCGCGACTTGCAGCCGGACGCGAAATCGAAGCGGGACGGCGGCATATGCGTTCGGAGGAAACAAATGAAGATCAAGCAAATTATTCTGATAACGATTGGCTGCGTGAGCCTTGTGTTCGGATGCATCGGGATTGCTCTGCCGATTTTGCCGACGGTGCCGTTTTTTGTGCTGACGCTCATTTGTTTTACGAATAGTTCAAAACGCCTGCACGATTGGTTTGTCGGGACAAAATTATATAAAAATCATTTGGAATCCTATGTCGAAAAGAAGGGAATGACGCTTTCGACAAAGATTTCCGTCATATCGACTTTTACGCTGCTCATGGGAATCGGTTTTATCATGATGAAGCGGACGCTCATCGGGCGCATTTGCCTTGCTTTCGTATGGGCGGCGCACATGGTGTATTTTATTTTTATCGTCAAAACAATTCAGAAGACGGATAAAACTGCCGCAGCCCCGGCAGAGCCCGCTGCCGACGCCACCGAATCCGGCAAGGATACGCACTGAGCGCGCCTCCGTCCGGCGCTTTCCGAAAATTTTGCAGCTGCCTGCATCAAAATGCACATAACACGGGCCGCAGTACCCTCATTGAGTTTTGCTGGCGCTTTTGGGTAAAATCCTTTATGTTTTTGATTCTGTTCAGATAGCGCCCGCCACAAATAAATGCATTTTCTTGCAATCTGCGGTCATGTCCGTCTCTATTGGGGCGTGTGACCCGTATGCCGTCTCGCTCATCCGCTTTCATTTTCCGAACGTGAAAATGGGTAGCCTTCTGTTGCAAGCCGCTTTCGCTGCATGAGCGTCACAAAAAAACCGGCGACGCATTTTAAGATTCCGCCGCGGGCAATATTTTCTCCCGAATCTCCTTGAGAAAGCTCAGTATCACGCAAGAGAACGCCTTTTCTAAAAAGAAAAGGCGTATAGTCGATGAAGCCCGTATGTCGCGCAAATGTCTCGACGATGCGTGCGCAGGCTTCGAGGGAACGTAGAAGTGCAATATCACGGCGTTTCTGAAGAACGTTTAACGGCGAGTTTGCCAACGGAAAACTTGTGCAGGACGGACGAAGATAATTTCTCTCATATCTTTCAACGGTTTTCTACTTTTACGAAAACGTTCCTGACGTTTTCAGCTTTTTTTAATAAATCCGTGTATGCTCTTTCGACAAGATATGTCCATATTCTTGCCGGTATACTCGGTGCCCCAAACTGTTTCCAAGCCGCAAGCGTTCAGAGTCTTTCTTAGATTACTGCTGTTCACTATAGCGCGATTGTTATCTTGAGAAATCTCTTCCGCAATGGCGCTCAAAACATCTGTGTGTTCCGCTGAAGTCTCCTTTGCTTATCACTCTTTTACTAAGTCAAACGACAGAGGGGCAGAGTATGATGCATCGTGGGTAAGTACATAGTCCTTATTCAATTCCAAAGCGGAGTTTTTTAACAGTTTCTCCGGGATTTTGGTGAATTGCAAGGTAATCGTGCAGTTTTTATCGTGCCCGAATCCCGTTACGCCTTTGTAAGCTCCTTCTACAGAACCGATGTTTTCCCAGCTTGAAGAGGTGTCCGGATTATAGAAAAATACTTTTCCGGTAAAAGCCGCATCTGTAAAGTTCAGGAACAATTCGAATGATGGAAACTGGAATGAAAAACCAGACATTCCTCCTTCACGTGAGTTTCGATGCGCGTATTTTAAAGTCTCGTTTTCAAAGGTAAAATCGCAGGGGAAAAAGCCGGGAAAGTAGTTGCTATCCATAAGAAGCGTCGTCGTTCCGGACGTTTCGTTTATCCGATAACCGAATGAATTGATGCAACGAAATCCAGCTTTTGCAACTTCTGCGTGATAGTCTTTTGCTCCCTCTGCCACAGTACCGAGAATACGCTTAAGAAAATCCTTTACGCTGCTATAAGCGTAAAACTTGCCGGAGAAAGAATTTTCTGTACGGTATGAAAGAAAAGCGTAATAAACAAGCTTTTTTTTACTGTCGTACGTATAGCGATAACTCCATGTCTCAGCTTTGCTCGATCCTCCTTCATGCTCACTCTTTTGATATGCGTATCGGTAAATTCCCATGTATCTTTCCATCTGCCATAATCATAAGTGCGACTCCACGTTCTACCGGAAAGCTCATTGGCGCCGACACTCGGCGGCAAATCGGCGGAAAGCGTTTTATACAAGTCTCCTTCACTGCCGGCATCGTCGGCGCCGTTTTTGCAGGCAAACAAAACGAATGACATTGCGGTTATAAAAACGAACGCAAGAACTTTACTCTTCTTCATAGGATCCTCCGTACTGAGATTAGTCAATCTCAGTACCCACTATATAGTGGGTACGCAATTTTTAAGTGCATAGACATGAACCTCCCCGCCAGTCCTCCTTCCTCTCAATTTGCTCATCGTTTTATTTTTCAATATAATCCGTTTGTCTTGCAAAAGCCTGAGTGGGGTTTTGCGGGCAGGAGCAAATATGGAATACATTATAAAAAATGCGTACTGCAAACGCGTTTGGGACGGCGTGAGCGCACGTTATGCGGAACAGGGGCGAGGCCTTTATTCAAACAGCGGTTTGAAAACAAATTATTGAAATGGATACCGCCGGGTGGTGATGGGGTGGTTTTGTTTTGCAAGGACAGTGGCACGGCAACGCAGAGCCGTAATGTCGCAGCGTTCCTGAAGAATGTTTGACGCGAATTTGCCAATGGCAAACTTGTGTAGGACGGCCGCCCGTCTTTGGCCGTCAGCCAATGTTTCCTTGTCCTAGCATTTCCCTATATGCGGAACAGAGGCGAGGGCTTTATTCAAAGAGCAGTTTGGAAACGAATTATTGAAATGCATACCGGCAGGGCAGGCTCCACTTCGTTTCATAAAAATCTCATGGAATGTTGCCGTGCGTATCGTACGTTAAAAATATCATGATGTTTTGCACAAGCCAATCATCAACCTAACGCATCTATCCATGACGGCATCATCCGCCCCGAACGGACAAGTTATGCAGGTCGCGCCGAATGATTGGGCATTCGCGGTGCGAGATATAAGCAAGCTCGCAAGGCATTTACGCCTGCGCAACAACTTATAGCTCCCGACCAAATGCCAGAATCTGCCATTAATATGCTTACTTCTGGCCGCTTTGATAGCACTGTTAAGACTCCAATCCAAGTCGGCAGCATTTACCCAGAAGGGCAGATTGCGCTGGATGATTGGGTATTCGCAGTGCAGGATGTAGGTAAGCTCGCAAGTGTATTCAGTCTGTCGGCAATCTCCGCACTGCTGTTGCAATCAAATATTGTTATTCCCGATTTAAAGTATTATGAAGTCGATACGTTTAGATCCTGTTTACGGTCTTATAAATAGAAGCGATATAAAAGTCAGTATCATAAATTGTAGTGCGGTATTATGCTTTCTCTCGCAGTTTTTCCACAGCCTGCGTTGTTTTTCAAGCCATGCAAAACTTCGTTCCACTATCCAGCGTTTGGGAATTACTTTAAACGTATGTAATTCAGTGCGTTTGACGGCTTGCACCGTCACTTGTTCGCCCAAAACTGCCTTTACTCCATCGGCAAACGGCTTTCCGCTATAGCTTCCGTCACACAAAATGCTTTTTACTTCTGTCAATTCATCTTTATTTTGCTCAAAAGCGAGTAAGGCGCCGGTTCTGTCGGTAATATTGGCTGCAGTTACGGCGAGGGCATGCGGCAATCCTTGCGTATCGACTGCTATGTGCCGCTTTATCCCTGATATTTTCTTGCCCGCATCGTATCCTTTGCCTTCGGCGCTGTCGGTATTTTTAACGCTCTGCGCATCGACTATAAGCAAGCTGCTCTTGCAAGACTTCCGCCCCTGTTTTGTACGAGCCTCGCCAATTAATTTTTTTTAAGCACTGATGTAAGAGGCTTGGGCACGCATCCGACGGTTTGTTCCATGTGCTAAAATAATAGTAAACGGTAGTCCATTTGGGAAAAACTTCAGGCAGCATACGCCATTGGCAACCAGTTTTGAGCAGGTACAGTACAGCACAAAAGAGTTCATACAAATCCACTTTTCTCGGCGAGGTCTTTTTTTGTCCGCTTTCCAATAATGGGCGGATTTGTTCGAATTGTTCGCGCGTTATGTCGCTGGGATACTGTTTTCTCATACTTTTAATATAGCTTATTTCTTTGATCTTAAACAGGTTCTTAGACTTTAATGCGCCGTTGGAGCAGCTGTCAAAAATCGGAGGCTAATTCTTACTGAGTTCCTTCCGTAATAAGCAGCTTTCAGTTGCTAAAGAAGCAACCGATTGGTATCAAGTTGAGTTAAAAATGGCAAAGCCGATGAGCGCACAGACTGGAAGGACCGTAGAAAAGATTGAAGTTCTGACCGTAAATTATCCTATTGGTGTTGAAAATGGCGAGGTAAAACTGCTGTAAGGCGTTAAAGGCATTGCGCTATGTGCAATTACTTTACACATAGCGCAATTTTTCGGCACTTTCTTTTCGTAGGAAAATTCGCGTTTTTTCTCCGGATGTTTCACGGTAGTCTGACCGCTCTACCAGCCGAGACGAATGCAGTTACTGTTTTCCCGCTTGCATCTCTAAGCTCCTGCAACCGATTTACTGGAGGACAACGGGGAACACGTGGCCGACAAATCGACATCGGGCGAGGAAGCATTCGCACCCGTCGCCCGCATAGCAGCAGCCTCCCAGCCGGTTTGCCCTATGGCAAACCGGAGCGAACAGCACGAACAATAACCGCTTAAACAGGAAAATATCTGCCGTTCGCCGCGCACATGAAACCAGTAGGTTAATCGCTCTAACAGCCGCAGACGAATGCAGTTACTGTATTCCCGCTTGCCCCTTCAGCCCCGAAACCGCGTTACCGGACGACTAAGCGGAACACGCAACCGGCAAACCAACACCGGACGGAGGATAGTCGCTGTCAGCCACCCCGTGGAGGAGTAACTCTAGCCAGGTTGCCCTATTGCAAACAGGAGCGAACGGCACAAACAATAACCGCTTAAACGGAAAGATATCTGTCGTTCGCCCCGTTCGTCGCATCGTGCCGCACGCCTGCATGAAACCGAAAGCCTGCCTGCTCTGTCAGTCGCGACGAATGCGGTTAATGTTTTCCCGCTTGCCTCTCTCAACTCCCGACACCAGCTTTACCGGACGACAAAGCGAAGCAAGCGATGCAACAAGCCAACAACCAGACGAAGGCCAGCCGTCGCCCACTACATCGTCTAGCAGGCCCCTCTAGCCAGTTTGCCCTATGGCAAACCGGAGCGAACGGCACGAACAATAACCACTAAACGGAAAGATATCTGTCGTTCGCCCCGTTCGCCGCACCATGCCGCACGCCTGCATGAAACCGAAAGTCTGACCGCTCTGTTGTTCGCGACGAATGCGGTTAATGTTTTCCCACCTCCCCCGCAGCTCCCAAAACCGCTTTACCGTACGACCAAGCGGAACACGCAGCCAACAACCAGCCGGAGTACAGCCACCGCCCACCGCCTCGTCTAGCGGCAACTCTAGCCTGTTTGCCCTACGGCAAACAGGAGCGAACGGCACGAACGATAACCGCTTAAACGGAAAGATATCTGCCGTTCGCCCCGTTCACCCCGTTCACCCCGCATCTTCATTTTCCCGTGCAATGCCGGTATACTCGCGCGCATGAATAGGACTATCACTGTAACCGACTTTTTGGAACTGCAAAGCGGCAGCGATATACGCGGCGTTGCCCTTGAGGGCGTTGACGGCGAGCGCATTACGCTGACGGCGGATATGTGCCGGCAAATCGGCGCGGCGTTTGCGCTCTGGCTTTCAGAAAAGCTCGGGAAAAGGCCGGAGGAGTTGACCGTCGGCATCGGATATGATTCGCGTATTTCAAGCGCGGCGTTTGAAAAAGCAGTTGCGGCGGGATTGCGGTCGCAGAACGTACGCGCTGTTCGCTGCGGGCTTGCAACAACGCCTGCAATGTTCATGGGAATCATCTTTGAGCGGACGCACTTTGACGGTTCGGTTATGATCACCGCAAGCCATCTGCCGTTTAACCGCAACGGCGTAAAGTTTTTCGACAAAGACGGCGGGCTCGAACACGACAACATCACGGATATCTTGCGGCGCGCAGCCGCATTCGATCCCGCTGCGCTTTTGCAGACGGATACGGCGGCTGAACAGTGCGACTTGCTCGGCCGGTATGCCGCGCACTTACGGAACGCGATTACCGCTTCCCTTTCGTATCAATCCGATCATCCGCTTGCCGGCTTGAAGATCGTCGTGGATGCGGGAAACGGTTCCGGCGGTTTTTTTGCCGGACAGGTTTTGCAGCCGCTCGGCGCAGACATACGCGGCAGTCAGTTTCTTGAACCGGACGGCAGATTTCCCCATCACATTCCGAATCCCGAAGACAAAACGGCGATGGCGGCGATTAAAGCTGCTGTCGTACAGAGCGGCGCGGATCTGGGACTGATTTTCGATACGGACGTTGACCGCATGTCAGCAGTGCTTGCCGGCGGCGCGGAAGTGAACCGCGATGCGGTTATTGCGCTCATTGCAGCCGTCATTGCGCCTCAATACCCCGGCGGCGTGATTGTTACCGATTCGGTAACGTCCGATCGCCTTACTGTCTTCCTTGAACGGGAACTGCGCCTCACACATCTTCGCTACATGCGCGGCTATAAAAATGTCATCAACAAGTGCAAGGAGCTCAACGCGGCGGGAATCTGTTGCCCGCTGGCGATGGAAACGTCCGGACACGGCGCGCTCAAAGAAAACTATTATCTGGATGACGGCGCATTCCTTGCCGTCAAGCTGGTAGTCGCCTTGGCCGAAGCAAAGCGCGCGGGAAGAGACCTGCATTCGCTGATTGAAAAACTGCCGCAGCTGGTTGAAGACGGAGAATTCCGTTTTAAAATCCGCGGCGAAGATTTCAGAGCCTACGGAACGGCCGTTCTTTCCGAATTGAAAGCGCGCGCGCAAAAAGCGCACTACACCCTTCCCGAATCCCATGAAGGCGTGCGCATCGCCTTTGATTCCGACCGCGCGCAAGGCTGGATGCTGCTCCGCCTGTCGCTCCACGATCCGGTGATGCCGCTCAACATCGAAGGCCGACGGCCGGGCGACGTGCGCCGCATAGCGGAAATTGCCCGCGACCTCCTTTCAGGCTTTGACCGCTTGGATATGAGTTGCCTTCCTCCGCATCAGTGACGGCGCAGCGAATAGGTACGTGCGCTGCGCGTGCGGCCTTTGCCCCGGCCGCCGAACGAGCAACTGCACGGGCGGAGCGGCTACGCCGCACAGCAGGCGAAAGGCTTTTGTGATACGCGGCAACGTCAAAGATGCGGGACGGGTTGCAAAAGCGAGAGGATTTCGTTGCCGACAGTCGGATAGCTGCGGCCGCCGCAACATCGATTACCGCATGAACGGTATCGCTGTCATTCATCGTGCGCCTCGCTTTTTCGTTTTGTTTTGTCTGCCGGCAAATCCGTATGCGACGCTTCCGGCGCATCTTTTTCGTTGCGCTTGCAAATGTCCCCTATCGGACACGCGGCACACTGCGGATTTCGCGCCGTGCAAATGTAACGCCCGTGTAAAATCAGCCAGTGGTGGGCGTGTTCCATATATTCGGGCGGAATGCGGCGGACGAGGCTTTCTTCGACTTCAAGGGGCGTTGTACCTTCCGCAAGTCCGATTTTCGGGCAGATGCGCAAAAGATGCGTATCTACCGGCATGGTCGGTCGGTTGAATACCACATTCAGCACGACGTTTGCGGTTTTCCGCCCGACGCCGGAAAGCTGCATCAGGTTCGCCCGATCGTCCGGAACCTTCGAGCCGAATGTTTCGACAAGCGTCCGGCTGAGCGAAAGAATGTGTTTGGCCTTTGTCCGGTACAAGCCGATCGATTTGATGTATGAAATAAGTTTTTCTTCGCCGAGCGCAAGCATTTTTTCCGGCGTGTCGGCAATCTTGTAGAGCGGTTCGGTCGCTTTGTTGACGCTTTTATCGGTTGCCTGCGCCGACAACACGACCGACACTAGCAAGGTGTACGCGTTTATCCATTGTAATTCGGATTTCGGCGCGGGATTCCGGCTTTTAAAGCGTTCAAAGACTTCGATAATTTCGTCGTTTGAAAGTAAACGCATGACTGGCGGCCGCACCGTCGAGCGGAGGTGCCCGATCGGCGCGCGGGATTATTTTATCGCTTTGAGCAGCGCTTCCGTCTTGTCCGTCCGCTCCCACGGGAATTCGCTGCGTCCGAAGTGGCCGTAAGCGGCGGTCGCTTCGTAAATCGGCCGCTTGAGTTCAAGCGTTTTGACGATTCCGGCCGGCGTGCAGTCAAAAACTTCCTTGACGGCATTTTGCAGAACGTCCGACGGCGCCTTACCGGTTCCAAAGGTATCGATCATAATCGAGACGGGAAACGGCACGCCGATTGCATATGCAAGTTCCACTTCCGCGCGGTCGGCAAGCGCAGCCGCAACGATGTTTTTAGCGATGTAGCGCGCCATGTATGCGGCGGAGCGGTCTACCTTGCTCGGATCCTTGCCGCTGAACGCGCCGCCGCCGTGCCGCCCCATGCCCCCGTAGGTGTCGACGATAATCTTCCGTCCCGTAAGGCCTGCGTCTCCTTCAGGCCCGCCCGTTACAAAGCGTCCCGTCGGATTGATAAAATATTTCGTGCGTTCGTCCAAAAGCCCCGTCGGTTCAAGTACCGGTTTGATAATCCGGTTGATAATCGTGTCGCGTATCACCGCGTTTTCAACGTCGGGATTATGCTGATGAGAAACGACGACAGTATCGATGCGCACCGGCCGGCGCCCGCTGTATTCGATGGTAATTTGGCTTTTTGCATCCGGCCGGAGCCACGGAATGCTCTTGTTCCGGCGGAGCGCCGCGGCATTTTGTAAAATCTTATGCGCGTACATAATCGGCGCCGGCATCAATTCGGGCGTTTCATTGCACGCAAAGCCGAACATCATCCCCTGATCGCCGGCTCCCTGCTGGCCTTCGTATTCCTTTAATCCCTGCCCGACGACGCCTTGATTAATATCAGGCGACTGGCGATGAATCTTGTTCAATACTTCCATCGTATTTCCGTTGAGGCCGACGGATTCTTCCGTATATCCGATGTCGCACGCGACGCGGCGCGCAATGCGTTCGGCATCGACGGCGGCGGAACTCTTTGTATTTATCTCGCCGCCGACAAGGATAAAGTGCGAAGTTGCAAAGGTTTCACAGGCAACATGGCTGTCCGCATCATTTTTGAGGCATTCGTCAAGCACCGCGTCCGAAATTCGATCGCATAATTTGTCGGGATGCCCTTCTCCTACAGATTCCGATGTAAAAAGATAATTTTCGTTGCCCACAAAATCCTCCAAGATGTGAAAACGGCAGGTTTATCCGGAAAATATATAAAATACTGTATACTAAATCGTTTTTCTATATTATAATAATCGGAAGAAATAGGCAACTGTCCGCATAAACAATAAATCATTTTCGAGGAGGAATGTATGTCGCTTAAAAAGACATTTTCTAAAGATAAAAAAACTTGCAGTGTTACGTTTACCGTTGAAGCGGAAGCCGCTCAAGGCGCAAAAAAAATCAATCTCGCCGGAGATTTTAACAGCTGGAGCAGCACGGACACTCCGATGAAGCCGAATAAAGACGGCTCTTTTTCCGTCAAGCAAGATTTGGAAGTAGACAAGGAATATCAATTCCGCTACCTGCTCGACGGCTATAAATGGGAAAACGATTGGAAAGCGGACAAATACGTACCGGCGCCATATTCCAATGCCGATAACTCCGTTGTCATCACCAGACCGCTCGAAAAAAAATAGACGCATTCACTTCCCTCTGTACAACCGGCTTCCAAGACAAGCCGGTTCATTTTTTTACCCCGCACCTCATTCCGATGCCGGAGTTTCAACTCGAACTGCAACAATCTCCCTGTGCAGCTGAACGCATATCGAAACCAATCGGCAGAACAGTTCGGATATTAGGCGGGGAACACAGTAATTTCGGGGTTTTTTATGCGCCTGCGTCAGAGATGCCGAGCCGGATTTTGCAGCGGCACCACCTTGCCATTCCGAAAGGGGCGTACGCCGAACAAGTGACGGAAATCCGTACAGCGTTCGCGTTCCTCCTGTGCAATGGCGATACGAAAAACTTGCCGCCCCCGATAACGCAAAATGTTCGTTCGATTCGCAGACCGCCGGAACCGCGTCCAAGCACGCATTCAAGCCAATCGGCAGAACATTCCGGATATTAGGGGGCAGTAATTTCGGAGTTTTTTATGCGGCTACACAAATGATACTGCACCGGCTTCTGTAGCAATACCGCCGTGCTATTTCGAAAACTCCACACGCCGAATACACGCGAGAAACTGTACGATATTCACGATCCGCCTGCGCAATAGCGAGACGAGAAGCTTGCTGCGGCTCGATAACGCGAGATGTTCGTTCGGTTCGAATGCTGTGTCTCAAATAGGCTGCAATGGTTTACAAACTAACCCCGCACACGCAAATCTCAGGACACAGCGCACTGCTAAAAAGCACGCGGCAACCATTTCCGCCGCATTTGAAGCAACGACCGGTCCGAAAAAACCTGTAATTTCATATTTTAGCGTTTCCATCCATGCGGGGAATGCAAAAACAACCCGCGCGGAATGCTCCTTGTCCGGAAAATCAGCCGAGCTTCCACCTGCCGCCGGATTTTGAAAACTGCTTTGCGTTGACTTCAAGGAGGCGCCCGTCTTCGCCGAGCATTTGTATCATTGAGGTGATGAGGTTTACTTCGATTATTTTGAAATTGGTGCCGTCGTAGAAGACGCGGAGGCCTTCCGGCGGGAGTTTTTTCCGCGCTTCGCTGTACCAGTCCGCTTCATAGGACAGACAGCACAGGAGGCGCCCGCAGTGTCCGGAGATTTTGAGCGAATTCAGGGAGAGGTTTTGCTCTTTCGCCATACGGATTGAAACCGGTCGGAGCCGATCGGACACACCGTGGCAGCAAAATGGGCGTCCGCAGACGCCGAGCCCGCCGGTGATGCGCGATTCGTCCCGCACGCCGATCTGCCGGAGTTCAATGCGGATTTTAAATACGGCAACCAGATCTTTTACCAGCTCCCTAAAATCGACGCGATTATCGGAACTGAAAAAAAACAGCACTTTCGGTTCGTCCTGCAAAAAATGCACGGAAATGAGCTTCATATCGAGGTTATTTTCCGTAACTTTTTCTTTAAATATCTTAAACGCCTCTTGTTCTTTCCGTGCGTATTCGGCACGGAGCGCCAAATCGTCTGCGGTCGCCTTGCGCTCTATAGTAACGACTTCCGGCAGTTTTACCCCGACCGGCTTTTTCGCAGTCCCCATGACGCGCACCATATCTTTACCGTACCGCGTTTGCACAAACACAAAATCTCCCGTCTTAACGGCAAGATTCCGCTCATCGCGCGCAAAAAGCGTTTCGCTCGAATGCTCCATTTTGAGCATCAGCAGAGGCCTGTCGAAATTAACGTATTCCGGCTCGGACAAATCGGAATCGCCGTCTTCAAGAGAAGACAAATTTATATTTTCATTGTCAAGTTCGTTTTCAAATATATCGCTCATATCGGCATCCTATGTAATTCCATATATCATATGATTTAAGCGGCAAAGAAATCTACCAGTAAGCCTTTGATTTCATTTATTTTGGAAAGCATCCGGATCTTATCGGAATGGTTTTGGAGAATCATCGTCGCAAGTTCCCCCAGTTTTTTATCGACTTCGCGCACCTGCACCAGCGGATCGCGCGCGCGCCGTTCGGAAAAATACACTCCTTGCTTTCTCACAAAACCCAAGCGCTTTGTTTTTACCACTTCATAATTATTTTTCGCGATGTAGCGCATAAAGTGCCCGACGCTTTTTTTGAACGCGGCAAAAGATTCGGCCGTCATCTCGTCAAGCATTTTGTCGCCGGCAATATCGATGGCATCCTTCAAAAAGACAAGCGTCTCCTCCGGCGAAAGCCCCGCAATTTCCTGCGGCAGCCCCGCCGCCGCAAGTTCGTCCTGCTCCTGCGATTTTTGCAGCATCGCGGCAAACGACAGCTTTTTTCCGGACTGCGTTTTTTCCTTCGGCTGCTGCTTAACGGTCTCCTTTGAAACATGAGAAGCTGCGGAAAAATAGAGCGAAGGATTTACCGGATCGATTGCCGTCATAGCATCCGGGCCTTGTCGCGGATTGCTTCCGCTTGCAGAAATTGTTCGGAGCGCAGATTAAATTGTTCGGCGTCGGCAAGCGCGATGCAGCGTCCGTGGAATATCACTTTGTCATCCATTTGAATGCTGCGAGTAACGATGTTGCCGATAACGGCGGATGAGGAGAGCAGCTTGACGCTCTGCGCCGCGGTAATGTTTCCAAGCACGATGCCGCCGACGATTGCTGAAGCGGCGTCAATATTCCCCCGAATGCGCGCATTGCTACTGACGATAACGTTTCCGTCCGACTTCAAATCGCCGTCAAGGTCGCCGTCGATGCTGACCGAACCGTTAACGGTCAAATCGCCCCGAACTGCGGAGCCGTTGCCGATTAGTGTGTTGATTGAAAAATTATCTTTCCGCAGAGCCATAACATTTTACCGGGAAAGCTTTACGTTGATGTATTTTATCGGATCGACAACATCCGAGCCGACATGTACTTCATAATGGAGGTGCGGCCCCGTCGTAATACCGGTATTGCCGACGTTCCCGATTATCTTTCCCTGTTCAACGTATTGGCCTTTGAGCACCCGGATTGCGCTCAAGTGGGCGTAGCGTGTGTAAATGCCGTGTTTATGTTTGATGATGATATAATTTCCGAATCCCGCATCGTAGCCGACCGTAACAACCTGCCCGTTCGCCGTTGCAACCACCGGATCGCCGGAGCCCCATGTCGAAAAGTCCAACCCCTTATGAATGTACCATTGGCCGGTAATGGGATGGAGGTTCGGGCCGAACATCATCGAAATATGAACGTTCGGATTTTTGACCGGCAGGATATTCGGAATTTCTTTGAACAGGGAATTTTGATTTTCGAGCATCTTCCCGATCTGCTCAATCGGCTGCACCGCATTTTCGAGGTATGAAGTAAGCGAGCGAATATCAGAAGTTTCGTGCAGGGAGCCTTTTACAGCGTCTTCCTGACTAAAAAGCGACGTCAAATCCCCGTTATTCAGCGAGTTTTTTGCCGTGCTGCTGTTTTTATCCAATCCCAAGAGCGCAAGCGACTGCGAAAGAGAAGCTTGAAAGCGTTTCGCCGCCTGCAAAAGATTCGTGTTTTCATCGCGCAGCTCGTCAAGGCTGGCAAGCGTTTCGCGGTTCCGCGCAGTAAGCGAACTGATTTCCGCATCGGCGCTCAGCGACTTCCGATTAAAATAGAGAAAGGACAGGGCAAAACCGGCAGTGAGAATCATTCCGAGCGATAGGGCAAACACATTGGTCTGGAAGCTCAACACCTTTCCCTGCGCATGCGGCACAATCATAATCGTCAGCTTTCCGTCGAGCAGTTTAAAAATCTTTACAAAGAAAAACCGCACCGTCTTGAGAAAACTGGTAAGTCTATCCTGTATACGAGATATGAAGTGCTTTTCCAGCCTTTTATACTTTTGCGTCCTAGACAATCGTTAGCTCCAGAATGGGAATGCCCGAAAAATCGCGGCAGTATATCACGCGCTCTTTGCCTCTGTCAAACAAACGCCGACGCCGCAGCACTCATAAATATGCCGACAACTCCCTACTCTTATCGGCATCCCGCACGAAAAACATCTACCGTTTTTTAAGCGCTCGCACACGCTGCGGCACGGCGGGCGGTTTTATTTGGAAAAAACATCCCGCGCAGTCCTACGACGACAAACCTCTCGCAACTTTCGCCAAAGCGACGCGTGAAGCAGACGGACAGCGAAATTAAATCCATACAACAAGCATCCCCACCTGCTCTGCCATCATACGACAAGCCCCGCAAGTTTCGCTCAAGCAAAGCGTCAAGCACGCGGATAGCAGAATCAAATCCGTATGGCAAAAAATATCCCGCGTCGTCCAACAATGGCAAATCTCGCAAGTTTCGCCAAAGCGAAACTTGAAGCAGGCGGTAGTCAACTTAAATCTTTACGGCAAAGTTCTCCCGCCTGCTCCTACCGTTGCCGCGTGTATATCGGGAAGTCTTGGCGGCGGAGATCGCGTTGAGGGATTTGCTCGTAGCCCCATTTTTCATAGGAACGGCGGGGGACTTCGGTTTCGGTGTAGGCGCTGAGTTCTTGGAGCGTGATAAAACCGTCGTTGTCTGCGTCCGCTTTACCGCTCAAGCCTTCTACGATGGTGTAGGTAAAAATGCCGTGACCGTTGTAGCCTTCCATTGCGTCCTGCAAGTCGGAGGAGGCGGCAATGGTGGCGTGTCCGGTTGCGCGTGTCAGGCGGTCGATTGCCGTTTTTTCCGTCAGGCCGCCGCGGGCTTCCGTGCTCAAAAAAGCGCCGGACTGGCAGGTGTCGAGCAGGATGAGCGTCTTTCCCGCTTTGATGAGCGACAAGAATTTCGTAAAGTCGTTTTTGGAAATGCCGCCTTCTGCAATCGATTCGGAACCGGTGTAGCGGAAATCCGACGGCAGATAATAATAGTCGCCGTCTTCGTAAGTGGTGCCGTGCCCCGCAATGTAGAACACAAAAACGTCATCCGCTTCCACTTGCGCAGAAAGTTTTTGGAACGAAGCGGCAAGATTTTCTTTTGTTACGTCGCCGTCAAAGAGGTTGACGGTAAAAATATTTTGATACAGCGACTTTTTCTGCGCTGCAAACTCTTGGGAAATTGCCTCCGCGTCGGAAACGGCGTGTTTTAAGCGCAGATTTTTATCGCGGTAGCGGTTTACCGCCGCCGTCAGCACGTACAGGTTCGGCTTTTTGACGTTCCCGCACCACATCACTTTCTGCGCGGCACGGAGGCTTTCCACCTTGTCCGCGCCGTTTGTGGCATACAGCTCGAGCGTGTTTTCTCCGTTTTGGAGCGTAACGAGGTGCTCGATGACAAATGTCTGCCCGCCTTCGCTCGGTACGCTTTCTGCAAGCAGAATATTTTTGCCGTTGAGCACCAAGTTGACGCTGCCGATTCCGCCGCCCGTGTTCGTAACCGAGCATTCCAGCCGGAGGTCGCGCGACGGAGCTTCGCCAGGCAGATTCAAAAAAGCAGTGCGGGGAGCGGAGCCGCTGCGTACTAAAGAAGCGAGGTTGATTTTGTCCGCATAGGCGGAAATATCCTGCCCGCGCAATTTTGCAGCAACAAGGTCGGGGCGGTAGAGCGAGGTAAACACTTGGTCAATGCCGATTGTTTCCGTGCCGTCTAAAATATACACAAGATTTTTTGCCGCCCACTCGCTTCCGGAAAAAAATCCCTCCGGCGTGTGGCAAAGCCATTCTCCGTCGCCTAAATTAAAGACCGTAGCAAGCAGACTGCCCGTCTCCGCATTCCAAAATTTGACGGTCTGATCGCTGCCGCTACTATGGAGAATACGTCCGTCAGGACTGTAGTCGATGGAATATATCCAGCTACTATGCCCTGCAAGGGTACGAATCTCTTTACCGCTTGCCGTATCAAAGATTTTTATCGTGCCGTCACCAAAGCCTGCCGCCAAATGTTTTCCGGTCTTGTCTCCGCTAAAACTCCAAGATTTGAGCAATTCAAACGTGTTCAAGAGTTTGTGCTTTTGGGTATTCCATACGGCAACAACAGTTTTATCCCCGAAATATTGCCAATCATACAGAATGTCCTTAAACAGACCGTACCGTGCGCGTTCGGCATTGTTCCGCCCTTTGAGCGTTCCGATACAGGCGCCGCTTGCGCAATCCCACACACGGATATCTTCGTCATACCGCGCACAACTGACTAAATGCTTCCCGTCAGGACTATAGCGCACCGAATACACGCTGCCGCAATGCCCCGTAAAGGTTTGAAGCGCCGCGCCGCTTTGCGCATTGAGGATTTTTATGGAGCCGTCTCTATATCCGCTTGCAAGAGTTTTTCCGTCGGGACTATAGCATACCGAAGACAGCGCGCCCCGCCCGTCAAGCGTTTTGACTACTGTTCCGCTTGCAATTTCCGATATTTTTATCGTGTTATCATTATCATAGCTTGCAAGATATTTGCCGTCCTGGCTAAAAGAGATGTGCTCGGCCGTTCCCTGTATTTTTACATCCTTATCTATATAATACTCTCCATTTTCAGTTTGCTTCCATTTCCATACAGATAATTGCCTATATGAATTCTCCATCAAAAAAGACTGACCGTCGGGACTATAGCGTATACTATTATTAGGTATAGCATAGCTATCTATCTCGTTCACGTCTGATTTTACCGCTATGCCGCTTTCCGCATCCCTCACCGTTATGCGCTGTTCTGTGTCAGAATAGTCAACCTTATGATAATCATATGACGCATCGATAAGGTATTTGCCGTCGGGACTGTAATCAATGCCCGTTATTCTTTTTGCTTCCGTTTTTATTGTTTTTATACAGCGGCCGCTTGCAAGCTCCCATAGCTTTATCGTCCCGTCAAAAGCCGCGCTTGCAAGACGTTTCCCGTCAGGATGGAACGCTATGGCAGACACCCATTTTGAATGCCCGTTCAAGGTTCTGAGCGTTTTGAGCGTTTTTGCATCCCAAATTGTGATTACCGCGCCGTCATTCGCAGCCACAATATATTTACCGTCGGGACTATAACCGACAGAACGCATTTGGTCCTGCCGGTCAAAAGATTTTATGTGTTTGCCGCCGGAAATGTCCCATACTTCGATTGTATTATCAGCCGAATAGCCGTATATATATGTGTCGTCAAGGTCTACCCGTTGGAATTCTCCGTCAAAGACATGGAGCTGTTTGCCGCTTGCCGTATCCCATACTTTTATCATTCCATAGGTTCGGTACCAAGCTTGCGTATTTTGCCACCACTTTTGCTCAAAAGCACATGCAAAGCGTTTTCCATCGGGAGCAAAGCTAATGCTCCGAATACAGTTTTCCTCTTCAATACTCTTTACGCAGGAACCGCTTGCCGTTTCAAAAATTTTTACATTTTCACCGTACCATCCTTCAGTTACAAGATAGGCTCCGTTGGGAGCAAAATATATACGAGATTCAAGGTCTCTACTTATCAATACGGTAATGCTTTTTCCGGATGCAACGTCCCAGATTTTCGTCCATTTGCCGAGACTGCTGGCAATATGCTTGCCGTCCGGGCTGTAACTCACGGAAATTACCGAGTCCGAATGTTCGGCAAGCGTGTTCAAGCATCTGCCGCTCGCAGCTTCCCAGATTTTTACCGTCTTATCGCCGGAGCCGCTGGCAAGATACTTACCGTCTGGGCTGTAACTCACGGATCTTACATACTCCGCATGCCCTTCAAGCGTTTTCAAACAGCGTCCGCTGGCAGCTTCCCAGATTTTTACCGTCTTATCGCCGGAGCCGCTGGCAAGATATTTCCCGTCGGGGCTGTAGCTCACGGAGCTTACATACTCCGAATGCCCTGCAAGCGTTTTCAAACAGCGTCCGCTGGCAGCTTCCCAGATTTTTACAGTCTTATCGCCAGAGCCGCTGGCAAGATATTTGCCGTCAGGGCTGTAACTCACGGAGTTTATATTATTCGAATGTCCTTCAAGCGTGTTCAAGCATCTGCCGCTCGCAACGTCCCAGATTTTTACCGTATCATCGCTGGAGCCGCTGGCAAGATACTTGCCGTCGGGGCTGTAACTCACGGAGTTTACCCAATCTGAATGCCCTTCAAACGTTTTCAGGCACCTACCGCTTACTGCATCCCAGATTTTTACCGTCTTATCGCTGGAGCCGCTGGCAAGATACTTACCGTCGGGGCTGTAGCTCACGGAATTTACCTGCTCCAAATGCCCCGCGCTAACCATAATTTGGGGCCCATCGGCATTGGCGGCGGTTTGCTTTGCGCGCGCTTCAATGCGGCGGCTTTCCGGCCGGGCGGGGGCGGCACTAAGCGCAAGGGCGGCAAAGGCTGCTGCAATCAATCGTTTTGTTGTCATAAAAATCTCCTATTTGGTTTTCATTTGCGTAGGGGCAACAGCTTATGCGGGGGCAACCGCCTGCGCTTGCCGTTTTTCAGCTCCTGCACCGCATTCCTCTGCAATATCACCATTTCAATAAGTCAAGCACCGAAACGGACATGCCGACATTGAGCGCAGTGTCAAGGCTTGTGCCGTTTTGTTTACCGGCAGGGGCAAAACCGGGGTAAATCATCTTGAATTCCGCGTATGCCGACCAATAATTGTTTATTCTGCATTCGGCATACAGCGGCACTCCGATGGCAATATTAATATTTGAATCGGATACCTTGAACACCATATCAGAACCGATGCCGCACACAAAACGCTTGATGACAAAGCCCGTTCTAATAAGCGCTAACGTATGTTTTTGCCGGAGAGCGCTGTCAGCAATGGAAAGTGCATATTCATAGCCGATTCCTTTCAAATGCAGGTTTTCCAGATAGAAATTAAAAAGCGTCATACCGAGCGAAAAACCGCTGTGTACGGGATTAAAATTCAATTCGTATGCGCCGTGCAGTTCAATCATATTCGCCGCATCGTCATAGTCCCAAAACGAATGCGTCTCCTTGCGCGACACAGCAGCGCGTTCAGCAATATCTTGCGTCTTTTTCAGCAAATTGAGCAGCCGGATATTTTCTTCGCGGACGGCTTTAATTTCATCGGGAACGGAATCGGGTATTTGCAAAGCGTACAGGAAGGTTTTGTCGCCGGCGGCAACATTCACGTCCTTTTTAATGGATGACGCATCGAAATTGGCTTCAAGACTGTACGCGCCGTCTTCAAGTCCCGCAATGGTAAGCGTCCGGCCTTCGGCAACCGTGCCTTTATTTTCGTTATTCAGGTAGACGACGCCGGAAAGTTCGCTATTTATTTCGATAACGGCTTTCTCTTTTTCGTGCGGAAGGACTTCGGGAACGGCGGGCGTTTCTTCAAGCTGCTTGAGAACATCCGCCGCTTCTTTTGAGCCTTCCTGCGCGGCGATTTTATACCATTCCTTTGCCCGCTCCCGTTTCTGTTCCCGCTCATACTCTTGCGCCGTGCGGAATGCCGACCGCCCTTCATCGCGCTCTTTCGGGCCGGTCAGCGCAAAGTCCGCCCCGCCGATGTGCGCCTGCGGGTGCTGCGCATGAATTGCTCCCTCCGTAGCCGAAGCGTCCGCCGCACGGACGGGCACGTTTTCTTCCAGATATTTTGCAAGCTCCCCGACCGTTACCACGCTGTCTTTGTCTGCGTCCGCGGCGCCTTTGAGCGCTTCCAAACAGCACGCGCTAAAAACGCCGTGATGCTTAAATTGTTCCCCTTCAATCGCCTCTTCCGCATTGGTTGTAGCGGTAATAACCGAAAATCCGCGCGTAAATGCTGCCGCAGCTTTTTGCGTAGTCAGCCGCTCTACCCGGTCGGCAGCAGCTGCGTTCGCGGAGTTTGCTCGGATTTCTTCCGGCAGACCGGTAATAAAGGCGCCCGAATAGCACGTGTCCATGATGATAAGCAGCTCGTTCGCCTTTACGTTCCCTAAATGCGTGCGCCACTCTTTGCCGGAAATGCACTGCGTCATATCGACGGTATCCGCAGCGGCAGGAGGATCATAATCGGACGGGACAAAATAATATTCTTTGCCGTCATTGCCCGCCACTCCGTGCCCCGCTAAAAACAGGACGAACACATCATCTTCTTTTACGTCCGCAATGCTGTCATCGAAAAGCGAGGAAATCCGTTCTTTGGTAACCGCCGTGTCCCGCAGTTTTATGTCCTTTGTCAACACTGCCGAATACAGACCGCCGGGATAGGTTTCAAACGTATGCACAAGGACGTCGGCATCGCGCACCGTCGTTGCAAGATTGATATCCGGCATCTTCGGGAATTCATTACACGCAATCGTGCACAGCCATAGGCGCGGCAGAACACCGTTTTTACTTCCTTCCGACTTAAACTCCGCCTTTGCCGCGTCCGCACGGCTTTCTTTGCGGTTATTTTTATCGAATGCGGTCGCGTATATTTTGTGATTGCCTGCCGATAGTTTTCTTTCAAACGTAAATAATTTTGTTTCGCCCTTTTTTGACTCGGATTGTTCGCTTAAAACATACGTCCGCCCGCCGATTTTAACGTTCACGCGACCGATTCCCGCGCCTTCATCCGTTACGGCAACGGTTATGAGCGCTTTTTGCTTATCGTTTTTATCTTTTTTTACGTCAACCTTAACCGACGGAACAAGCGTTTTCAGCAAATCTTCAATGTTTCCGCCGAGCGGAGCGCCGTCCGTTATCTTTTGCGATACGCGCACCGGATCGTAATAACTGTTCCAAATTTGGTCGGGAAGATACTCCGCGCCGCTTACCTTCATTTTGAGCGAGGAAAACGCTTCGTCGCTGCCGGTAAAATATCCTTCCGGCGTAAACGAAATCCACTGCCCGTTATTGTCTTCCGCCATCGTTGCAAGCAGCGTAAAACGTGCGGCGTCCCACAAGCGGATGGAAGCGTCGTTGTAACCGGCTGCAAGACGTTTGCCGTCGGGACTCCATTCGACATAACGCGGCGCTTGTCCGGAGACGGAAAGCGTTGCGACGCGCGTGCGGTTTGCGGTATTCCATATCGTTATGGCTCCCGCTTCCGCGCAGACGGCAAGCAATTTCCCGTCGGGACTGAACTTTACGTCCCATATTTTTCCGTCAAAATTGCCGAGCGTTGCAGTCCGCTTCTTTTGCGCAATACTCCAGAGCATGACCGTCTTATCGCGTGAACCGCTTGCAAGCATATCCGCATTCTTCGGATTAAAATCGACGGCAAAAACCTTGTCTTTGTGTTCGGTAAAATCGAGCATAGGGACGGTATTGCCGCTCAGCGAATAGATTTTGACCGTGTTATCCCATGCGGCGCTTGCGCAAGAATCTCGGCTCACGGAGATGTGCGTAATCAATTTTTCGTGTCCTGTAAACTCTTTTACGAGCTTATGCGAGGCGATATTCCAAACCTTTATCGTCCGGTCTTTTGAGGCGCTTATGAGGTGCGTACCTGTTTTGTCAAACGCAACGGAAGAGACCGTATCTTTATGCCCCGTAAAGGGTTTCATCACCGTTTTATGAGTATGAATATCCCAGACGCAAACCGTTTTATCCGCCGAACCGGAAACGAGGATGTGCGGCTTTACCGGATGGAATGCAACCGACCAAATGATTCCGGTGTGCCCTTCCAACGCGGCAAGCCGTTCTCCCGTGTGGGCATTCCAAATGATAATGCGGTTAGACGGCTTGCTTCCGAAAAAAATATTTTTATCGGGATTGACGACGCCTGCAATATAGTTTGAGTCCGCGCTGTACGCCAACGTATACACTTCCGAGCGCAGCGCCTTTGTTCCAGCAAGTTCGACGGCTTTAAAGCCTCGCGATTGCGGCTCACTGTCCTGCGGGAATGCGCCTATCGCCGCGCATATAAATACAAGCAAAATAAAAATCATCCGTTTTGTCGGTATATACATTTCTGATTGTCCTCTTAAAAAGTTGTGTCTGGGAATGCCGGTACGGGGCGTTGCGGGGGTGTCCCCGCAGAGGGGGAAGCGGAAAACGCCGACAGGCGGTTGCAGCGAGGGGGAGGCTTCCCCCTTTGTTTACTTTTTATGCGGTAGCTGCTGCCGCCGCCTCTCCCTGCCGTTTACGGTTCGACGGTGTACGAGATTTTGAATACGCCGGTGGTGAGTTTTTTGTGTTTTTTGACGCCGGTTATGCCGCGCGTGGTGTTTGTGATGAGGGACGGGCGGTATTTTTTGTCGGAGGTTTCGTCGGGGAGCTGGCTTTTGTCGGTGGCGGCGTAGATAAAGAGGTGCTCTGCGCCGTACACGCCGTCTACCACTTGGTAATCGGTTTCTTCGTCGTCGGGGAAGGCGCGCACGGTTTCTGCCGGTATAAAGTTGTCTTTGACGGGAAGCCAAAAGGCGTTTCCGTTTGCGTCAATGCCCATGATTCTGATAAAGGCGTCTTGATCCGTGCTCACCATGAATTTAATGGTGTCGCCGGGGTGGAGCGTATCGGCAAGGCAGTTTTCGCTGTCGAGCATGGCGGCGGTGATTTGCACGGCTCCGTTTGCAGGTTTCTCTGCACGTGCCGCCGCCGTTGCCGTTACTGCGGGCGCGGCGGGTGCAGTGTTTGCGCCTTCGTTCTTCGTGGACGGGAGCGCGGCGATTTCCGCTTCTTCGCCTGCCTGCACTGTTTCCTCTGTAGCCGCGCCGTTACCGGTTTGCGTTTCCGTATCGGGAGCGGCTTCCGGCTGCTTCTCTTTTGAAACGGCGGCTAAGGTTCTGCTTTTTCCGCCGGACTCCGTTTTGGATTCGAGCAGGGATTCGGCTTTTGCAAAATCTTTTGCAATCGCTTCCGCCTGCGCAAGGTTCGGCGGATACAAGGAAAGGTCATAGTCGGCAAGTTCCGCCGTTGGAATGACGGCGGTGTCCGACGCAAAGAGGATGGTTTCTTCGCCTTCGGTAACTTCAAGGTTCAGCGTGAGACTGACCAGCCCTTTCGCCTTGTTTTCGATGTATTTTCCGGTGAGCGTGTACTTTTTCTTTGAGGAAGAGAGTTTTGAGCCCGCCATGCCGGACGGAAGCCCGCGCGACTTTACCGCTGCCGCCTCCTGCATATCGGAGAGCGTGGGACGTACCAGTTTTATGTGCCGCGAATTGACGGCAGCTTTTGCAATTTCGTCTTTCATCCAGCTTGCAGCCGTGCCGTTTGTTCCGCTATCGCCGAAATAAATCCCGCCGACGGAAATTTCCGCAGTCGGAATGTTCCGCTGGGAGAAGCGTTCGTCAAACCATTTGATTACCTCGCCGATTGACTTTTCCGCATACAATGCGCCCGCCGCGCACAATGCTAACACCGTACCAATCAATTTCTTTTTCATCGTTTTACTCCGTAAAAATAATTTTTAAGCTGTTACTCATCTCCGATAATGATTTACAGATAAGAGGGGGATGACTGAACGCCTAAGGGCGGCACGCCAAGCGCAAGCCGAGATACTGCAGGCGAAACTCAGGGCGGGGGGATTCAGGTCGAAACGACAGGGTGATGTTTTTCGCACTGTCTAAAAAGACCACACTCCCTCCCCGTACAACACGATAAGAACCGGACGATGCGCCCTGCGGGTCGGTCTGATTACCGGCAGGCATCTCCTCGCTGTACCAATCCCAACACCACTCCGCTACATTTCCTGTCATATCGTAAATCCCGTATTTATTCGCCTTTTTCGTGCCGACCTCATGCGTTTTTTCGCGGCTGTTTTCCTTATACCACGCATAGTTTTTCAGCTGGTCTTCGTTATTTGTTCCTGCCCAGCGGTACGGCCGCCCGCCCATCGCCGCATACTCCCACTCGGCTTCCGTCGGCAGCCGGAAGCCTCTTTTGCTCAAATCTGCGGTAACCTAAGTCCCCTTTACGGTGTACACGCATTCCTCTTCTCCCATCACTTGTGCCGTCAGTTCATTGCAAAATATGACGCAATCAAACCAGCTCACCTGTTCCACTGGACGTTTTTTCTGTAATTCACCATCTGCAATCTTTGTATCTACGAGGATATCCCTTGAGCCAAATTTCCATGTTTTATATCTCGTATTATCAAAAAAGCTCGGATTTTCATCCATCACCGCCTGCCATAGTTCCTGCGTTACTTCCGTCTCTCCAATGTAATAGGCGGAAAGGCTGACCGTATGCTCTTTGTTATGCTCTTGGCTGTTATCGCCCAGCACGGCATCCCGTACCGCCGCAATCGGCTTCATCGTAAAGCGCACGCCGTTTACCGTATAGGTTTTGTCTGCCGTATTGCTGCGGCTTGCCCCCTGCACGGCGGCAGGCTTTGCATACGCAAGGCTTTCCTGCGTTGCCGGTTCGGGCAAGGCTTGGGCCGCCTGAGCCGCGATCTGTACGGCAGTATCAACGCCCGCCAAGTACAGGGCGGAAAATAATTCGTCATACGAACCGGGCTTTTGCTTGCCGCCGGTTGCGCTGTACACGTCGCCGCGCACTTCCCGCAATACGTCGTAAATGTTTTTGTTCTTTTCGGTTATGCGCCGGGTCAAAATGGGCGTAAAAACGCCGTCCTGCGCGGTGTTCCCTTCGGACGCGGCATACACGATGATGGAGTTCTTGGGTTTTATGCCGACTGCCGCAAGTCCCCGCGTATCAGCGCCGCGGTGGCGGGAGAGCGCAAACGGATTGTTCCGGCACGAATCGAGCACGACGACGTTCGCGTCCCCTTTCATGCTCTGCATAAGCTCATCGACTTTTAGACAGCGGTAGGAAACATCGCTCTCCTCTTCAAGAGACGCCCCCAGCGGAATGAGGTAATTTGCACCGCTGACCTGCACCGCGTGCCCGCCGTAATGGAAAAACGCAATGCCGCCGTTTCTATCGGTTTGCTCGCGGAATGTTTTAAGGGCGCGCCGCATTCCGTCAAGGTTTTCGTTTTGAATAAGCGTAACGCGGAAGCCGATACTTTCAAGCGCCGTTTTTAACTCCGCCGCCTCCGCTACCGGCTGCGTGAGCGTCCCCATGTCCCGCCCGTAGTCGCCGTTGGCAATCAAAAGCGCAGTTTTCGCGTCCTTTTTTCCGTCTGCAGCCGCTGCCGCCGCACAAAAGACTGCCGCAAGCGCAAACACAACCGCTCTTTTCATTTTGTCCTCCTAAAAATTAGTTTTCTTTCTATACATAGTGCCGCTCATCGGTGCCATGAGACGGCACAGGGCGCAGACGCTTTGTCCGCGCCGGAAACGAGCGGCGCTTATTCAAACAAAAGTTCCATCATGCCGTATTCATCAAGGCTCTTTTGTCCCGTCTCGCGAATGTCGTATTGGTAGTTGCCGTTCAGTTGCGTTATGATAACATCATATTTATAGCCCGCTTTGAATTTGTAGGGACTCATCGTTATTCTTCTAAAATCATCGAATTCAAAACCGAGCGCAGTGTATAATTGTCCTTCACGATCATCTGAAGATTGAATTTCATATATATCGGTAGTTCCTGAACTGGTAAATCGGAGTTCTCTTTGATTCTTCAAGCTCCTTGCGGCATTGTGGAATACGACACCGATATTGGTATCGTTTTGTAGACGCACAAACGCAGCGTCATAGCCAATATTTACTCTAAAAGAAGTAGAGAAGCGCACTGGATATTCTTCAGAACCAACCTCCACAGGAAGCACACGTCTTCTATCAAGTTTATTTGCATGTGTAGAAGTCCTTTCTCCAGTTTTAGGATTTACAAATACAAATATTGGATAAAAAGTATATGCCAATTCATCATCACGGGGAGAAAGATATATGCGATTATTCTTTGAAAGCGGCGGCAATGCTGCAATACATTCTCCCTGAACAGGATCGTTTATACGCAATTCCAAAATAAAATCTTCTGTCTCGTTGCTTGCATACACGCAAAACTGCTGACTTGCATCTATGACGCTCGGAATGATAATCCGGCTGACATCGTTTTCATAGGTTAAGTCATAGGTAACAAGAGCCGTATATATAACGTCCTCTGCCGTAATGTGCGTTTTGCGGCGGACCGCTTCGTAATTCGCCGCACGGATGAAAAATGTTCCGCGCTCGTGATTATCCGGAAGTTTCCGCAGATCAAACGACCGCGAGCTGCCGGCTTTGATTCCGCCGAGAATGATTTGACGCTCCGGGCGGTCGGCAAAAATCACCGCGTCCGTATTCAGCTGGTTTTCGATAATCAACGAACCTTTTTCATCTTTAAAAGAAATGGACTGTTTTGCGTCTCTCTTTTTGCTTTTTGAAAAAGCCGTTCCCGTCCACACCGTTAAAACCACCGCCGCAATCACGAGCGCTTTCATTGCAGTTCTTCTTTTCATCTGAAGTCTCCTAAAAAATCAATTTTCTTCTATATATAATGCTCTTTTTCACTGCCGCAGCCCGGCGGACTACAAGCCTGCCGCCTGTCCGGTTGCGTTGAGCCGCGCCGCACAGGATGAGCCGAAGTCCGTCTCCGGCCCGTTCCTGACAATGGACGCAAACGCTCCGGCAAAACCGTAATCCATGCAAGGCGCAAAGGATTTAAGAAGCCGATAGGGCGAACCGGTAAGCTCGCGCCGCCACAGTTGAACGCCGCTGTGCGCGTCAAAACCTGCGATAAACGGAACGCCGCCAAGCCCGGAGCCTTCTTCCGCCCGGCATACGCCGCTTGCAGTCAGTTCGCGGCTTTGCGCGTTAAAATGCAATTCAGCGATGTAGGAAAAAGGCGATCCTCCGCGGTAAAAAACATCCGCGCTTCTTTCCGCGCCTACTTTTATGATGACCGCTTCCGATTTTTCAGTGTCCGCGCTTTCGCCGCCGGCATAGAGCGCGCCGGAGTCGTCCTGCGTAGCGGCAGCAACGGAGCGAATTTTATTGTTCAAAGGAATTGCTTCCGCGCGTCCATCCTCGTACACGGCATACAACACCGACGGCAAAGGCAGTCCCTCTTCCGTGTACGGATTGCAGAATAGAAAAAGCGTTTTTGACGCGGCACTATAGACAGGAATTGCCGAAACGATTGAGCCTGCTGCATTAGGAGGAAGATGCAGCGGCAGCCGCCGGTAGTGCAGCGTGTTTTTGGCGGCGGAAATAGTTGCAAGCAGCAGCCCTGCGTCATCAAAGCCGACTGCCGCATAAGAAAGGCCGTCAAGCCGTGTCATTGCGCCAAATCCCGCGCACTCAGAATAAGTTTTGCCGTCCGCAAGCGTTCCATCCGACGTATATAATTCCGCAAAGCCTGTGTACCGTCCGTCTTGAATGCGCTGCCCAGCCGCAAGTACAAAGCCATCGTCCAAAACGGCAACGTCGTACGCGCTGCCTTCTGGAGAAATGCCGGTTGAGCGCATAGTCCAGCGGACGGCTCCCGCGTTATCCACACCGCGGAGCGCGGGGCAAAAGTACGAATTGCCGTTTGCATCGGTAACTTTTTGCCTGCCCGCGGCATAAAAAACATTTCCGCCGTCCGTTCCCGTTCCCGCCGCAATTTTTTCGATGATAAAAGACGAGTCTTCCGCTTTCCATTGCGGTTCGTTCACGGCAAGAAGCGGGCGTTCGTCTTCTTTTACAACCTGCTTGCCGTCGAACACGTAGGTGTACACGTAGCCGGCGCGGAGGGAGGATATTGGAAAATCCACTTTATTGCCGTTGTACAAGATGAGCATGGAGATTTGACCATGAGAGTGGTAAAAATTCCTGTCTTTCGATGAATACTCAATCATATTCTTGGGCGCGGCACTTTTTGTCCTATTCAAACTGATATATGGATGGTTATCACTTGAATTGCATACTGAAATTTCCTTGTTTGCCTGATTTTTTAGCACAATATAGTATGGACTATTTTTTATTAACGCATCTTCCGCCGTAATGAAGATACTTTGATTGAGTCCGTTCTTGCTTTCTATTCGATTTTCTTTGTAACTGACGATAGAAACAACCCGCTTACCGACCGGCACATAAAATCTTGTGTAAAAGAATGCGGATATATCGTCTTCCGCATAGATTTTCTTAGTCAGCGTCTTTGTTTGTTTTGCCGCAATGTGCAACGCGGAAGAAAGCGCGTCCGGATTATTTTCAAGAATATCGACTGCAAAAAGCGTATCGTTATAAAAATTCACGCGCAATTCTTTGCTTGCGGTATCTTCCTGCCGTACGGATTTTATAGACCCGCATGAAATGAGTATGAACGATGAAAGTATACACAATGAAATTTTACGCATAATGAATAGAAGAGGTTCCATGATTGCAGGGCATGGAACCTCTGTGTACCTCACTTTTATTCTAAATCTAGTTGAGCGTCTAAGTTGTAGGCTATCTCACGTTCGGACGAATTTTCTATTTCCGTTTTTACAGTGCCGTTTTGGTTATAAACGGAAATTTCATATTCTACGCCTGCCTTAAACAGTACCGGCTCTCCATTGAAGAGTTTTACGTATCGCGTGTTCATACTGCCAACACGGAAATCTGCATTAAGTGCACGATATGTTTTTCCTGCTTCGCTCGCATCAATTTCAAATGTTAATGTTTCGCCGGAGTTAATCAGCGTAAATCCATTTTGTGACGGTATTTCGGTATTATCGTTCCGAAACAAGAATGCTCTGCCGCTCTCATTTTTAATGGTGAGATAGGCAACGCGCGCACCGAAAAGTTTCCCATTCGGCATAGGAAATATGATTGTTTGCGGTATTTTACTGCCTTCTACAGGACGAGCAGCCTGCCCTTCTTCCTCTCTGCCGGTGATACTGTTGAGTTTTCCGCTTTCTTTGTCATACATAAGATAGGTCGGATAATAGACATAACCTCTCGGATTCGGCTTTACGTATACGTATTGCTCCTTGCAGTTCGGTGGTAATGTTGTAAGCACTTTACCTGTTGTTCCATTTAAACGAACTTCAACAGGATATGGAGAAGCGTTTTCAAAGAGGAGTTTTCCGTCTCCCCCGACTTCAGGAACAATGGTAAACGAAGATTTTGCTTCGCCAAAAGTAACCAATTTTGCCCACACAACATCATCATGTTCGTCAAGCAAACCGCCTTTTTGCTCATACACGTCTTTATTTACCACTCTGCACAAAAAAGCGCCGGACTGTGAACTAACGTGCGGTCTAAAATCAAATGAACGAGTATCTCCCGCGTGGATTCCGCCCAAAATATTTTTACGGTCTATCTTACCCGCAAAAACAACCAGCTCATACTCTGTTCTATTGATAATCTCCAGTTCGCCGTTCGGCTGATTCGTATAGGAAAGCGTTTTCATATCTTTCATAACTTGCCTTTTCGGCGTACTGCCGCACCCGACTACAACTGCTGCGGCAAACAAAAGCGCCGGCAGAACCAACAGAGCCCTTTTTTTCATAGGATGCCTCCAATAAATGAAATACATCAATATATTCCATTCCGCTCCGTTACGAAATTAAAATATTGATGTTATTCTATATCCTAGTTCAATATTTTGATTATGTAAAGTTAATAGCAACAATATTTTGTTACTCTATGGTATGAGTTTTAAAGACAGACTTCGGGAAGAAATCGAATATAAAGGTCTGATGGTAAAGGAAATATCATCGCAAGTGGGAATCAGCAACAGCACTTTTTTATCATACATCGATGCGCGAGCGGTTCTTCCGAATGTCGAAACGGCGGTAAAAATTGCTCAGGCGCTCGGCGTTTCCGTCGAATATCTCGTTACCGGCAGCGATACCGCTCTGTCGGCAAAATACACGGACTTAAAGGAAATTATCTGCGACCTCAACCGCCTCTCCCGCTTGCAGCTTGAAACCGTCAAGCCGATGATTCACGCGCTGGTACAGTAAGCGGAGGCAAATCCGAATACAGGGGACAGGAACAGCGGCGTTTTGGAATGCGCTGAATCGATTTTCCTCTAAACCGTTTGCGTTATCGCCGAGCGTTCCCCTCAACTTGCACCGCCCGTACTCGCGTCGCCTTTGCAATCGCGCAGCACATAAATTGAAAGCGAAGGTCTTACAAAGCTGCCGATAGCGTGGTAAAATCCCCCAGAGAGG
>CAUTZW010000002.1:0-101874 GCA_963543045.1 uncultured Treponema sp.
CTACGAAAGCGACCGGATATCGATGATCCACGAATCGGAACGTAAGGGGCTTGAGAGAGGAATACAGAGAGGGCGTGCGGAAGGACTTATAGAAGGACGTGCGGAAGGGATGGCGGAAGGTTCCCGGCAAAAAGCGCTTGAGACGGCAAAAAACTTGCTCGGCATGGGGCTATCCGTGAAAGACATCGTAAAAGCAACCGGTTTGAGCAAAACTGAAGTGGAAAAGCTGTAAACGGAATCGCCAGGTTGCCGAAGAGAACGCCTAGCGACGCAAAACCCCGTAATGGAAAAAGCGAACGAAGTGATGAACATCTTTTACCTCAACGACGAAGAACGCTCCCGCTACATGGCAGCAGGATGCTACGAAAGCGACCGGATATCGATGATCCACGAATCGGAACGAAAAGGACTTGAGCGCGGGATGCAAAAGGGACTTGAGAGAGGAATACAGAGAGGGCATGCGGAAGGACTTATAGAAGGACGCGCAACGGGTCGTGCGGAAGGTCTTGCAGAAGGATCTCGGCAAAAAGCACTTGAGACGGCAAAACTAATGATTGCACGAAATTATCCGCTTTCCGAAATTTGCTTAATGACAGGTTTGAGCCAAACTGAAGTAGAAAAACTGTAAACGGAATCGGCAAGCTACCAGAGAGAACGCTTAGCGACGCAAAACCCCGTAATGGAAAAAGCGAACGAAGTAATGAACATCTTTTACCTCAACGACGAAGAACGCTCCCGCTACATGGCTGCCGGAAGATACGAGAGCGACCGGATATCGATGATCCACGAATCGGAACGAAAAGGGCTTGAGCGCGGGATGCAAAAGGGACTTGAGAGAGGAATCCAGAAAGGGCGTGCAGAAGGACTTATAGAAGGACGCGCAACGGGTCGTGCGGAAGGTCTTGCAGAAGGATCTCGGCAAAAAGCACTTGAGACGGCAAAACTAATGATTGCACGAAATTATCCGCTTTCCGAAATTTGCTTAATGACAGGTTTGAGCCAAACTGAAGTAGAAAAGCTGTAGACAGAATCGTCGGCATGAAAGGGGGCACGGCACATTGGAGTCGGCTCCGTAAAACGCATAAACTTTTAGTTGAGGCGGCAGCCGCCTTAGTTTTTTAGGTCGCGTCGGCACGCGGCATGTAAACGGAATCGACTACGCGGCGCTAAAACGCTGCGTAGTCGAGAGGAAATATTTTTCGGATAGCAGCTATGCTCGCTTTTGTAAGAACTGATTTCTGTGAAAGTCTTATTTTTTATGTCAATAACATTTTCAAAAAGCCCACAGAAATCAATTTTTTGCCAGTCTATCTAAGAAGAAGGTAAGATGATACACTGTCCGTATGAGGTGGAAAAAATTAGAAGATGCACTTGAAGTGCTTGAAACAGAACGGGAATACGACGGATATTTTTGCAGCATGAAAGATGCGGTTATCATCGTGATTTTGGGAAGTCTGTGCGATTTGCAAAGCGTGAAGAAAATACACCAGTGGGCACCAACCGATCATGTCAGAACATTTTTAACAGAAACATTTGGTATCAAACGAATACCGTGTTATTGGTGGCTGTTAAGCTTGCTTGCCATGGTAACCCCTGCATCACTTAATCAGTTATGAAACAATGACTTGCCTCTCTTGTACCGCATCTTGCCGCAAAACTTGAGCAAAAAGAAGAGGAAGAAAGTAAGAAAAAAAGAAACCATTGACCATTGCCATGCCGTGATTTTCCATCACCTATAAGAATCCCCCCTCCCACCGCATCGTACCCACCTATTCTTTCCAATACATAGAAATAAATACCGTCTCTTGCAAAACCGTCATGCAACATAAAACCCTCTAAAAACAGGCTAAACCGCCTTAAAACTACCTATTTTTACGCTATTTTAAGGCGGTTTGTTACCCTCTTTGTTACCATACTCAAGCGGTTTGATTTGAGGTTCTCACGCAGCCCCTGAGTCTCTCCTCACACGGTTTGATATTCGATGCTTTCCATAACGGCGATGTTCGCTTCGGTTGGCTCGATGTGCAGCCGTCGGCAGAGTTTGATGCGCAACCGGTGACGCGCACTGGCGAAGATATACTGCGCGATTGCGCCGCAAACCGAGTTCATGATTAAAACCGCCGCAATTTTTACCACGTCGCTGAGGGCGAGCTTGTTGACTGCCACTGACGCAAGTGTGAGGAAAAACGCATTTATGAGATTGAACGGAATGCACTTGGCAAGCGATGTTTTGGCCGCCCGCAGTTGATTGAAAACCGGCGTAATTCCCTTTGCGCGGTTTTCGGCTACGGTCATAAACTCCCGCTTGTAGTGCGCTAGATCGGCGGGCTTGGTTATAAATAAATAGTACATTTTTCGGTTCTCCTTCGTGCTGCTGCCGCTTCAAGCAGTGCGGTGCATAGTCCGCTGCGGGCGCATTTATTTGTCGGCATGTTGATCCTCCGGCGCCGTGTCCTCGACTTTTACGCCGACGGGGGAGCCGTCATCGGCAAAGGTGAAGTTTTCAAGAGCGTATTTTGCAGAAATCCAAATATTTTTAATTTTTATTTCATCTTCGTCACCGCAGCCGATGTCAAGAGCCGTTATAAGTTCATAGAAATTATCGTTTTTTATCCAACCGCCATGTGCGGCGATGATTTTTAATGCCGTCTCGTTGTCGGCAAAGGGCTTGTATTTCGGCTCTGCGGGCGGAGCGATGAGGTAGGCAAGGGCATATTCCTTGTAGTGCCGAGACGAAATAGAACAAAAACGATGCTCATTGTATTTTTCGCCTATGAGACTTAACACCGTCGGCGTTGCATTTTCTTCTATCTGTATCTCTAAGTCTGTTAAATTGTCCGAAAGCAATACTTTAATCCCGATTTTCAACTCGTCCGCGTTCAGGGCGGTGTATACCCTTGATTTGTCAAATTCCATTTTATGCCTCCACCAATTCCCCGCAGGGGCTGCCGTCGTCGGCAAAGACAGAGCTTTTAACGAGAATCTCAAATGGATAATAGAGAGAATTCCCTAGATAAATACCTCTGTTATGTATTCCTATGAGCAGATATTGGTCATCCCCTCCGTTTGGCTTTATCCAGCCGCCGTGTTTATTTATTGCTTCTAATGCAATCTCTTTGCTTGAAAACGGTTTGTATTTTGGTTCCTTTGGCAGCTCGACAAGATAGGCTAAAGTGTATGCATCGTCATAATTATCAAAGCGATATATCTCACAATCTTGTTCAACCGCAGTAAGTTTAGAAACATGATATTCTGCCTCTTGTATCTTTTGGCACAAGCTATTTAAATCATCCGCAAAAATACATTTACTGCCAATCGGTAAATCCTCCGCATAAATCATTTTAAACGAGACACGGTCGGCACAGTCTGCACGTCGTTCAAATACAATTATTTCCCATGCTCAATACGAATAAGCTCCATTTTCAACATATTCAAATACCTCAGAACCAATGCTAATGGATTGCACCGAATGCATTTTTTCTGTCCGCCGGATAGCGTTTGTATGAAACTTTCAGATGGAACAAATCGCACAGACTTCGTTGTATAAGCTTACAAAAAAGAACGGTATTTATTGGGAGCTCTGCACTTTGGCTTGTTAAAGTCCAAGTGACAACAAACTATTCTCCTCCTACAAATGACTCTTTGATCGAAAGCCATAAGTACTCCAGGCTGCCCGATGAATCTTACTATACCATCTTATAAACACATTCGCCGCCATAGCCGAAAGCATCATAAGCAAACGCATCCCGACCTCACACATTACGCAGTTAAAACAAAAACGTCCTCGCATCAGGAGGACGTTTGCATTGCAGGCCATTGAAAACCGTATAATGAGCTATACCAAAGGGAAAATCACTCCGCACTTGGCGCAGATGCCTTTGCCGCAGCTTTTCTCTTCAACGAAGCATTGCAATATTTACAAACCTTTGCAGTTTGGCCATCGACTGTTTGTTCATACAGAATTTTTATGCTTTCCTTCTTACAAACAGGACAAGTTCCTTTACCGCGATACGGTAACGAACGTACTCCGGTTCCGCGATGATTCTTAGACATTATTCCTCCTTAGCAGCGCCGTCGTCTTTTGGCTCAGGCTTCGCCTTTTTCGCACGGGATTTATGCGGTTTCGATTCAGCTTTTTCAGAAGCAGCCTTATCCGTAGCCGATACCGCCTTTTCAGCTTTTTTGTCCGATCCCTCACCGGCTTCTTCAAACTTATAGTCTACCAGTTCAAGAATGACCATATCGGCAGCATCGCCTTTGCGGAATCCCAACTTGAGGATACGCGTATAACCGCCGTTCCGCTCCTGCATACGCGGCCCGATTTCCGTAAAAAGCTTATTCAAGATTTTTGCATCGTAAATAAATTTTGCTGCTTCCCGGCGATTGTGTACGGAATCAATCTTTCCTCTTGTAATCAATTTTTCAGCAGCTTTGCGCACTTCAAGCGCCTTCGATTTTGTCGTAGTAATACGTTCAAACCTAAAGAGCGACGTTACCATATTCCGCGACATGGCGCGGCGATGCGCTGTTGTTCGCGAAAGCGGGTTAAAACCATTCCTATGATTCATCTGTTTCTTCCTTATGCTTTGTTATATTGGCATTTTTCAGCTGACTGTAATCGGTCATGCCGAGCGCAAGTCCCCACTCCTCCAGCCTTTCTTTTATTTCAGTAAGACTCTTTTTACCGAAGTTACGGGTCTTTGCAATGTCATCTTCTGTCTTTCTCGTCAACTCGCCGATAGTACGGATACTGGCATTTTTAAGACAATTCGACGACCGGACAGAAAGTTCCAGTTCCTCAACGGAAGTATTCAGCAGCTCCCGTATCCGCGCATCATTTTCATCGCCATCGTCGCCGTACGCAATTTCATTATCATTAAAATTCACAAAGATGGAAAAATGATCGTTGGCGATTTTTGCAGCCTCCGCTAACGCATCATCCGGAGCAACCGTTCCATCCGTCCACACTTCCATTATCAGCTTATCGTAATCATTGCGCTGACCGACGCGGCAAGGTTCGATGGAATATTTCACTTTCGGCACCGGAGTAAAAATCGCATCAACCGGAATCGTTCCCACAACTTCGATATAATGCTCATTTACCTCCGCAGGGACATAGCCCCGTCCCAGATCGATCTGTATTTCCATTTCAAGATGCGCATTATCCATCATCCTGAAAATCGGCATCCCCGCCGACAGCACTTCAACTTGATTTTCTTTAATAAAATCGTCGCTTTTTACGATTCCCGGCCCCTGAAATTCATAGAGAATCGTTGCCTGCTCATTGTCATGCGGTAAGCGCAGCCGGATTTGCTTTAAGCTGTTTATGATTTCCAGCGTGTCTTCCGAAACATTAGGTATGGCTTCAAACTCGCTGGAAATAACATGCGGCACTCCATCGGCATCATACGAAGTAATGCGAATCGAAGTGATAGCGTACCCTTGTATTGATGACAAGAGCACACGTCGTAACGTATTTCCAACGGTAGTGCCGAACCCTGTTTCAAAAGGATAGGCGATAAATTTACCGTAGTTTGGGTTATTCTCAAGATGCTCAAAAGTAATACCTTTTGGTTTCTTAAAACCCTTTAGTAGATTTTTACGAGGCATCTGGACTCCTTATTTTAGAATAAAATTCTTCAGCAAGCGATTTTCCCGTATTGACCGAATGCAATAACTCTCTCTTCCGCATAGGACTACGCAGTACCGCAGTTCTGCCGAAATTCAGCAACATCCCGATTCGGGGTTCCTGCATCTTACTCGAGCCTGCGCTGCACGCAATCCGTTTTGTATCCTGCCCGCCTAAAAAGCCGATAGGATATTTGCATTCAGTCATTACCTGCAATCTCCTTGCAATTACATCCGGCGCGTCTTACGAGGACGGCAGCCATTGTGCGGAATCGGAGTAACATCGTGGATGGATTTTACCTTCAGCCCCATCGTGCCAATTGAACGGATAGCATTTTCGCGTCCCATGCCCGGTCCCTTGACATATACATGCACTTCCCGTAAGCCGTAACCGGCTGCTTTTTGAATGGCGGCTTCCGCAACAGTCTGAGCTGCAAAAGGAGTAGACTTTTTCGCCCCTCTGAAACCCAAGCCACCCGACGAAGCCCATGCCAGCGCATTTCCGTTTAAGTCGGTAACCGTAACGATGGTATTATTGAAAGTAGCCTGAATATAGACATTACCCTCGTAGACGCTTTTCTTTTCTTTCCGTTTTTTAACCGTAGCCATTACATTCCTCCGCCTCATGCCTTCTTCTTATTGGCAACAGTCTTCTTCTTGCCTTTCCGCGTGCGCGCATTGGTACGGGTACGCTGTCCGCGAACCGGCAAACCTTTGCGGTGCCGAAGACCGCGGTAGCATCCAATATCCATAAGCCGCTTCAGATTCAGACCGATTTCCGTACGCAGACGCCCTTCAACCTTATAATTCTTGTCGATAATTTCACGCAGCTTGGCAAGTTCTTCCTGCGTAAGATCATTTGCCATTTTAAAAGGATCGATCTTCGCTTCACTGCATATAGTCCGCGCCGCAGAACGGCCGATACCATAGATATACGTCAGAGCGATATCTATATGTTTGTTTGGGATATCAACACCCGCAATTCGAGCCATCCGATACTCCTTAGCCCTGCTTCTGCTTGTGCTTCGGGTTTGAACAAATGATACGGACGATGCCGTTCCGTTTGATTACCTTACACTTATCGCAGATCGGTTTTACACTGGTTCGTACTTTCATAAAAGTCCCCTTTAAGGAATTCTTCCGCCGGACTCAAGCACCTCGCAATGAGAGCAATCCGGCAAAAGGTGATGCAATATATCACATATCCTCTTTATTCATCTAGTATAATTCACAAAAATCTAAAGATTTCGTGATCTAATTCTGCCTTTTTTCGTCAGGCCCTCTTGATGATGCATTCTCATCAATGCTTCAATCTGGCTCATCGTATCCAAATCAACGCCGACCAAGATAATGAGCGAGGTTCCACCCATCAACATGGAAATCGACGGCGGAAACTTAAACAGATTTTGTACAAGCGTCGGCACAATCGCAATCGCCGCAAGAAACAGCGCGCCCGGTAAAATGAGCCGATTCAAAATCTTTTGCAGATATTCTTCCGTCTTGTCCGTTCGCACGCCGGGAATCGATCCGCCGTTTTCACGGATGTTCTTTGCAATTTCCGTAGGATTCAGCGTTACCTGCGTATAGAAATAGGCAAAAAACACGATAAGCAAAACGAGAAGCACGTTGTACACCAAACCGTGCGGCTGCAAAATTGCCGACAACTTTGCAATCCACCGGTGATCGGGATTATTTCCGAGCATCGATACCAGCTGCAACGGCAGCGTCAGCAAAGACGACGCAAAAATCAGCGGAATGACGTTGGACGGATTCACCTTGAACGGAATATAGGTGTTCTGCGCGCCGTACATCCTTCTTCCGACAACGCGCTTAGCGTAATGCACCGGAATCTTTCGCTCGCCCGCTTCTTCATACACAACCACCGCAATAATAGCGATGAACATAATGAATACGACGATAACAAACACAAGCGGAATCTGATCGGCTTGATCGGAACTGAGTTTTTGTATCAATTCCACAATCGCATTCGGCAACCGCGCAACGATACCGGCAAAAATCATCATCGAAATACCGTTACCGATGCCGCGCGCGGTGATTTGGTCGCCGAGCCACACGGTTATCATCGATCCGGTCGTTACCGAAAGCATCGCCAGCGCATTAAATTTCCAGCGCGGATCAATCATGATGCAATTCGGAATTTTGCTGGCATATACGGTAACCGCATAGGACTGCAGCAAGCAGACAAAAATCGTACCGGCACGTGTCCATGCTGCAAATTTCCGCTGCCCGCCGTCTTCCTGCATCGCACGTTTAAGTGAAGGGAAAATAATCACAGCAAGCTGCATGATAATCTGCATGGAAATGTACGGCATAACTCCCAACATAAATATGGAAAAGTTGGAAAATGCACCGCCCACGAAGAAGTCCATATAGCTGGCAAACGCATTTTTATTCTGCGCCGCCAAATCGTCAAAGTAGCGAAGAAGCACGTTCGCATCGATACCCGGAATAGTCAGGACGCTTCCCAACCGGAAAACAGCCAAAATAATCAAGGTAAAGAATAAACGGACACGCAGCTCCTTCACTCTGAACATATTCACAACAGGATTGCTTGCCATGTCTTACTCCGTCCTTACTTTTTATCGCCGGCAGCAGCGTCCGTTTTTACCGTTACCGAACCGCCGACCTTCTCTATTTTTTCTTTGGCGGATGCGGAAATTTTGTCTACATCGACCGTAAGTTTTTTCGTAATATCCCCGTTTCCGAGAATCTTCACAAGCCGGGCTTTCGCCGCAGAAGTCATACCTTTGGCAACAAGCGTTTCCTTATTTACCGTTTCGCCGTCGGCAAATTTCGCTTCAAGCTGCGTCAGATTGAAGCAGACAAATTCCTTCTTAAACGGGAAATTGGAAAAACCGCGCTGCGCAATACGCCGGAAAAGCGGCATCTGTCCGCCTTCAAAGCCGACATACGGGTTGCCGCCGCCGGAGCGGGACTGCTGTCCCTTGTTCCCCTTGCCCGCAGTCGTCCCCAGTCCTGAAGACGAACCGCGCCCAACCCGTTTTCTTTTTCTATTGGCGCCCGCCGGAGCGCTCAGAACCGGATTATAATCAGACATTATTTTGTCTCCTCAACTTTCACAAGGTGAGAAACAGCCGCAACCATTCCCCGTATTGCAGGCGTATCCTCTTGAATGACGGAAGAATGAACCTTCCGCAGCCCTAAACTGCGCACCGTAGCAACTTTGGCAGGTTTTTGCCCGATGGTACTTTTTACGAGCGTAATCTGAAGTTTGTTTGCCATCGATTACCCCCACAGCTCGCTGAGCTTTTTGCCCCGCGCCGCAGCCACAGCCTTCGCATCCATCAGCTGTTCAATCGCATTGAACGTAGCGCGAACAACGTTGACGGAAGTTCCCGAGCCCAACGATTTCGAAATGATATCGGTCGCTCCGACTGCATCCATAACAGCGCGTACCGCACCGCCGGCTTTAATACCGGTACCGGCGCACGCCGGCTTCAACAGCACCGACGAACTTTTGTATTTGCCGATAATCTCATGCGGAATCGTACCGTTTTTCAGCGGCATCGCCACAAGGTTGCGCTTGGCGCGGTCGATACTCTTTTTAATTGCCTCAGAAACGTCATTCGCCTTGCCGAATCCATAGCCTACCCGCCCCTTCTGATCGCCGACCACAGTGAGTGCGGCAAAAGAAAAGCGGCGTCCGCCCTTAACGACTTTTGCCGTCCGGTTAAGCGTTACCAGCTTTTCCGTGAATTCCTTTTCCTTAGGCTCTTTATCGAATTTCTGGTGTTCCATTATAACTCCTAGAATTTAATCCCTGCTTCGCGGGTACCGTCGGCCAGCGCTTTTACAACGCCGTGATAAAGATAACCGTTGCGGTCAAAAACCACTTGCGTAATCTTTTTATCCATAAGACGCGCACCAAAAGCCTTTCCCAACTTCGCAGCATCCGCAACAGTCGGTTTGAGTTCCGCAAATTCTTTTTCCAACGATGAAATCGAAGCGAGCGTTTTGCCCTCATCATCATTGATGACTTGAACGTACAGATTCTTATTACTGCGCGTTACCGTCATGCGCGGCCGTTCAGCAGTGCCACGAACAGTCTTACGGATGTGAATCTTTCTATGCAGACGCTTTCTTGCTTTATCGTTCAATTTTCTAAACATTGCCTGCCATCCTTATTTTACGCCGGTCTTACCGACTTTCCGTCTGATAACTTCCGTTTCGTAACGGATTCCCTTGCCCTTATACGGTTCAGGTAAACGCAATTTACGAATCTGCGCGCTGAATTCACCGACTTGCTGTTTATCGGCGCCGCTAATGACGATTTTTCCGTTTGCATCGGCAGTTACGGCAATTCCTTCCGGAATACCGACAAAAAAATCATTTGAAAAGCCCAGATTCATCATTAAGAGTTTACCCTGAACTTCCGCGCGGTAGCCGACTCCATTGATAATCAGCACCTTTGAAAAGCCTTGGCTGACACCCGTAACCATATTATTGATAAGATTGCGATACAATCCGTGAAAGGCTTTTGTCTGCTTTTCGGAATTCAGCGGCGTTACGACCACTGCGTTATCCTTTACTTCGACCTTTACGCTCTTATCATAGGACTGTTTTAACTCGCCCTTCGGCCCTTTGACCACTACGACACCGTCGTTTACAGCGACCGTTACCCCTGCCGGAACGGCAACAGGAAGTTTTCCTAATTTAGACATCGCTTCCCCCTCTTACCATACCGAACAGATCAGCTCGCCGCCGACCATCTTTTCAGTCGCCTTTTTACCGGTTGTAACGCCGGAAGAAGTCGAAACAATAACCGTTCCGTAGCCGTTGAATACACGCGGCAAATCTTTGTAACCGGAATAAACGCGGCGTCCCGGAGTCGAAATCTTTTTCGCCCCATGTATGACCGGATTATTGCTGCCGTCATACTTTAAGAGAATACGGATAACGGAATGGCCGTCTTCCTGCACCTTCTTAAAATTCTTTATATAACCTTCGGTTTTCAGAATCTTCACGATTTCCAACTTCAGCTTTGAAGCAGGAACGTCAACCTTCTCGTGGCGGGCCGCAGCCGCATTCCGAACCTTTGTAAGCATATCTGCTACTGGATCTGAAGCACTCATTCTATTCTCCTACCACTACCAGCTCGATTTTGTGACGCCCGGCAAAAGGCCTTCACTTGCCAATTTACGGAAGCAGATGCGGCACATCTTGTACTTACGCAAATATCCATGAGGGCGGCCGCAAATTTGGCAGCGGTTATACTGCCGTGTCTTGTACTTCTGCTTGCGGGCGGCCTTTATAATCATTGATTTCTTAGCCATGTTCTACTCCCTTACTTGCGGAACGGCATATTGAACTTGGTAAGCAAAGCCTTCGACTCCGCATCGGTCTTTGCGCTTGTTACGATAGTAACATTCATTCCCGCAATCTTCGTGATTTTGTCGAAGTCAATTTCCGGAAAAATAATCTGTTCCGTGATACCAAGTGAAAAATTCCCGTGTCCGTCAAAGCCGGAAGCCTTGATACCGCGGAAATCCTTTACACGCGGAAGCGCAACATTAATGAGGCGGTCTAAAAATTCGTACATAATGGTACCGCGCAGCGTTACCATTGCCCCGATTTCATTACCTTCACGCAGCTTAAAATTCGCGATGCTCTTTTTAGCCTTCGTTTTAACTGCCTTCTGCCCGGTAATCTGTGTAAGATCTACCACTGCAGCGTCAAGAAGTTTCTTATTGGTAAGAGCTTCGCCGACACCCATGCTTACAACAACCTTTTTTACCGCAGGAACCTGCATTGGCGTTGTATAGCTGAATTCTTTAATAAGCGCCGGTACGATAGTATCCTTATAGACTTTCTTAAGCCGAGGTATGTAATTATCCATTACAGTATATCTCCACACTTACGGCAAACACGAATTTTCTTGTCGCCGTCAATTTTATAACCGATTTTCACCGGCCGTCCGCATTTCTTACACACAATTCCGACATTCGATACGTGGAGCGGCGCTTCAATTTCAATAATACCGCCCTGATCCTGCGCACTACGTTTCTTCATCGCCTTTTTTACGATGTTTACGCCAGAGACAAGAACTGCATCCTTCTTCGAGAGAACGCGTACAATCGTACCGCGCTTGCCTTTATCCTTGCCTGCAAGAACTTCAACCGTATCGTCCTTATGAATCTTGAATTTTTTCTGTGCCATACTATCCATGACTCCTTACAGAACTTCCGGAGCAAGCGATACGATTTTCATAAAATCCATATCGCGCAGCTCGCGGGCAACAGGCCCAAATATGCGCTTTCCCTTCGGATTCTTATTATCATCTACGATAACGCAAGCGTTGTCGTCAAAGCGAATATACGTTCCATCGGGACGACGATACTCTTTTGATTGGCGGACAATAACCGCCTTTTCAATTGTTCCCTTCTTTATAGTAGATGTTGGAATCGCATCCTTAATTGCCACCACAACAACATCGCCGATGCCAGCATACCGGCGGTGCGAACCGCCAATTACCTTAATGCACTGCGCGATTTTTGCGCCGGAGTTATCGGCGACCGTCATACAGGATTGCATCTGAATCATAATCCGGCCTCCTTATTTCGCCCGCTCGACGATTTCCGCAAGCCGCCAGCATTTATGTCTGCTGTACGGGCTGCATTCCACGATGCGGACAGTATCTCCGACGTGCGCGTCATTCTTTTCATCGTGCGTCATATACTTCTTTGACCGCGTAACATATTTTTTGTACAGACGATCCATCTTTTTTGTAGTAACCGTAACGACAATCGATTTGTCCATCTTGTCGCTCGTTACCAGTCCGACAAAGGTACGCTTCGTCTGTTTTACAGTCTGAACGGCATTATCTTCCACAGTTCAGCTCCTACTTATTCTCTCCGGCAAGTTCTTTCTGCCGGATAAACGTATTGAGACGCGCAATTTCGCGGCGCATCGTACGTTTCTGCATCGGGTTATCTACATGCGAAATCACCTTCTTAAAGCGGAAATCCATGTATTTTGTCTTCAACTCATTACGTTTGGTAATCAGCTCGGAATAAGACAGTTCCTTATCATTGTTCTTCTTTTTCTTTGCGTCAGCCATCTATTCCCCCTTAGTCCACCGTCGGCCTGAAGGCAACTTTAGTAAGCACCGGAAGTTTACTCCCGGCAAGCGTAAGCGCCTTTGCAGCCAGCGCAAGGTCGACGCCGCCGACTTCGAACAATATCGTTCCGGGCTTAATAACTGCCGCCCAATGATCAGGCGCGCCTTTTCCCTTACCCATGCGGACTTCCGCAGGTTTCTTTGAAACCGGCTTATCGGGAAACACACGAATCCAAACTTTACCCTTACGATCGAGTTTGCGGTTGATCGCGATACGGGCTGCCTCAATGACTTTTGCATTCAGCCATGTCGGCTCCAGCGCAACAAGAGCAATTTCACCGAAATCGATGCTGTTATTGCGAGTCGCGTTGCCTTTTTCCCGTCCGCGCTGCACCTTGCGGTGCGCAACTCTTTTAGGACTCAACGGCATATCTTAGCTCCTCTCTTTTGCAGAAGGTTCTGATTTTTCAGCCTTATCTGCTGCAGAGCGCTGAGAACGCTCACGGCGGTTCTTGCGGACAAGCTGACCGGCATCCTCATTCTGCTCCATTCCGTAATTCATGCCATTATAAACCCATACCTTCACACCGATTTTTCCGTATGTCGTATGCGCTTCATATCTGGCGTAATCAATATCAGCACGAAGCGTGTGCAGCGGCACGCGCCCGTCTTTGTGCTCTTCCGTGCGGGTCATGTCGGCGCCGCCGAGACGGCCGGAAACACGGACTTTAATCCCCTGCGCTCCGGCGCGCATCGCATTACCGACGGCCTGCTTCAAAGCCTTGCGGAAGGAACCGCGCCCTGCCAGTTGGCGGCCGATATTTTGCGCAATCAAACTCGCATTCACATCCGCGCGCTTGATTTCCTTAATTTTAATCTGAACCTTTTTTGTCAGCCGACTTTGAATATCGGCGCTTATTTTTTCAATGGTGGCGCCCTTCATGCCGATTATGACGCCCGGCCGCGCCGTATGAATTACAATCGTAACGCGCTGCGGGTGGCGGATTATTTCAATTTCCGCGATGTCGGCATTCTTACATTCGGGGTGCTCGGAAACCATCTTCCGAATTTTTATGTCTTCAAGCACGAGTTCCGCATATTCGCGCGGAGGCGCGTACCACCGAGACTGCCATGTTTTGTTCACGCCCAAGCGTAAACCGATAGGATTAACTTTCTGTCCCACTTTATTCCCCCGCCTTTTCGTCAACTACGACGGTGATATGACACATACGCTTCAAAAGCCGATCGGCCCGGCCGCGCGCACGGAACCATACCCGTTTCAGTCTCGGACCTTCGTCAATCCGAATCTCTTTCACGTACAGCATATCCTCATCAAGCCTGTTGTCAGCATTCAGAGCGTTTGCAATCGCCGATTTCAAAGTTGCGCTTATGAGACCGGCGCCTTTCTGCGGCATATTGGCGAGAATCGCCATTGCGACAGGGCAGGACTTTCTGCTAATTACCCGTGCAACCGGACGCACCTTCGTCGGCGATGCGATAAGGAATTTCGTAGTGGCTACATAACCTTTTCTTTCAGCCATAATATCCACCTTACTTAGCCTTAGCCGATTTGTCGGTACCGCCGTGCCCGCGATAGGTACGGGTCGGAGCGAACTCACCGAGCTTATGGCCGACAAGATTCTCAGTGATGTACACCGGAATCCATGATTTACCATTGTATACGGAAATAGTGTTGCCGACCATTTCCGGTATAATCGTAGAACAGCGTGAATACGTCTTAATCATTTTTCTGTCAGACTCTTTATTCATCGCTATGACCTTTTTATAAAGGCTGTTCTCTACAAAAGGACCTTTCTTAACGGATCTTGACACAGTTATCTCCTATGCGGTTACTTTTTACGCCGTGAAATAATAAAGTTATTAGACGGCTTCCTTTTGTTGCGGGTTTTGTATCCCTTACAAGGCTGTCCCCACGGAGTAACAGGATTACGTCCTTTACCGGCGCCTTCACCGCCGCCAAGAGGGTGATCGACCGGGTTCATCGCCATACCGCGCACCGTCGGACGGATGCCGAGCCAGCGCTTGTGTCCCGCTTTTCCCAACTGCACGTTCATGTGCTCTTCGTTGCCGACCACGCCGATCGTCGCATAGCACTTGCCGTTGACGCGGCGCGTTTCGCTCGATGGCAGACGCACGATGACATAATCGCCTTCATTTCCTGCAATTTGGGCGCTCGCTCCTGCGGAACGAACCAGCTGACCGCCGCGTCCAAGCTGCAATTCGATATTATGAACCGTAAATCCGACAGGAATCTTATTGAGCGGCATTGCATTGCCAACCGTCGGCGTAGCGTTTTCTCCGGACATAATCTTTTGGCCGACCTGCAAACCTTTCGGCGCAATGATATAGCGCTTGTCGCCGTCCGCATAGAAAATCAAAGCAATGTTCGCGCTTCGATTCGGATCGTACTCAATCGTCCTGACCGTTCCCGGAATACCGTATTTGTCGCGCTTAAAATCGATAAGACGGTAGCGCCGTTTATGGCCGCCGCCCTGATGACGCACGGAAATCCGCCCGCCGGCTCCGCGGCCGCCGTTGGACTTCTTCCCTGACACCAAACTTTTCTCGGGTGTATCGGTTGTCAGTTCGTCCCTGCGGAGGTCTACGCGCCCACGCGTTCCCGCAGTAATTGGCTTAAAAAATTTAAGAGCCATTTTTATTTCCCCTTAGATACGGCAAACTCACACGCCTTCAAACGCCTGGATTGTTTCCCCGGCAGCAAGGCGCACGATTGCTTTCTTATAGGAAGAAGTGCGCCCCGCCTTGCCGCGAAGCCGCTTCATCTTTCCCATAATATTAATAGTTGTACAGTCCGCAACTTTTACATTGAACAGTTTTGCGACTGCATCTTTAATCTGTATTTTCGTTGCCGAAGGATGCACGATGAACACATACTTATTTTGCTCACGCAGTACAGTTGCCTTCTCTGAAACTACCGGCCTAATAATAACATCCGTCTTGTCCATTATTCAGCCTCCCTTTTGTCCGCATAAAAATCAGAAAGATTTTTTACGGCGCCTTCAAGCGCGATAATCTTTCGCCCGTAGAACAGATCATGCGCACGTAAACGGTTGTACGAAAGGAACGACAGCGTCGGAATATTCCGCCCCGCCCGCTTAATCTTTGCATCATCATCTTTCAGAATGATGACAGTCCGTTCGCCATTTACAAAATTATTCAGAATCTTAACTAAATCTTTCGTTTTGCAAGAATCGATAGTAAAATCTTCAACCACCGTAAAGCGATCGCTCTGCGCCTGCATGCTCAAAATGGATTTCATCGCAAGGCGCTTTTCCTTTTTCGGAATAGCATAGCTGTAATCGCGCGGCTTCGGCCCGAATATCGTACCGCCGCCGACCATAATCGGAGACTTCTTATCGCCGCGCCGGGCATTACCCGTACCCTTCTGCTTATACGGCTTCGCATTGCTGCCGTGAACTTCGGCACGGGTCTTTGTGCAAGCGGTTCCGATGCGCATATTTGCAAGCTCATTTGTGATGGCGTAGTAAATGACATCCTCATTAACCGGCAGACCGAACACTTTGTCATCAAGCGTGATAGTGCGCAGCTCTTTACCATCGACCGAATAGACTTTCTTTTCCATAATTAGTCATCCTCCGCCGTTATTTCTTCACCGCGGATTTAACGATCAGCGTACAGTCTTTATTCCCGGGCACAGCCCCGCGAACCAGAATTACATTGAGCGCAGGGTCAATCTTTACAATCTTCAGATTCTGCACCGTAACGCGTCTAAAACCCATGTGTCCCGGCATTTTTACATTTTTGAAGCAATGTCCCGGCGTTGTCGACTGCCCGGTGCCGCCCGCTTCGCGATGGAATTTGGAACCGTGAGATGCACGGCCGCCGTGAAAGCCCCACCGCTTCATAACACCTTGAAAGCCTTTACCTTTTGAAGTAGCGGTAACGTCCAAAAAACGGGCGCCGTCAAACAGCTCCAGCCCAATCAAATCGCCCGCTTTCACTTCTTTTTCAAAGTCGCGGAATTCTTTTAAATGCCGCTTCGGCTGAACATTTTCAGGAAAAGTTCCCGAATACGCTTTGTTCGCCTTGCCCTTCTTCATGTCATCCACGCCGAGGACAACGGCATCGTACCCGCAGTTTTCCTTTGTTTTCGTAGCAATAACCGTATTCGGCTCGACGCGGATCACGGTAACCGGCGTCAGGTTGCCGCTTTCGTCAAAGACCTGTGTCATTCCTACTTTCTTTGCAATCAGACCTTTCATCTGAAAACTCCTCTGTAAGAAACGTTCGTTTCTTTTGTAAGGCCGCCGTCCCGGATCCGCGGGATCGCACCTTTTATTTTACAGCAGACGCACGGCCTACTGTTTAATCTCTACCGCTACGCCGGCAGGCAGTTCCAGCTTCATCAGCGAATCCATAACATCCGACGTCGTATTCAATATGTCGATAAGGCGTTTGTGGGTACGCATCTCAAATTGCTCACGCGATTTTTTATTGACGTGAGGAGACCGCAGTACCGTTACCTTATTGATTTTTGTCGGAAGCGGGATCGGCCCGGAAACCTTTGCGCCCGCTTTCTGCACAGCCTGCACGATGGCTTTTGCACTTTGATCGATCAGTTCAACATCAAACGCGTTGAGTCTGACACGAATCTTTCCACTAGCCATATCTTATCCTCCAAAAGGATGACCGGCTCCTCATTCCGAGCCGGCCGAATCCTAAACTATTCGATAATCTTTGTTACCTGTCCGGAAGCGATTGTGTGGCCGCCTTCGCGGATAGCAAGCTTCAAGCCTTCATCCATAGCGATCGGGTGAATAAGTTCACCGATAACTTTTACGTTATCGCCAGGCATGACCATTTCCGTTCCTGCTTCAAGCTCGATTGTTCCGGTAATGTCCGTCGTTCTGAAATAGAACTGCGGGCGGTAACCGGTGCGGAAAGACGAATGGCGTCCGCCTTCTTCTTTCGTAAGAACGTAAAGCTGGGCTTCGAACTTCGTATGCGGTTTGATTGAACCCGGCTTTGCCAGAACCTGACCGCGTTCGACATCTTTTTTGTCCACACCGCGGAGCAGAATACCGACATTGTCACCGGCCATACCCTGATCAAGGGTCTTCTGGAACATTTCAATTCCCGTTACCGTTGACTTTGCCGTCGGGCGGATACCGACGATTTCAACTTCATCGTTCATGTTGATAACGCCGCGTTCGATACGTCCCGTAACAACGGTACCGCGTCCGGAAATGGTGAAGATATCTTCAACCGGCATCAAGAACGGCTTGTCTTCATCGCGAACCGGATCATCGAACCATGAATCCATCGCAACAAGCAGCTCTTCAATCGGAGCCGTGTTCGCCGGATCCGACGCTTCATTCAGCGCTTTGAATGCCGATCCCTGAATGATCGGAGTTTCCTCTGAAAATCCGTAGCTCTGCACCGTGTCCTTTACTTCTTCAACAACCAGTTCAAGAAGATCCGGATCGTCGACCTGATCAACTTTATTAAGGAAGACAATGATCTTCGGAACGCCGACCTGACGGGCAAGCAGCAAATGCTCCTTTGTCTGCGGCATGACGGAATCCGGAGCCGAAACGACGAGAACGGCGCCGTCCATCTGTGCAGCGCCGGTGATCATGTTCTTAACATAGTCGGCGTGTCCCGGGCAGTCGATGTGCGCATAGTGGCGCTTTTCGGACTGATACTCAAGGTGACGGGTATTAATCGTAATACCGCGTTCCTTTTCTTCCGGAGCATTATCGATTTCATCATACTTGAGGGCCTTGTCACCATACTTGTTTGCGCAGTAAGATGTAATAGCCGCAGAAAGAGTCGTCTTACCATGGTCTACGTGCCCTATGGTGCCGACATTCATGTGAGGTTTAGTCCGAACGAACTTCTCCTTTGCCATGTGTTTCTCCTTGCCGGTTATACCCAATACCGGCATTTTATTTTAATGTGCTGCACTTTAAGCCAGAATAGTCCCCGCGCCACCAGACGGGAGGCACCATTCGCATACACACTTATGCTCTGAGTCAAGTAAAAACAATGATGCTGTGATTGAACGGACAAGAAACTTTATCTTTCTTTAAGATATTCCATAGTTATTCGGAATATCCCGGCCGGTAACCACCGAGCATCATCAACTTTCAACTTGATGACTGGTTTGGCATTCCAGAGCCTTGTCTGAAAACAGACGAATCGGAACTCTTCTTAAAATCGCTGCTTTATTCCGCTGAACAAAACAGGTCAAGGAGCTGCGTATACCTGAATGTATAAACAAACTTTACGGCTACGCTTAATACAAAATATATTACCGATTTCAAAGAACCCTTAGATCATAACCCGCATACTAGATTATGATTTCGGTGCTTATACATCTTTTTGAAAGAAATTGCAAGAGGGCACGGAAGTCAATTTTTCCCGACACGACTACTAAATCATCCAGATTTATGAGAACGCGGACATACTTTGTTCAAGGGTAGCTTTGAACCGGCTTTCCGTTACAATCGCCGCCCCAGCGGCGCTTTCCACTGCAATCCGGCGCAGGCAATGCACACGCCCGCAGCTATCCGTCCGTGCCGAAACCGAAGTGCCGTATTTAGCAGTCCGCTGCATATTCACCCAAAGCGGAAGTTTGTACAAAAAACTCGATACAAACTTCCTCCGCCGGAACAGTCGGCAGCATTACTCATTAACCGAAGTGACAATGCTTTCCATCAATGTTTGCATTTTGGGTAGTATCGGCGAATCAATCTTTGGGATTGTCGAATCCGAATTAAGAAATCTCTTATCCCGCTGCCTTAAAGTTTTACAAGTTTTGCCGGATGGCAAAACTTGGGGCGGACATGAGAGTGATTATCGGTTCTACGACGCATTAATATGTCCGCCTGTCCGCCCTCTCACTTCCCCTTAAAATCGTACTTCACCTTCGCATTTTGCAGGGCTTTGTTGCGGCCCGCTATCGTTATGTTTTTCCATTGCTGCTTGGTGCCGGTGTAGTTTACGGTTTTGAGCAAGCTGTAGTCGGAAAAGGCGTTGACTGCAATCACGCGGACGCTTTTGGGGATGGTTACGGTCTTTAGATTGATGCACCGCTCGAATGCGTCCGTACCGATGTAATAGATGGTCTCCGGCAGCGCGATAGCTCCGATATTCGAGTCGCGGAGCGGACTGTAATCGGCTATTTCCCGCAGGGAAACCATTTCCGATAAATCGAGCACCGCGCCCGAAAGCCATTTTACATCCCGGAAAAAAATTTCTTCGTAACCGCATTTTGAATATTCGCCGTAGTGTCTGCTGTAATGAAAATACGCCGGAGCGCAGCCGATCTTCAAAGTCTTCCCATTGAATGCGTGGATGTCCGCAGCGTCAATCATTTCCAAAACCCGTGCAGGCGAAAGCACCTCTTTTGCAAGCGGAATCACGGAAACGTCTTTTCCGTTTGCGTCGACGGGAGCAAACGAAATCGACAGGGAATCCGTATCCGCATCGTTTACCGAAACGGTAAAAGTCATTTTTCCGAGGTCTTCTTTCTCTTCAAATGAATTATTGATGATAAATCTCTTATTTCTTACGGAAAAAGAGCCAACGTCAAAACGGATTCTCTTTTTTGCGATCGCTTTTTTGTCCGCATCGAGCAGGGAAAGGTCGAACGCAATGCTCCGGACAACGTTTTTGTCTTGCAGCCAGTTATTTCCGCCGATGTCGTTCGCATAACTCCACGGGAACTTGTTGATTTTATCGCCCCAATCCTTGCTTTCGGGGATTTTTTGCAGGGCAGTGCGCATTTCCTCTTCGATTTTCAGATTTTCCTCATACCAGTCGATAAAATTGTCCTGATACAGATGCGGCGAAGAAATCCCGATTGTCATCATGCCCTTGTTGTAGTCGATTGCGTCAGAGCGTATGTCGCTGTAATACCGAAGCGTGAACGCCGGCTCATTCGATGCGATAAGTTCCGCCGTCTTACGCAACAGTTTGTCCCAGTCGCTGCGGAGTTTTATCAGATTCTTTGCGTATGCGCCCAAATTGCCGTCGGCAATCACCGTGGTCATGGAAGATGCGCAGTTTAGCGCCTCGGCGAGTTTTTTGTCGTTTTTACGCGCACGGATGTAGTAGGTCAAAGCTTCGATGTTCGAGCCGACTTTTTCGGCGGCAATTCCCTTTGCGACGCTTGCCTGCGCGGTCGTTTCCGCATTCATCGCCGCCGTTTTTTCCGTCAGTTTCACCTTTACGTCCGCGCTCAATGCAATCCCGTAGCCCGTCATCAAGTCGTAGGAGATGCGGTTCGCCGCTTCTCCGCTTTCAAGCGCGGAAAAAAGGCAGTTCGGAACGGATGCGCTTGTCTTTGCTTCGCCGGTTTCCGCATCGGTAATGCTGAATATGAGCGCGTAACTTGACGCTTTTCCGGTAATGCTTCCCGTAACGATAAGACGCGCGCTCGTCATCTTACCGAGCGTAATCGTGTTTTTTTCGTCAAATTCCGCGCTTTCGGAAAGCCGCTGCTCAGCCTTTACCATGTCCGCATTCTGACGGTCGATGACCTTCATTCCCGAATACTGCTGAAAGTTAGCGCTTATAACGCCCTGTACAAAAAGCGGAATCCACTCGTTCCCCGCTTCCACATTGATCATCTTGGGAGCCGGAACGGCGATTGTGTTGTTTTCGGCAAACAGGACTGCCCCGAAAGAGAACGCAATTATCAAAAAAAACTTTTTCATCACCATTTCCTACATCAAATAGCTTGAAAGATTTTCCGCTTCTTCCGCCGCCTGCTTTGCCGCATCTTTTTTGTCCGCGTCGGCTTTCATCTCGCTGAACAAAGCACCGATTTTCTTTTTCGTTTCGGTTTCAAGATTTGCGCCGCTCATCATCGCCATCAGATATTTTTCGCAGAGCATATCCCACGTACTTTTATCCATAGAATAAACCGTATAATAGATAAATTGCTCGGTCACCTGCTTCGTTTCGGCATTTTTCGTGCGCACTTTCTGCCAAAAACCGGCTTCTTCCCGTAAGCCCGTCATCTCCGCCTTCGTTTCGCTTGCCGCAGTAAAAAGAGCCTCAAGCTGCCCCGCACTGTTTAAGCCCTGCCCGACTCTTCCGATGATTTTTTGATTCAGTTCCGCCGCCTGCGTGTAGGCAAATCCCGAACGGCTCAACGCCTGCGCCGCCGCTTCCGTCTTTCCCGCCGCCATGCTGAGTTTTACGACACGGTCTGCCCGAATATTCCACAGCTCCTTGAACGCATCGCTGTTTCCGCGCCGCATATTTTTAAGCCACGTAGGAGCGGCAACCTCTCCCATAACGCGGTCAGCCCAATCGACAACGACAACTTTATCCGTCTCGGACGCGGGCGCTTCCAAAACCTTTCCGCGCGGGTCGCCGACCTTTGTCGTTCCGCACGACGAAATTAAAAATGCAGATGCAGCAACTGCAATCACGATTGCCGATTCGAATGTTCTTTTCATTGTCTTTTTCATTTTTCCTCCAAAAATAGATAAAAATATATTTTTCGTTTTAATTTTCGAAAAGTTCTTTTGAAATCGCCTTTGAAGCCGTCTCTGCAAGAAGCGGATACGACTTTTTTTGAGCGTTTTCGAGCGTGTACGCTGCGGTTTTGGTTTCGATTTTCGTCCGATGCGAATAAACCGTCTTTCCGCCCGTGCCGGTGATTTTGAACGCAAGGCTCGGATAGACTGCAATCGGGTCGTTTCCCGCCGCATTCGCTTCGACGACAACGGCGGCATCGTAATGCGCCGAATCGAACGATTTTGCCGTACGAAAACCGTTTTCCGAAAGCGTTTTGGTGAGCGCGGATGAAATGATGTTTCCGTAGTCGCCTTTTACCGAAAAATCGAGCGAACATTTTTCTTTTTCGGCAAAAATCAGGCTCGGAATCCCGCTGACGGTTTTCCGGTCGGATGCGTATTCTTCTTCCTTTGCCGAATCCAAGATTCTCGCGTATTCGAGCTTTTCAAGAAATTTCTTTCCGCTCCGAAAAGCCGCGCCGTAGGAAGCCGCTTTGGAAAACGGGTCGCCTTCGTTTTCGGCGTTTTTCATCATCGCGTACAATTCCGCCTTTGCGCCTTCCACTTCCGGACGGTATTGAATCCACGCCTTTTCCCGATTGATGAACGCCGCGCAGTACCATTTTTTCTCTTTCTTAAAATAATACGGATCGGTGTACTCCACGGCGAACAAGCGGACTTCCGACATGACGGAAACATCGTTTACAACGCTCGTAACTTCCGCCGTTCCGCCGTCCTTCGATTCGCTTTTGACGCTCGTTTGCAGATTTGCGTTTACGGTTGTGCGGAAAAAGCGGGCAATCTGCGCCAAAGCCTCCGTTTTTGCAGTCTCTTCCGTGTCTGCCCGTCCCCGCTGCACAATATATTCCGCATCCGGATAAACCGTCCGGTAATGGTGAAGCCACTCCGGCTCTTTCGGCTTTGCGCAAAAAACGTGCGCGGAGGCAGCAAAAATAATCACGAACGAAAGAAACGTATTTTTCATTTTTTCTCCGAAGCGGAATGCATACAAAAAGATATATTGGCGAGCCGGAAGCCCGATACGCAAAATCCGTGCGGGCGAAAATATAGATTAGTTGTCATTTTACGTTGTTATAACAAATAAGCGATCATTTGCCAGCTCGGAACGGATGGATAAGGGGGACGCACGGCAACGACACTCCAGAACCGTTTACCTTCTACCGATTAGAACGCGTGCGGTGTCCCCGCGGCGGGCGGTGGTGCTGCATCCGAACCGCTTGCGTTTCGGAAATCACGTTACGGACGGACGATAATGCCTGTGCCGGAATGTCAGCCCCCGAGTAGGAACGGGTACAAACAGATGCACCGTCTGCCGATTAGAACGTATTCGGTGTACCCGTGGCGGGTGGTGGCGTTGCGTCCGAACGGTTGATTTTTCGGAAATAGCGTTGCGGACGGGCGATAATGCCTGCGCCGGATTGGAGCGGCGCGCGGGGCGCGCTCCGGAGTGAGCGGGGAGCGAACAGGAGGAATGGAGGCGGGAGCCGGAACCGCGCAAAGCCGGTTTCCGAACGATGTTTGCGCCCGAAAAGATATGTGCCGGTACAGTACAAACTGAGTGCGGTTTGTTCTCTCCGCTTGCTTTCGCTGTAGCTGTGGTGTAGGTGCGGTTTCTTTGCGTTTTTCGCTTCCGGACGGTATCGCAGTCTCGTCTTTTCTCTGCCGTCAATCTCTCCTCTTGTCTGCCGCGTGCTTCCCAGCCGAACTCCGTAGGAATGCCTATCTTTCCGGTTTTTTGTTATTGCGGTTGTATCGGGAAACCGGTATCTTTCGATTTATACGTATTGATTTCCATCGGATAAAATCGTCTGCGCAGGTTGCAGGCGTTCAAAATTCCGCGCGGTAGTGCGCACTCATAAGGAGGGTGTATGGCTAAGGTGGTGATTGTCGGCGGCGTTGCAGGCGGGGCAAGCTGCGCTGCCCGTTTACGGCGGCTTGATGAAAAGGCGGAAATCGTGCTGCTTGAGCGGGGCGAATATATTTCGTACGCAAACTGCGGACTTCCGTATCACGTGGGAGATGTGATTAAATCGCGCGATTCGCTTTTGTTGCAGACTCCTCAAATGATGAAAGCGAAATTCAATGTCGACGTGCGGGTACAAAACGAAGTGTGCGCGATTGACCGCGCCAACAAAACGGTGAGCGTAAAAAATCTTTCGACGGGAGAAACGTACAATGAACCGTACGACACGCTCGTGCTTTCGACCGGCTCTTCTCCGATTCGTCCGCCTATTCCCGGAATCAATTCTCCCCGCATCAAAACGCTGTGGACGGTACCGGACACCGACGAAATCCGCTCCCTTGTGTGTTCCGGCGACGTAAAAACGGCTGCGGTCATCGGCGGAGGATTTATTGGGCTTGAGATGGCGGAAAATCTTCGTCATGCGGGACTTTCAGTTTCGATTGTCGAAATGCTCGATCAAGTCATGGCTCCGCTCGATTTTGAGATGGCGCAGCTCTTGCACGAACACATCCGCTCGCAGGGTGTCGACCTGCACCTCGGCGACGGCGTTTCGTCTTTCCATGACGACGGAAATCAGGTTTCCATCGAACTTAAAAGCGGAAAAACGCTCACGGCGGAACTGGTCATCCTTTCGATCGGCGTGCGGGCAAACTCGAATCTGGCAAAGGAATGCGGACTTCCGCTCAATGCGTGCGGCGGAATCGTTACGGATTCGCACATGAAAACGGAAGATTCTTCGATTTATGCGGTCGGCGATGCGGTGGAAGTCGAAGATTTTATTTTTAAGGACCGGACGATGATTCCGCTTGCAGGACCTGCGAACAAACAGGGACGAATTGCGGCTGACAACATTGCGGGCTTGGACTCCGAATACGAAGGAACGCAAGGAACGGCGGTCGCAAAAGTTTTTAGGCTTTCGGCGGCAAGCACGGGCGCAAATGAAAAGACGCTTGTCAAACGGGGACTTTCGCACGGCGCGGACTACGAGCGCATTATCATCACGCAGAACTCGCACGCAGGCTACTATCCCGGCGCTGTTCCGATGACGATAAAACTTTTGTTTGCAAAAGACGGCTCAAAGATTTTCGGTGCGCAGATTGTCGGCTGCGACGGAGTAGACAAGAGAATCGATACGATTGCTGCGGCAATCCGTTTCGGCGGAACGATAAAGGATTTGACAAAACTTGAGTTTGCCTATGCGCCGCCGTATTCGTCGGCAAAAGATCCCGTTAACATGGCAGGTTTTACGGCGGACAATACGGTAAAAAATCTCGTCAGCTTTGCTGATTGGGACGCTCCCGACAAGATGAAAGAGGCGGTTTTGCTTGACGTGCGTGAAGAGATGGAGACGTGCGCGTTTGCCTTGCCGAATGCGCTCAACATTCCACTTGGAAAACTTCGAAAACGTTTGAGCGAACTCGACAAAACAAAAACCTTCATCGTGTTTTGCGCAATCGGGGTACGTGCATACAACGGCGCGCGTATTTTGATGAACAACGGGTTCAAGAATGTCCTTGTATATCCGGGAGGAACGGGATTTTACCGCTCGACGCATTACGAACAATTTTCCGAAGAGGGCGGCGAGCCTTCTTCCGGGAGGAATTGCGCCTGCTGTCCGCCTGAAGAAGAGTGCTGTTCGACTGTATCGATAAAACTTGACTGCTGCGGACTTCAGTGTCCGGGTCCCATCATGAAAGTCTTTGAAACCATAAAATATATGCAGGACGGCGAGACGGTTGAAGTTACTGCTTCCGACCCCGGATTTTTGAAAGACATTGGTGCATGGTGCCGACGGACGGGAAACACGCTCGTTTCTACAAGTTCCGACGGCTCGTTCCGTGCCGTAATCCGAAAAGGCGTTTCCGATTCGTCGGCTTTGGTCGGCGTTCAGCAAAAGTCCGCCGTTTCGGCTTGTGCGCCGGACGGAAAAACAATCGTCGTATTTTCAGGCGATTTGGACAAAGTTCTTGCAAGTTTTATCATCGCAAACGGAGCGGCTTCGATGGGGCGACCGGTTACGATGTTCTTTACGTTCTGGGGGCTGACCGTTTTGCGTAAAAAACGTGCGCCTAAAGTCAAAAAGACTGCGATGGAATCGATGTTCGGCGCAATGCTTCCGAAAGGCGCGTCAAAACTCACGCTTTCCAAAATGAACATGGGCGGCATGGGAACGGCGATGATGAAAAAAATCATGAACGACAAAAATGTCGACAGCCTTGAGTCGCTCATAAAAAAAGCGATGGCGAACGGCGTAAAAATCGTCGCCTGCACCATGAGCATGGACGTGATGGGCATCAAAAAAGAAGAACTCATCGACGGCGTGGAACTTGGCGGCGTCGGCTCGTACCTGGGCGATGCAGAAGAATCCAACGTAAATCTTTTCATTTAATTTATGGAAGAAACGAGCGCATACGAGGTTCGTATGCGCTCGGTCGGTGGCTGACTACGCATAACGCTGCGGGACGGGAATAAACGGCGTTCCCGTTCCGTGCGCGGCGGGCGGGGATTTGTTTTTGCGATTTGGTATGCGCTTACTCACCGGCAGCGTGGTATAAGTCGACAGATAAAATCCACGTGACCGGCGAGCCGACATCGATCCTTCCCTCTCTCTCCTGTTGCTCTGCAAATCAAATCGGGAATACGATCTCCGGTTCTTTGCCGGTTCCGCTGGAGCAGATCGCTGTTCCCGCGAGTTTGCCGCGTCCTTGAATATGCACGTTGTTTTGTTACCTCCGCTGCAACACCGGTTTTGTTTTGGTGTAATTGATTCGAGGAGGAATCCATTGTGAAGAAAAATACGATTTTTGCCGCGGCTCTTACCGCGTTTGCGGCGCTTGCGTTTTCATGCGGAAAGAAAGAGGCGCTGTATCAGTACGATATGACGGCGGAAGCTCCTGCCGCCCGCACTATGATGCACGGAGTCAAAAAAGCCGCTCCGGCGGCGCTTGCAGCAGGGGCAGAAGCGCAGTATTCGCCCGCGGAACCGGATGGAAACGCCGCCGCGCCCGAAGCCTTTGAGCGAAAGCTCATAAAACGCGGCTCGATCGATCTTGAAGTCACTGCGATTGCGGAAACGGGAACGGCGATTGAACGCTGGTGCAAGGAGTTCGGCGGGTATGTTGAATCTTCTTACAGCGGCGAAAGCGACGGCAACATAACCGTCCGCATTCCGAGCGTTCGTTTTGATGAAGCGATGCGGGCAGCCGGCAACATGGGCACGGTAAAGTCGAAAAATGTTTCGACGGAAGACGTTTCGGAACGCTTTTACGATTTACAGACGCGGCTTGAAGCGCGAAAGGTGATGCGCTCACGACTGCAAACGTATCTTTCGCAGGCAAAAGACACGAAAGACATGCTGCACATTGAAAGCGAACTGAATCGGGTTATTACCGACATTGAATCGATGGAAGGAAGCATGAAGAGGCTGAGCAGTCAGATCGATTATTCGACCATCGATGTGCAGTACCGGCTACCGTACCGCGCCAAAAACTCCGGCGGCTTTGAATGGCCGGACGTGAGCGAAGGATTCCGCTACTTCATTTCCAATACCGTCGACTTTTTTGCCGGACTTTTGAAAGCTCTGCTGTACGCCGTCGTATGCGGGCTGCCCGTGCTCGGCATTGCCGCCGCACTGTACTGGCTTTTATTCGGAAAAATCGGCCTCGTAAAAAAAGTGCTCCGAACGCTCAGCGGCAAAAACGACGAAAAATAAACGCCGCACGCACGGGAAACAGGAAGGGTGAGGGGGCAGAGGGGGGGGCTTTGTTTTGTTCGCCCCCTTCGAGCCTTGTGGGAGGGGGTAGGTGGTCGCCCATCATCGGCGGGGGGTTTTCCGGCGGCCCCCACCCCCCCCCCCCCCCCCCCCCCCCATCAGCTTCCGTTGCGCCTTCTCCGCTTATTTCCTTCTGTTGTCATAATTATTTTCTTCTATATGTATTCTGCGAAAATTGCGGGGCTGCAAGACGCCTGCACCTCGTCGCTTTTACACACAATGACTGTGCGCCCGCTAAAAAAACAGCCTATCCTGGAGCCAAGCCAAACACACAATCCGAAAAACGCATACTTTTACAAAACGCGAGTGGTTCCAATACGCGAAAAGCTCTGTTTCTAATGCCAATAGCTCTCCTGCCAGAAATGCAGTTGGCGTAAAAGGCACATTTATCCGTCAAAAGGCTGACTGAAATGAATCCTAAAAAATCCGCATGATTTTTTCCTCCAGCGCTTCGAGAATCCTTAGTTTTTCAATAAAGTTGTGCATTTTTTTTATCGCTTGGGTTCTTCCACGCTGTAACTTTTTCTTTTGTGTTCTTGTCATGAACATACATGCATATTGTTTTTTTCCCCGCCCCGCTATAGAATGCGCCCCATGAATTTCAAACATTGTCTGCGAAGCAGTCGCGTGATTTTTGCATCGCTGCTGTGCGTGATCTGCGTTTCCTGCGCGTCCGGACGGAATATTCCGAATGATGCGACGGCAAATCAACTGATTCAGATGGGGCAGGATGCGCTGGATGCGTATAATTTCCGCGCGGCGGAGCGGTATTACAATGCGGTTATTTTCCGATACGGAATGGATACGGCGTATTACGTCGAAGCGCGTTACGAACTCGGTTATATGTATCTGAAGCAGCGCCGCTATGCGCTTGCATATAAATATCTTGACGAAATTCTTTCCATATATAATACGAGCGAATACGGCGCCGTTCCTCCGGCATACCGGAAGCTTGCACAAATGGCGATGGCGCAGATTCCTGAAAAATACAAACCGGAATAAGGCCCCGCATCCGACGGCGCTCTGTCCGGTAAAGCGGAGCGGAGGCGCACCGACGAGCCGGTTCATCCTCGTGCCGTCCGGCGGCATACGCCACGCGCAGTTCTTTCCCTTCGACCTTTCAATCTTGTCATTTTTCCTTCTATATTGTAGGTTATCGCTATCGTTTCGCGGGGCAGCCCTTCAAACGGTAGCTGCGCCGCAGTGCGCAACTGTTTTGCTGCACAATTCAGGAATTCACTGATTCTCTCCTCATCGCACTGATCGGCGGTTCCCAAAAATTGGAGTTATCATGATAAATAAGAGGCTTATAAAAACTGCGCCGGAAAGCGGGCGGTATATAGCGGCCAACGTGCTCTGCCAATGGATTGTTCTGGCATCCAACATCGCAATGATTTTTGCGGCGGCGGATTTTTTGTCGAAGGTATTTACAGAGACGCTCGAACTGCGGAACTTTGTTTTTACCGGTTCCGTCTTTTTCCTTTCGATTTGTATACGGATGATTTTTACCGCGCTTGCGACATCGGCGTCATTTCATTCGTCAAAATCCGTAAAGCACACGCTGCGTTCGCTGATTCTGAAAAAGATGCTGCGGCTCGGTCCGGCATACAACAATTTTATTTCGACGGCGGAAACGGTGCAGGTTGCCGTTGACGGCTGCGAGCAGCTTGAAACGTACTTCGGCGCGTATTTGCCGCAATTCTTTTACAGCATGATTGCGCCGCTGACGCTGTTTGCCGTCCTGCTATTCGTCAATGTGCCGTCCGCAATTGTTTTGTTCGTGTGCGTGCCGCTCATTCCGCTGACGATTGCCGCTGTGCAAACCGTCGCAAAAAAACTCCTTTCAAAATACTGGAAACGCTACACGAATCTCGGCAGTTCCTTTCTCGAAAACTTGCAGGGATTGACGACGCTCAAAATCTACAAGGCGGATGAAGCGAAAAATCGGGAAATGAATAAGGAAGCCGAGCTGTTCCGGCAGATTACGATGAAAGTCCTGTCGATGCAGCTTAATTCCATTGCAGTGATGGACTTAATCGCGTACGGCGGCGCCGCGCTGGGAATCATCACGGCTGCCATGCAACTTGAAGCGGGTAAGATTGACGCAGGCCGGTGCATCGCCATCGTGCTGCTGTCGGCGGATTTTTTTATTCCGATGCGCAGACTCGGCAGTTTCTTTCATGTTGCAATGAACGGCATGGCGGCAAGCGCGCGGATATTCAAGCTGCTCGATCTGCCCGATCCGGCGGACGGTTCGCTCCTCGAATTTCCGTGCGGGCAAGAGATTCGTTTTGAAAACGTGTCTTTTTCGTATACGGAAGGCCGGGACGCCGTCAAAGAGGTTTCGATGACGTTTGCGCCGAACGAGGTTACGGCAATCGTCGGGGAAAGCGGCAGCGGCAAATCGACGCTCGCGCATCTGCTGGTCGGGCGGCAAAAAGGCTTTTCCGGTTCCATTACGGTGGGAACGGAGCCGCTCGGGCACATCGGCGACCGGCTGCTTGCCGAACACATCACCTACGTCGGCGCGGAAAGTTATCTGTTCAAGGACACGGTCAAGGAAAATCTGGCAGTCGGTAAGGCATCCGCGCAGGAAAGTGATATGTGGCAGGCGCTTGAAAAGGTGCATTTGGCCGAATTCTTTAAATCGCAGAGCGGACTGGAAACGGCCTTGCAAGAACGCGCGGCCAACCTTTCCGGCGGGCAGCGGCAGCGGCTGGCCATTGCGCGCGCCCTTTTGCATGACAGCGGCGTCTACATCTTCGATGAGGCGATGTCGAACATCGATGCGGAAAGCGAAAATGACATTATCCGCTGCATTTATGCGCTCGCGGAAACAAAAACGGTCATCCTCATCACGCACCGCCTCCACAATGCGGACAGGGCGCAGCGCATTTATGTGATGCAGGACGGCAAATTGATTGAAAGCGGCAATGCGGAAACGCTTTTTGCGGCGGACGGCGCTTACCATGCGCTCCGCGCGTCGCAAAATGCGCTTGAAAGCTTCGGGACGGACGCGGCGGACGCAACAGGAGGGCAATAATGAAAAAGCGGAACGGTTTTAGTATTTCTGCGGGGCTGATTGTATTGGTGCGCCCGCTCATTCTTTTTATGGCTTTTGCAATCCTCTTCGGAACGCTGGGGCATCTTTGCGCACTGGCAATTCCGGTACTCGGCAGCACGGCGATTCTTTCGATTGCGGACGGATTTACGCGCATTCCGCTCAAAACGATTTTTATTGCCGCCGCCGTGTGCGCGCTGCTGCGCGGCGTTTTCCGCTACGCCGAACAGACGTTGAATCACTTTATCGCCTTTACGCTGCTTGCACAGCTGCGCGACAAAATATTCCGCGCGCTCAGAAAGCTGTGTCCGGCTAAATTGGAAGGCAAAGACCGCGGCGACCTGATTGCGCTCATCACCGCCGACATCGAATTGCTGGAAGTTTTCTACGCGCATACGATTTCGCCGGTTGCCATTGCCTTTTTGTTTGCAATCGCGGTGAGCGTCTTTTTGGCGCGCATCCACCTCATCTTTATGCTCATCGCCGTGCTTTCGCATATTGTCGTCGGCATCATTATTCCGCTCCTTACGGCGAAGTCTGCGGACGGCGCCGGTTTGCAATTCCGGAGCGGCGCGGGAGATTTGAGCAGCCACGTGCTTGAAAGTCTACGCGGCCTTTCGGAAATCCTGCAATACGGCAACGGGGAAAAACGCTTGCAGCAGATGGAAGAAAAGTCGAAGCGGCTGATGCGCGTGCAAAAGGAAATGCGCGCCCACGAAGGCAAAAACGGAGCGGTTTCATCCGCGGCAATTTTATTTTTCAGTTGCGCGATTCTTTTTGCCGGCGCCGTTTTATACCGGCTGGGAGCGGTTACCTTCGGCGGATTGCTTACCGGTTTTATCTTGCTGACCAGTTCGTTCGGCCCGGCCGTTGCGCTCGCAAATCTCGGAAGCACGCTGCAAAATACCTTCGCCGCCGGCAGCCGCCTGCTCGATATTATCGAAGAAACGCCGGAAACATACGATGTCGCCGGAAAACCTGCCTGCTCCTTTAACGGCGCGGAAGTGCGGAACGTCAATTTTTCCTACGGACAAAAGCCCGTCCTTTCGGACGTTTCGGTCGCCTTTCCGAAAAGTAAGATTATCGGCATTGCCGGAAAAAGCGGCAGCGGCAAGTCGACGCTGCTCAAATTGCTCATGCGCTTTTGGAGCGTAAAAGACGGGGAAGTCAGCATTTCGGGAAGGAATATCGAAGAGATCAACACGGACAACTTACGCGACATGGAATGTTATGTGACGCAGGAAACGCATTTATTCTGCGGCAGCATCGAAGACAATGTGCGCATCGCAAAAGCGGACGCCACGCACGAAGAAATTGTTGCAGCCTGCCGCAAAGCGTGCGTCCACGATTTTATTATGACGCTTCCGGACGGCTACAACACGCCGGCGGGAGAGCTGGGCAGCGCTTTGTCCACGGGCGAACGGCAGCGCATCGGGCTGGCGCGCGCCTTCCTGCACGGCGGCGATTTTATGCTTTTCGATGAGCCGACAAGCAACCTCGACAGCTTAAACGAAGCGGGCATCCTCAAAGCGATACGGGAAGAGCGCGCCGGAAAAACGGTCGTCCTCGTTTCGCACCGGGAATCGTCGATGCGCATCGCCGACGAAGTGCACGGCATCGACTGCGGCGTTTTCAGTTAAACCGAACGGTCGACGAATCGGCGCGAGCATTCGGCCGGAGCTGCAGCACGGAATGCGCTTCCGGCGGCTAAGCGGCCCGCCTTCTCTGCGCTACGGAGATGTCAGCGGCCGCTTTCCTTGCACTGCGCGGCAAATATTTTGAACGCATCTTCCCGCGCCTGCATCAAAAGCGCGCTGTCCCGGGCAAGATCGGCAATGCCGAGCGTCAGATTCCCCGATTGCGTGGTTCCCGAAATTTCACCGGGCCCGCGCAGCTTTAAGTCTTCTTCCGCAATTAAAAAGCCGTCGGTGTGTTGCCGGAGGATTTTCATGCGTTCTACGCCGGTTTTGCTGAGATTTTTTCCGTAAATCAAAAAACAAAACGATTGCTCGCTTCCCCGTCCGACGCGCCCGCGCAGCTGATGGAGCGCCGCCAAACCGAACCGATCCGCATTTTCTATGACGATACAATTTGCATTCGGAACGTCGACCCCGACTTCGATAACGGTCGTGGCAGCAAGCACTTGTATGGCGCCTGCGCGGAATTCCCGCAAAATCTCCAGCTGCTCGTCCTCGCTGACCTTTGAATGCACCAGCGCGCAGCGGAAATCGGGAAAAACTTCGGTCGACAAATGTGTAAACGCTTCCTCCGCGCTCTTCAATTCGGCGCCCCCATCCGCGCCGTCAATCGCCGGATAGACAAAATACGCTTGACGCCCCGCTTCGATGTGCTCGCGAACCGCCTGATATGCGTTGCGCTCGTTGCCTTCCTTTACGAGGTAGGTCTGAATCGGCTTGCGACCGGACGGCATTGTCCGCATCACGGAAACGTCCAAATCGCCGAACGCCGTAAGCGCAAGCGTTTGCGGAATCGGCGTTGCGCTCATCATCAAAAGATGCGGCTCAAACGTAATGCCGCTGCCTTCCTGCGTGCGCCGCCCCTTGTCGATAATGGCCTGCCGCTGAATGACGCCGAAGCGGTGCTGCTCGTCAATGACGGCAAGCTGCAAATCATCGTACTGCACGCCTTGCGAAAAAAGCGCATGCGTGCCGATTAAAATATGGACGCTTCCGTTTTTCAGCTCCCGCAACAGCGCGGCGCGCCCCGCAGCCTTCACATTCCCCGTGAGGAACGCCACATTTACGCCGAGCGCCCCCAAAAGGGACGCAGCAGATTCGGCGTGTTGGCGCGCGAGAATTTCGGTCGGCGCCATAAGCGCGCATTGTCCCTTCCAATTTATTACCCGCAGGCAGGCAAAAAAAGCGACCAGCGTTTTCCCCGAACCGACCTCGCCCTGCAAAAGGCGCGCCATAGTAAACGGCGGCTTTCCGCGCTGCCTGCCGTCTATGAGCGCGCACCGTTCGCAATAGCCGCGGTCAATGTCCGCATTCATTTCGGCAATGACTTTTTTCTGTCCGCAGGTCAGCTCAAACGGCAGACGGGAATACAGCTGCTTTTGGAGCGGCGAAAGGTCGGCCGTAAAATCCGCAGCCGCCGCTTCCGGATCAGAGTCCGCCGCATACGGCGCGACAACGGGAAGGGCGCCCTTATGCTTCCACGTACGGTTTGCCATTTGGAGCTGGAATTGAAAGAGCTCTTCGTAAATCAGCGTCCGCCGCGCCGCCGCCGCATCCTGCAAAGAGGCCGGAAGATGAATACGGTGCACTGCCTCCTGTTTATGCAGCAGCCCGCGCTCGGTCAAAAGAGCCTCCGGCAGTTCGTCGTCGATGCCGTGTCCGTATTGCCGCAAAGCCGCCTGCACCGCCTTCCGCACATTTTTCTGGTTCAAGCCTTCCGTCAGCGGATAGAGCGCAAGCACCCGCGCGTCCGGCAGCTCCGCCTGCGCCAGTTCCGCAAGCGTTCCCTGCGCGGAAAGCCGCACCGCCTCAAAAGAAGTCGACTGCAGCTGCCCGTACTTGACGGCAAACGTTCCGTTGACCGCAATAACGGCACCGACATTCAGCGTGTTTTCTAAAAAAGGACGATTAAAAGCGATGAGCGCGGCCTCCGCCGTGCCGTCGGAAATGATGATTTTCAGCGTGCGCATCCGGCCGAAGCCGAACCATTCATGCGCGCACACCAGCGCCGCCGTATTCACTTTTTGGGAATGAAATTGATTGAGCGGAACCCGTTTTGTCCGGTCGTCATAGCTTTTCGGATAGAGCGACAGTAAGTCGGCGACCGTAAACACATTGAGCCGCGCGAATTGTTTGACCGCCGCCGGCCCGACGCCCGGCAACGACGACACGGGCGATTTGATATCCTCAAGCTTCATCGATTAAATCGGAATTGTGGTAATCAGATTTATCAGCACGATCTGCACAAACCACCCGCCGATGATAAAAGTTGCCACCGCCGCGATGGTTATCAAAATCGCGGACTTGTATGAAATCACCTTGCCGCCGGTAAAGCGGGATGCAATTTTCATCACAATCGAATTGAGCGTCGCGTCGATGCCGTACCACACCGAGTTGTAATCCGGCCGCCGCCCCTGTTCAATGAAGACCAGCACGATGAGCCGCAAAATCAGCAGCGCCAAGAACAATCCGGCTATCGATGACAGAATCGACCACAGCATACCGATCAGGTTCGCAATAATGCCGGCAAAATAAATGCGCCCCGTTCTTGAAATATTGCTCAATATCGCCGAGCCTGCCGACAACGTTCCGATTGCGAGCATCGGCGTAAAATCGAATGCGCCGAAGCGGAAGGGCAGCCGCCCGAACAAATTGAGATACGGATCGCAGAGCGCGCTCAAAAAACGCCCCAAGCTGCTGTACTGAGCGCGCGGAAACCAAGTAATGAGGATGCGCGCAAAACAAAGAGCGGTGTAAAGCGACACGGCCAACGCCGCCGTCTTAAACAAAAACTGCATGAAGTGTGCTCCCATAAATCCCTGCGTAGAAAGGATTTAATTAGTCAAAAGGATAGTAACGCCGAATTACAAAAATCGTGCACATTATTATTTATTTGGCGGGAAACTTCAATATCAAATGCGGCAGCGTATCAACAACAAGCGAAAAGCAATCGCTTTCAGATGCTCTGTAGTACAGTAGTTTTACATGTGCATGAGCAAATACTCTTCTCAAAGCAAGCCTTAAACCCTTTTTCAAGGGAGGAAACCAGCTCGGAGTTCGAAGCCCGCAGTTTTCCTCCCTTGAAATCCCTCCTTCCTTGGGCCGACCAAAGGACTGCCGCCCTTTGGAATCCCAACACTATCTCCCTGTTTTAAATATTTGACTAAGCTACATCCGGTATTTATAAAAAAGAGAGAATCTCGGCATTTTGGATTATGAGTAATAATACTGAGATGATTTTATCATATCGCTGCGAGTGTATTTCCGATTTTATCTGCCTTTCCATATGCAATGATGGAAAACGGCTCGTTTCTTGAATATTATTGGCAACATATCAAATGCGGCAGCAGCACGAGGATTGCCAGTGCGTGCGCGGCCCTTCCGCATGGCGGACGGAGCGTACACTGTCTGAGACCGCAGTATCCGCCCCGTTCGTCCTGCATTCTATCGGCAGCGCGTCATGCGCTAGTAGGCGTTCAGCGTAAACGAGGCCTGCGCTTCCGTCCCGAGTATATCGGCGAGCGTGATCATAACGGTGTTGTAGCCGGGCGAAACGGAAAGCTCGCCGACCAAAAGGAGCGAATCTGTGGGATAAAGCACGGTCGGCGGATAGTTTCTGCGGCCGGAAACGCACAATTCCGTGCCGTCTTGCCGCAGTACGTCGTATGAAATGGAATCCAGCAGCGTCCCGTTGACCGTCAGCATGGTCTTGTACGGCACTGCGGCGCTCTGCCGCTTTTGGTACACGCGGTAAATGCCTGCAGGCACGGCCGTATTCCGCGCCGTTTCGATGAGCTTACCGTCGCGGTTCATCACTTGTATGCCGGACGAAAAGAGCGGCAGTTCCTTTCCGATGCGCGGCATCATAATGCGCGGATTGATGGCGGTATTGTTCGCGCAGTCAATGACTTGGAATTCAAGAGAGCTGCGTCCCTGCTGCCATGCCGAATTGCCGCTCATGCCGAGCGCCTTGCCCGACGCGACCATCTCAAGGCCGTCGGCATCCTTGACGAGCGTTTCGCTGTCGATATTCGCGTAAACCGTCAGAATCGTATCGCTATGCGACAGGATGACGGCATTTCCGAGCGCGGAAGGAAAAAATGCGGTATCTGCATCATATTCGCGGATGATAATCGCCGTCTGTCCCGCTTCCGCCGCTTTAATTTCGGACGGTTCCGAAAAAATAAGCGAACTGCTGATCGTGTTGCCGCGCCGCTGCCCGAAATACGAATAAAACGCATCCGACTGCACAATATCCGCCTGCGGCCAATTAAAACCGAAGGCGCCGGCCGCCGCTGCAATCATCAAAACCGCTGGTATCTTTTTCATCCGTGCGCTCCGTTATTTTTTGGTAATCCCGATGCAGGACACCGCCGCATTTCTGCCGACATACAATTTGCTTCCGTCCGTTTCGATAAAGGCCGTGTCCGCCGTAAATGCAAAACGGCCGAGCAGCGTCGCAAATTTTTCGACCGCATAAACCGTGTACGTTCCGGCGGATTTTGTAAGCACGAACGCGCATTGATCCGTTTCTTGAACGCTGATTGCCTGTCCGTCGATTTTCAAGTGCGCCGACACGCCCTTTTCCACGTCCGCAACGCCGAGCATATTCTTTGCGCCGTAATAAACGGTTTTTCCGTCCGCCGAAAAAGCGACCATCTTTTGTTCCGCGTCGTATTTGTCGAGGAATTCATGCATCACGATCTTTGCTTTTGCATTTTCGATGCGCGCAAGCACGAACCGCTGCCGGTTTTGTCCCGAAACGCCGGCGACATGTTTGCCGTCGGGAGAGAGCGCCAGCCCCAAAATTACCGGGATATCGCTGCCGCCGGGGGAAAAACGAATGACAAGCGTCCCGTCCGGCGCGAACACGCACACCGTCCCGTCCGCAAATCCCGCCGCCGTCCCAATATCCGTCGAGGAAAAGGCCGTAATCGGCGCGGGGCCGCCGTAATCCCACAATTTTTCGCCGTCAGGCGCATACTGTGCAAAGGAATTACCGCCCGGCAGGAAGACAAATATCTTTTTTCCATAGATTTTTACAAATCCCGCTTCTTTTATGATGCCCGCTTGCGTGCCGTCCGGCGAAAAAATCGCCGCAGTCTCGTTGTCGGCGCTGTATGCAGTGTAATAAAAATCGGAAATCGAGGCCTTATACGGGTACGTTATATAGTGTACGGGCTTTCCGCCGGGCGTAAAATAGCCCATGCTCTGTCCCAGCTTAAAATGCAAGAGCCGCGCGCTGCCGGCAAGCGCCGTGTCCTTTTCAATCGGATTCGACACGTCGATTTTCCATTCCGGCGAAAATTGGTATTCAGAATTCAGCGGTCTGATTGCAAAGATGGTATAGATGACGCAAAATGCGGCGGCAAGGAAAATATAAAAAGAAAGCTTTTTTGTTTTCATAATTCAAAACGATGGTATAATATTCCCGCCTTGCAGTCAAGGAAGGCTAAAGGCAGCATTTTTATGGAGGAATTTATATGGAAGAAATCGATTTGAAAACGCTTTTTGCCGATGCGCTTGAAGCGAGCAAAAACGCATACGTGCCCTATTCGCATTTTCCGGTCGGAGCGGCGCTCCTGCTCGCAAACGGAACGGTCATTTCCGGAGTCAATATCGAAAACCGATCGTTCGGGTTGACGAATTGCGCCGAGCGTACCGCCGTATTTGAAGCGGTTGCAAAGGGATTTAAAGAATTCAAAGCGATTGCGATTGCCACGCCGACGGCAAATTATCCGGTCGGCCCCTGCGGCGCCTGCCGCCAAGTCCTATCCGAATTCGCCTCCGCCGACATGCCCGTCATCTTCGGCCCCGAATACGGCAACACCGTCATAACGACGCTCGGTCAACTGTATCCGTTCGACAGCCTGCATGAATTAAAAGACTGACACGCCTACCGGTACGCCCCGTCGGGAGACGCAGCGTTTTGCGGAGAATGCATCCGCTGCGGGCGTTCGCGTCCAAATCGGCAGCAAAATAACGCGTGATGCTGCAAAACCGCCGCCGTGCATCCGCCCCGTCCGTACTTTACCGTGCGGAGAAAAATCAGACGGGAGCAGCCCGCTGCCGCTGCGGGCGGATTTATTATTCCGGATGCAGCCGAGTGCAGACGACAAAGCTGAGCTTTTTCGTCTGCATGACCTCCAGTCGGCCGCAGTGCACCGCGGAACCGGCGACAATGCAACGCGCGATGCTACAACACCGCCGTCGGCAGTACGCCCCGTCCGTATTTTACCGTGCAGAGAAAAATCAGACGGGAGCAGTCCGCTGCCTCTGCGGACGGATTCATTATTCCAGATGCCGCCGGGTGCTGCCGACAAAGCTGACTTTTTTTCGTATGCCCGCCTACCGGTGCGCCCCGTCGGGAGATGCAGCGCTTTGCGGAGGACGCACCCACTGCGGGCGTTCGCCTCAAAATCGGAGACGATGCAACACGCGATGCTGCAAAACCGCCGCCGCGCATCCGGCACGTCCGTATTTTGCCGTGCGGAGAAAAATAATGCGGGAGCAGCCCATCGCTCCTGCGGACGGATTTATCATTCCGGATGCCGTCGAGTGCTGTCGACAAAGCTCAGTTTTTTCGTCTGCATGGCGTCCGGTCGGCCGCATTGCGCCGCAGAACTGCTCTCGTTCCCTCGCGGACGATTGCGATTCTTCCGTAATTACAGACATACGATGCTGGAACGCGGCACCTATCCGGTATCCCGCTCCGCCATACGCCTACTCGCATGCCAACGGCTCCAGTCCGCGCCGCCGCATATAATAAGGTATAATAGTGATTTAGGGTGTCTCAAACGCCATAATCGCCCCGCTAAAGAATTGACGAATGCGATGTTATCAACTATCATGGGCTCGTTATGGCATTGAGTATCGCAACAAACCAATTGATTAACAATTACTACGATTTGTATCGTGATCGTGAAATAATATTCACAAAAAATATTCTGCGATCGCTACATCTTGATCCGCGGCAAGTTTACATAAAATGTGCCGGGTCGCAGTGGCCGTGCATTCTCAACTCGACTTCTTTTCAAATTGCCAAAATAATCGTAGGAACCACAGGCGGAGCCTTTCAGCAAATCACCAAGAAAGATGCGCCGCCGGTAAGCCTTCGCTATTGTTTTTTTGAACAGGACAATCAGCCGCTCATCTTTTTTGTCGCATCGCGCGTTACTGACGTTTCGCCGTATATGAATTCAAAAGAGTTGGCAGTCATAACGCTTACGTTCACCCAACGGCCGCCGGACGATTTGATTTTCAAGCTGGGAACGCTGCTTGCCGCCAACGACAGTTTTGTAAGACGCAGCGAGGAGCGCATCCTCATCAACGAAACCACACTCCGTAAGCTCGGTCTTGAAAAAAAAGAAACGACTGCGTACATCCAGAACGTGCCGCGCCGGTGTATTTTATGGAATATTTCTTTTTCCGGCGCAAAAATCATCATCATGGGCGTCGCAAAATTCATCGAAGGCAAAGCCATCGTCATTCGTCTGACTTTTTCCGAACCGGATGAAACGATCGACATGAAAGGAACCATCGTTTCGGCGAGCAATGTCGAAGGCCGCACCGATTTGATTCAGGCGGGCGTTAAATTTGACGCGAATCAAGTGCCGATTGCTTATAAGATTCGGATAAACGAATACCTGACGGCAAACCGCAAGGTGATCCTTGATGCTTCTTTACGCTCATGGGGAGAGGAAGAGGAGCAAACGATTGCAACGGAAGCCGCCGCAGCAGCGGAAGAAAAGCTCAGCATACTCGGTATGACCGACGAATAACCGTCCCTGCCGCGGGGCGGCTGTAAAATGTTCGGGAAATGAACCGTCTACCCCTTTGGAAAACCATTATGAATACGACAAATCCATTGGATTCAATTTATTTTATACGCGTGCCGGAAGATTTTACCTTTTCCGAGCGCGCATTTAAAATCGACCGCAGCATTCCGCTCCCGATTCAAAAACAGCCGGATGAGTCGGCCGGAAGCCCCCGCATCTCTGTGGAGCAGATTCTTTCGGGCATTCTTATCGTGCTTGCTTACGACCGGCATAACAAAAATCTGGATTATTACCGCTCCGTCATAAAAGCCGTGCGTCCCGACATGCAAAAGGAATTGACGGAGACGGCAATCATAAAGGCGAAAAATGAAGATTGGGAACTTGCAGAAGAAATTTTCCGGGTGCTTATCGGGTTGGAACCGCAAGATCCGGTTACGGCATTAAATATGGCGCTCTTTTTGGATCAGCGGGCGGAATCGTATCGGCGCTCCGACTTGCATGAAGATGCGGACGCATATGACAATGACGCGCTGCATTTTTACAAAGAGGCGATGGACGCCGAACCTGCGCTGCCCGACGCATTTTTTAATTGCGGCTTTTTTCATTTGAAGGAATACAATTTTACGGAAGCGAAATCCTGTTTTGAAACGTATGTTGCGCTGACCTGCGGCATCAGCGACGAGGAGCTTGGAGAGAACGGCATTTACAAGCAGACGCGCGCGCAGGAATTAATTGACCGCATAAATAATGAAAATATGGAAGACGCCGCTTTTATGACCGCTTATAAATTGATTGCAAGCGGGCAAGAGGAAAAGGGGCTGGAAGCGATCCGCACGTTCATTACGAAAAATCAAAAAACCTGGAACGCATGGTTTTTGCTTGGTTGGGGGCTGCGCCGGTTGGGTCGCTGGGAAGACGCAATCAAAGCGTTTGAAAAAGTTATATCGCTTGGCGGTGATGAAAATGCCGACACGCACAATGAACTGGCGCTCTGCCTCATGGAAACCGGCCGTTTATCGGAAGCAAAACAGGCGCTGCTGACCGCGCTGTCGCTTTCGCCGGAAGACACGAAAATCATTTCAAATCTGGGGTACTGCTTTTTGCGGGAGGGCAACCGCAGGGAAGCTCAAAAATATTTTGCGGCTGCGTTGGAATACAGCCCGAACGATAAAATTGCCGCTGCCGAATTGCAGAAGCTCGAAGCGGAAGAGTAAGCCGCCGGACAACTAGGCTGCTGGGTACCGCCCGCTGGCATCTCCGTCGGAGGATTTCAAATCGTTGCACACCAATTCTCCCGCCGGATATTCAGGCGGCGGGATTCCCTCCGCTTCCCCCGCTCCTATTATAGAGAAAAAAGCTAATTGAATTTTTAATTTTATTATCCTAAAATGCCGTATGCAAAGAAAAAGATTACTTCATGCAGCCTCTGTGGCTGCGTCCGTTTTTTTTACGGCAATCATTGCATCACAATGTTTTGCGCAATCGGAAACGTCCGATAAGGGACTCTCTTCGTTCCAATATCTGAGAAAATTGAATTCGGTTTTTGAGTTTGTTCAACAAAACTATGTTGACGAAGTTGACCCGAAAATTCTCTATGAAGGCGCAATCAAAGGGCTGATGAGTTCGCTCAAAGATCCGTACACGGCATATCTTGATCCCGACACCATCCGCGATCTGGCGGACACGACCAACGGAAAGTTCGGCGGAGTCGGCTTGCATATCAGCAAACCCCTCGAATCGACGCCGGAAAAGCCTGCATACGTTGAAGTTGCAGCTCCGATGGAAGATACGCCGGGCGCGAAGGCGGGCATTCAAACCGGCGATATGATTACCGCAATCGATTCCGAACCGACGCAGGATATGACGATGCAGCAGGTGCTCGGTCATTTGCGCGGGCAGGAGGGAACGGAAGTCAAACTGTCCATCAAACGCGGAAAGAACCTTGCGTTCGACGTAACGCTGGTGCGCGCGATGATCGAAGTTCCGACCGTCAAATATACGATGATTCAAAAAACGGGCTATCTCAAAATTATTGAATTTACCCCCGACACCCCGTCGCGCGTTCAGGATGCGCTGGATTCCTTCAAAAAAAGCGGCTACGCCAATCTCATTATCGATTTGCGGAATAATCCGGGCGGATTGATTACCAGCGCCGTTCAAGTTGCGGATAAATTTATCGACGACGGCCCGATTGTTACAACCAAAAGCCGCATTGCGTCGCAGGGCAATGCGTACTACGCCCAAAAAGAAACGACGCAGGTCCGCGACCTTCCGATTGCCGTTCTGCTGAATAACGGTTCGGCCAGCGCTGCGGAAATTCTCTCCGGCGCGCTCAAAGACAATCATCTGGCCTATCTCGTCGGGCAAAAAAGCTACGGCAAGGGTTCCGTTCAGCAAATCGTTTCGCTCAATACGAAGGGCGACGAGGAAATAAAAATCACGACTGCGCGCTATTACACGCCGAGCGACACGAATATCGACAAAACGGGCATTCCGCCGGATCGGGAAGTGCTGTATCCGGCGCTGTCGGAGGCGGAAGAAGAAACGTATGCGAAGCTGATTAAGGACGACGTTATTGCGCAATATGTTTCGGCGCATCCGAATATGAGCGAGGCAAAAATTGCCGACTATGCGAAGACGCTCAAGAATTCGTACAAGCTCAGCGACAGCCTTTTGCGCCGGCTTGTCCGCGTGCAGGTGTGGCGCACGCAGCCGGATCAGCTGTACGATTTGGATTACGACATCCAGCTGAACGCCGCGCTGAAAGTCTTAAACGACGGAGGCAATTTCCGCGAGCTTATGGCGTCGACCAAAACGCTGAAAGAATTGCAGCATGATGCGGAGACGGCGAAAGTGTCGGAGGAAACGGCGATAAAGCCGAAGTCGGGACGCTAATGCGGCAGTTCTTGTCCGCTTCCGCGCCGGATGCAGACGGCTTGCTCCACCTTTCCGGGCGCGAATACCGCTATCTGCACCGCGTGCTGCGCTTACAGCCGGGGGATATGCTGCATGTGCGGCTGCCGAGCGGCGCTCTTACCGAAATGACGGTTTGCACTGCGGACGAACGGAGGCGCACGATAACGCTTCAGCGTTGCGGAGCGCATACGGCGGACGGAGGAGCGGAAACGGCGCGCAGTGCGCTCCGCGGGACATCCGCGCTGACAGTTCAAACGGAATCGCCTCCGCTTGAACTAACGCTCATTCAATTTATGCCGCAGCCGTCAAAACTGGAACAAATCATCAGGCAGGCGACCGAATGCGGCGTCACGCATATCATTCCGGTTGCCGGAGCGTATTCGGAGCGGGCGGGACTTGAAGCGCTCAAAACGGGCAGGCAAGAGCGGCTCCGGCGCATCATTCGGGAAGCCCGCCAGCAGAGCGGCTCTCCGGTCGATACCGTCCTGCACAACGGGACGGACTTGGAAAGTGCGCTGCAATTTTGGGCGGAAAACCGTGCCGCGGAATCGGATACCTGCCGCGCCGTCTTTTTGTGGGAGCGGAGCGAAGACTGTCGGCCGGTGCGGAGCATCGTACTGGGAAGGCCGCAGAAACTTGCGCTTGCCGTCGGATGCGAAGGCGGCATCAGTCCGGCGGAAGCGCAGCTGCTCAAAGCGCACGGATTTATCCCCGTCCATTTTGCCGGGAACATTTTGCGCTGCGAAACCGCCGCTCTTTACGGCATCGCGGCGCTCCAGAATGCGGCGGCCGAAGCGTCGCTTCCGGAAATAAAAACTCGCCTACAGGAGAATGAGAGATGAACATACAACGAATTACGATTACCGATGTTCCCGTTGATATTATACGACAGGAAGATATGGAAACTGCAATTCTTGCGTTGCTCGAAAAGCCCGGCACTAAGCAAATCGTTTTTCTGTCCGTGTGGGGATTGCTGAAAGCCCGCCGCAAAGGAACCTTCCACGACACCGTAGCCAACGCCGATCTCATCATTCCGGTTTCAAAAAGCATTATCAAGGGCGCGCTCTTCCTCAAAAAAACACCGCCGCTCCGGTATAATCCGTTTACGGCCGTGATACAGATCCTTTCGATTCTCGACGCTCACTTAAAATCGCTCTATTTGTTCGGCGCACATCCGGAAACCTTACGCGCTGCCGAGCGGAATGTCCGCGCAACCTTTCCGACATTGCATGTAGTCGGCCGGTGCGCAGGCTATTACCGGAAAAGCGCGGAAGGCAACGTGATTAAAGCGATTTATAAATCCGCTCCGTCGCTCGTGCTCATCGGGGACGGCATTAAAGAAAAAGATTGCTGGCCGTATTCGCGCCGCAACAGTTTTCTGTCCAGCATTTTTCTTTATTACCGCGATTCTATCGGCATCTTTTCAAAGCGGATTAAGCGCGTCGACGAACGGGTATTTGACCGCGGGCATGAAATATTCTTCGAGATTCTACATAACCCCGCCAAAATATTTTTAATTTTTCCGTTTATCTGGTACGGCATCCTCCTGTTGTGGGAGCGGTTTTTCAAAAAATAAAGCGGAAAGCCTATCTGCCGCGCCCGACGGGAAAATGCGGGAAGGGGCAACTCTTCCTCCGGCCGCTCACCGGCGCACCGTGCCGGGCGTTTCGCCTCTTGATTTTGTGACGCTCCACGCATCGGCAGCATTCTTCCTCCCCGTCTTTACAAACGACTTTGATGGGGAAATACCGTCGCTCTGCACTGCCGATTTTACTTCGGCATCCGGCCAGCATCCCGCCTCTACCGACCGCTCCGCAGCCGCCTTTATCGATTCCTTCGGCCAATCAGCAGCCGCAGCGGGGGCATACACAAAAGCGTCCAACACCGTATTTTCAACCGGATTCACCAGCAAAATTGCATCGCACGCATCGGCCAAACAGCTTTTCTTTCCGTCCTTCCACAAATCCCGCGCGCTGTCCGACGAATACCAATGCGTCTTGGAAAGCTTAATATTACTGCCTGTTTCGCTTACGGCGCCCTCCTCATCATTGTTCGTCAAATGCACGATGATAATTTCCTTCTTTTTTACCTGCACGGCAGGAAAGGTATACACCGCAGCGTTTTTGTCCGCGCTGAAAATCTCAAGTCCGGCAAGATTGCCGTCATGCAGCACGAACAATTCGATGAACTCTTCCTTTGGATAAGCAACGGAATGATCCTTGCCGGAGCCCTTGCGGTTATGCACTTCCGTGATTTCAAGCGCAGGAATCTCGTAATTGCGACCTTCAAGCGGAATTGAAAACGTCAGCGAATTTCCCGATGCATCCTCCGCGCGGCCGGAAAACTCATAGCGCTTTCCCGCAGCAAGCGTTTCCGCCAATTCGCATTCGACAAGGTACGTGCCGGAGTCGGAATGGGCAGACTGCATCCCGATAATTTCTATTTCAGGCGAAAGCGCGCAATCCGCAAGCGTTACGACGCCGGAAAACTCGATACCAATGCGCTGCTTGCCGCTTACGCTAAAAGTTTGGATGACCGGCGGCGCGGAATCGGAATGCAGCAAGTCCAATCCGAATTTCGTCATACGGCATGACAGCGGATTCATCGCCAGCATAACCGCGATAACCAAAGCCGCCGTCTGGAAAAACGGCGCAGCCACGCGCCTCATATTCTTGCATAGTCGTTTCATAGTTTACCTCATAACGTAACACGTCCCCGCAAGGCTGTAGAAAGCGCAAGCGGAAACCGTACCAAAGCTCTCAAGCGTCCGGTATAATTATAGAAGAAAGCGCACAAAAAATGAGACATTCTGCTTATAATTTCGTTCTTTTCGCTTATTATTGCGCAACGGAAGGCTTCGAGCGCATTCGGAGAGGATATTTTTGCCGCCGAATACTAAAATAGAGCTATCTACCATAACGATACAGCGATATACCATATTTTTCCGCTGGACTTTATTCCGGCCAATGATTTGACACCTTGACAAGCATGATGCTTTCTACTATTTTGCGTCCAATCTTGTCCCTGCCCTGTTACTAAAGCTCTAAAGTCTTTCAGATAAAGGTGTTAGCGAGATTAAGAGAAGCAGCTGGCATCAGCACAATACAATAGCCGTCAGGCAAGAGGATTAATATGTCCAAAAAAATTTATGCAGGCAATTTGAATTATGCCACAACAGAAGAAACACTGCAGAATGTGTTTTCCGCCTTCGGTACGATCATTTCCGCCGTCATCATCCGCGATCGTATGACACAGCAATCAAAAGGTTTTGGATTTGTAGAATTTGAAAGTGAAGACAGCGCAGAACGCGCAATAAATGAAATGAACGGCAAAGAGCTTGACGGCCGCCGCGTCCGGGTAAACGCTGCAGAAGAACGGCCGCCGCGCCCGAGATTCAACAGCTAGCGCATTTTCCTTTTTTCTTAGGAAGGTATACACGCTGCTTTCCGTTCGGGCAGACAACGAAAAGGTAGTCAAATATCTTCCTAAATCTTTGTTTTAAACCGGCGGCATACTTTTAGAGTCCTGTTTAAAGCCCCGCTACGGAAGCATTTCGTTGACAATCCGCACGCTTGATACATTCCGCCAATCCTGAAAAGCTGCCACAAAAGCAACGCGCAGCAAAATGCCCGTGCGCTCAACGCAACTCGACAACAAGCAGCCGCAAGAAGAGCACGCATCCAAAATGCCGTACGCTACAGCCAGTTCCTCCGCGCGCTCAGACCAGTCCACCGGCAAGCAAGCCGCCAAAGGAGCAACGTGCAGCAAAATACCTGTGTACTCCTCAGCTGGCTCACCCGCACGCCGCGCAAGAACAGCACCCACCCTCAAAAAGCCGCACATAAAGTCTAAATACCGACCTGCGGCAGAGAGAATAGACACGCAGCTGACGGTAAGAGGGTTTTAGGGGCACCTGCGCTCCGTTCACCCTCTGCCCCTCACTAACTTGAAAGCCATCGGCCTCAGAGCAGCACGCATCACAAGAGCACCGCACAACAGAATGCCCGCGCACCGTCAGCTTCACCCGCACGCCATTCGCGTGAGGAGTTCACCGGCAAGTAAGCCGACAGCAATAGCCGCACAACCAAAAGAACTCGCACTCCACAGCAGGCTCCCTGCGCGCACTCACTACACCCTATCAACAAGCACGCAACCCAAAAGCCGCTGCAGTCATCCCCGTGCACCGCCATCAGCTTCACCCGCACGCCGTTCGCGTAAGGGGCTCACCGGCAAGAAGTCCGCAGTAATCGCCGCACGATTAGAAAGAACGCACAGTCCCCCACGAGCCGCCTGCTCACTACACCTCGCCAATCCTACAAAAACCGCCGCAAGAGCAGCACGCAGATGACGGCGGGGGCTTAGTCGCCCCCGCCATCCCCGCTCCGCAACCACCCCGTCGACAAGCCGGCCGCTGGAAGACGGCCCGCACGGGCTTTCGTGCAGCGGCGTTAGTTTCCGGAGCTGACTTTGAATTTGTTTACTTCGTCGGATAAGTTTTCGATGCTGTTTTTATTGCGTTGGACGATTTCAGCGACGCCGTCGACTGCGGTGTTGATTTGCAGGGCGCCGACGGTCATTTCGTTCATGCTCTCTGAAAGAACCTTTGTTAAATCGTCGAGTTTGTGCATTTCTTCCGCCATTTCACGGCTACCTTTAAGCATTTCGTCGGAATCTTCCCGCACTTCAACAGTAACGGTATTGATGTTCTTTATTGCCGATAAAACGGCGCGGCTTGCCGACTCCTGTTGCCGCATATTTTCCGTCAATGCGGCGCTGATGTCTTTGACTTGGCCGGCGGAGGTAAAAATGACGTTGAACTTGTCTTCTACCGCTTTTGATGAAGAGGAAAGGGACGCAATTTCGGCGCCGAGATTTTTAAGCGTTGTCGTTATCATTTTGCCTTGCGCGCTGGATTCTTCCGCCAGTTTCCGGATTTCATCGGCAACAACGGCAAACCCTTTTCCGGATTCGCCTGCATGAGCTGCTTCAATCGCCGCATTCATGGCGAGCAGGTTCGTTTGGCTTGCGATGTTTTGAATAATTCCCGAAGCTTCCATCAAGCCGCCCGAACTTTCAATGATTTTCTGCGTAACGGAATTTGTTGTCAGCAGCGTTTCTTTGCCGTCGGCAGTCGCTTTAACCAGAGCGCCGATGGCATCTCCGCTTTTTTCAAGCGAGTGCGTAATGGCCGCAATGTTTTTCGTCATATCCTCTACGGAATCGGAGGAGCTGTGTACGCTGGCGGACTGCCGCTTAATACTGTCTGCAAGCATTGCAATCGTATTAATGATTTTTTCAATCGTTCCGGCAGTCTCTTCAACGCTGGCCGCTTGCATCACTGTCTGATCTTTTATTTGATTGATATTTTTGCGGATATTCCGTACTGCTCCCGCCGTCTTCGTCATATTCGCATTCAGATCGCTTCCGATTTCCTTCATGAGGTGCGTATTACCGCCGACCGTCCGGATCGCGCGCTCAAGATTTTCCACCGTTTCATTAAAATACTGCGACAAAACAGTAATTTCATCATTGCCTTTAACTGGCAATCGTACCTGCAAATCGCCGCCCGCCACTTGCTGAAGAACTTTGCCGGTAAATTGGAGCGGAAGGGCAACCATTTTGTGCACGAGTACAAAGAGCAACGCTACAATAATAACCAGCACGATCACATAGAAGAGCACCGTCGTGATAATTGCCCGTACTGCCTTTGACGTAGAACGCTGAATCGATGTTACCGAAATGAGCGTCCACTTTGCTGCAACGCCCTTAATCGTTACCGGCAAGAATATAAACGATGCCTGCATTCCCGCCGTATGAGAATGCGCCCTCAAAATCTGCGACTCTCCTTTTGCAACTGCGGCAAATGTTGTTTTGAATTCAGGATTTGAATCGAATTGATTTTGCATCACCTGCTTTGCGTCAATGCCGTTTGCAATAATTGTTCCGTCATCCGCGCAAAGGATTCTAAAATTCTCCTTCATCGTATCCGCAATGCTTTCAATGCTTTTCTGAATGAATGTTATGTTGATATCAGCATTAAGCGCACCGAATACCTTGCCGTTGTAGAGAATAGGAAAGGCAATCGTCGTAACGATATTCGATTCGTAATTATACGGAGAACACAGCACAGGCACCCGCTGCTTCATCGGTTCGGAATACCAATATTCCTGCGCCGGATCGTCCACGCCATCAACTGCAATGCCTGATGAAGTTTTATGCGTATAACTTAAAAAACGCCCGCCAGTCCGGTAGAGCGGAACGGAAGCAAAGTCTGCGTCTTTCGCATCAAAGGCATTTGGTTCAAACAGAATGCCGAACGCTTCAAGCGTTTCGTTTTGCGTCAAAATGCTTTTGGAGTAGCGAATCAATCGTTCGCGGCTACGCTGTTCAATCGGCAGCTCTAGCTCCGTATAAATGAGCGCAAGCATATCCCGCGCCGCCTGACTGTTTTCCGCAAATACCGCCTCCAAATTATACGCAAAACTTTCGTTTTGATTTTTTGTAATTTCGATATTTTCAGCGATGGCGTATGTATACTCATCGATGCCTTCATACGTTCCCTGCGCCGCAAAAATAACACATACAACCGCTGAAATAACAAGCGCCAGCTTAAACCCGATTCCACCTTTAAGGTTCATAGATACCATCCTTGTGTAAAATGATGTTAATAAATAGTGATTTTTTCTCTCAGATATACTGTGCTGTACGGCATCGTTTTTATCCGAATGCCCTACGGACGGTTTCAAGTTCAGTCCCGCAGCGGCGATTTGATGCGTATGCGCCCGTCCTCTGCTCCGAACCGGCAGGATTTTAAGTTGCGCAAATATAAAGGATTATGCGGAAAGAGACAAGAAGCAGGACGCTTGGGACACGGAAATCAATTTTCACTTTATATCTGTTTCTTATCCGTTTATAAATCAAGATTTTTGTACTTTTATAGCTTTGAATCTTAGAAAAATCGTAAAACATTCAGAAAATAATAATTTTTTCTGGATAATGGCCGCGGTAATTAGGCAATATCAATGCCTTTTTTCAAAAATTGATTTCCGTGCGCTTGGGATGGAGCGTTTTCCGTCCGCACGACGAGCTGCGCGAGGAAGAAGGACGCGCCGGATTCCGCATAAAGCTGCATCCTGCGCCGTCTTTTGTACTATTTTATTCGCGCGGAGGGGGTGCCAGATCCGTACCTGTACGCCTGCGCTACGGGTATTACCGTGCGGCCGAAATACCGAATGCGCGCCCGCTTTCCTACCGCACTGCTCCTTCCGGCAAAGGTACCGTACACGTTTCGCTGCAACCGAGAGCGCCGCCGACCGCAAGCCGGATTTGTTGCGTTCACTGCCGCCGCTGGGAGGAAAGCCACTCGAAGAGTTTGAGGCCGTTCTCTTCAACGCGGTCATTTAAGACGTAAATCCATGCGGAATGGCCGTTGAACCGGTAGGGGCTGCCGTCGCGGGTTCGGTATGTTCCGCTTAAATCGCGCACATCGTCGAAAACGGTATAATGCAAATCCTTCGGCAGGTTGGCTTTGATGCGGGGGACGATTGCGCCCTCATAATTTTCGATTTTGAGGAGCGGATCGTCTTGCGCCTTGATAAACCAGAGCGGTGCCTTCGCAAGTTCGGCGATCTGGAAATCGGCAAGCGCATGATTCGGGTACGCCGCGCAAATCGGAAAACCCGCCGCAAAGAAATCCGGATACTGTAGGAGCATGTTCAGCGTCATGTAGCCGCCTGCCGAACAGCCGCCGACACAGATTCGCTCGGCGTCGATATACGGATGCGCCGCGATGAAGTCATCGATGAGCGCCTTGACCGCCCCGCCGTAGTACGAAATGCTTGCGCGCGGCACCCGTTCTCCGGAGGCAAGTTTTACCTCGCCGTCGAAAACGCAGTTTGCGGTTTTTATCAACAGCTCCATCACCTTGCCGCCGATGCCGCCGAGGTCGACGGGAACGAACAAATGGTTTCCGAGCAGATCCTGACTTTCCCCGATCAGCCATGCCAGCGGAGCCTGCGGCACCAAAACCGCCGCGCCGTCCGGAAAATAGGACTGCACCGGCGCTTCCGTCAGATTTTTGACTTTCGTACCCAAAACCGGCAGATAGGGATTGTCGCCGCCGTCCCCGACCCCGTGAAACCAAACGATGAGCGGGATTTTTTTACCGCCTGCCACAGCGTTTTCCGGCGTCCAAAATGCAAAGCGCATCTGCATCTTGCCGAACGCAAACGTTCCGTGCGTAAAGCGAGCAGCATCGGCGCACACGGCGGCAGTGCGCTCTTTGATGAGGATGCCGAGCGTGCGGTTTTCGATTTTATAGCCGTACAACGAACCGGTATGAAACATTGTCCGGATGAACGGATCGGCGGTCAAATCTTCCGGCGTAACGGCCAGTTTGAGCGTGATGAAGCAGCTTTCGCCATCGATGCGTTCCCCTGCGGCATCGGAAAGATACGCATCGCTGACCGGACGAACGCCTTTCGGCGCACCGGAGCCGATACGCGCTTTTGCTTCCGGCGCCTCCATCTTCGTTACCTTAAAATCCGCCGCATGAATTTCCGACTGCGGAAAGCGCTTTTGCGTATGCAGGATTATCGTGTCGGCCGCCGCGCCCCAATCGTAGACCGCAACACCAAGCACATATTGATTTTCACGCGGTTCGGCCGCCGCCGCAAACTGCGCATATACGTCCGTTTCCGCAAAAAGATGCAGCGCCCAGCAGCACAACAACACGCATACCGCGAAAAAAGTCTTATTGCAATTCTTCATGGGTTTACTATATGACATTTTCATGCGGAACGCCATATCGCCCGATACCGCCGGGGGGCGATAGGGGAAGAGGACAGGGGCGGTATTGCATTTTGCATCGAATGTGCTATAGTAACGAAATCATTTAAAGTGGATGCCGCAGTAAAAGCAGTGCAACACAGCAGTTTTATTCGGATAATATCGGGGGATGCAGGGTATCCGGCCGGTATTTATTTTATTTTTCTTTATATTGGAGATCGAATATGAAATTAGGATTGAAAACTTTGTTAGGCCTTACAGCTGCCGTCGCAGGATTGAGCGTCGTTTCATGTAAGAACGCCGCCTCCGATGGGGGGGGGGTACCTCTGACTCCGTTTACATCTATGTAAGAAAAACTGCTGACTATATAGATGAGCCTCCGCAGATTCGGGTAACGCAAAAAAGCGGTTCATATGACGAGCCGGATAATCGTGTGCCTCATATGAAGTCTGCCACAGGCATCGAGTATCCGTCTTTATGGTGGCAGCATGAAGTAACAGATTACAAAAAAAGCAAAACTTTCTTCTTTAAAATTAATAATGGCGATGAAAAAAGATCTGGATTCAGCAGGACATTCTTCTATGACGGGAGCGGCTATTTTGAATCGGAATGTAAACCCGAATCGGATTCCTTTAAAGATATTCGGCCAATTATTTTCTTTATAAAAAAGACGGGAAACTACAGAGAGACCGCGCCGAGAATCTGGATGGAGCAGGAAAAAGGCGTAACCGGCCGGGAATTGACCGGGAAGGAAAAAGGATCGTATGTAACAATGGAAAGGGCATTTAGCGATGACGATGTAACTAGCGATACGTGGTGGAAATATACGGTCAAGCAGGGAAGATATCTTCCGGGAAGAAAATTTTTAATCACTCTCAGCGAAAATCAAAGAGAATATCAGTATACGCTACGCGCCTCCTACAAGGTATTCTTTGATCCCCAAAAAGGCGACCAGGGATTCTATTTAAGCGAGGCGGAGTATAATAGTGCCCACCCTGAAAACTCCGGCGGTAGTGGCAACAACAATAGCGGCGCGGACACCCCGCAGCAGCCTGAAGAATAAAGTTCGCGTCAAAATCGAACGATTCTAAATAATCTCGCCGGTTCGGCGCCGCTTTAAATGATTCAAATTGCTGTGTTCCTCCGGCTGAAATATCGGCCGGAGTTTTTTTATCCCCTGCAACTGCGCTCCTGTCCGCGCAGTCGGCAGAACGGTCGGCTTAAAACCCGCCGACGAAGAATCCGGCGATGCAGATGAGTGCGACGAGCGGCACGTACAGCCAGCGTCCTAAGCGATGCCAGAGGGCTCCGGTTTTCCGCGCCGCCCCCAGATTCACCGCGGCAAGCAGGTCATTTTTTTTGAGAATCCAGAACCATGAAAATCCGCCAAGCACGGCGCCGATCGGAATGATGTAAATCGAAACAATGTCCATCCACGAGCCCCATTGGTAAATCGCTTCCATATTCACGCCGATTCCGAAGCAGATAACCGCAAGGAGCGCAAGCACGGCGGCGCGCTTCAATCGCGGAAAGCGATGCATGAGCGACTCTCCGACGGCCTCAAACATATTTTGCAGGGAACTAACGCCGCCGAAGACGACTGCGACAAAGAGAATCAGCGCAAAAGTCCGGCCAAACTGAATGGTTTTCAGTATTTCCGGCAGGGTGATGAACAAGAGTCCCGGCCCCTTGTTGATGACGCTGTGCACCGGCTCGCATGCGGCAACGGCAGAGGCAATCGCGTCGGCATTGAACGAAAACGTCGCCGGAATAATAACCAACGCCGCGACCAGCGCCGCAATCGTATCGAAAACGGCGGTATTCACCGCGCCGCTGACGACATCTTCATCATCGGGCAGGTAGGCGCCGTAGACGATCATGCCGCTGCCCGTTATCGAAAGCGAAAAGAACGCCTGCCCCATCGCCCAAATCCACGTTGTCGGCTTGAGCAGGTATTCCCACTGCGGAATGAACATATACTTGTAGCCTTCGATCGCGCCCGGCAAAAAGGCGACGCGTACCGCAAGAATCAAAAAGAGCATAAAAAACAGCGGCATCATAATCTTGTTGGTTTTTTCGATACTTTTTGCGCCCAGTACGAGCGTCAAAAGCGTGCCGACCACAACAGCTGCATGAAACCAAATCAGCGAATACGGTTGAAACGCCGCTTCAGCAAACCATTTTTCGGAACCGGTTTTCACAATCGTCTTGCCGGCTTCAACCAGCGTCTCATTCGGATAGGAATTGAAGAGGCTCCCCGTCAGCGAAGAGGTAAAGCCGCGCAGAACCATTGCGATAATCACCGCATAACCGAGTGTAATGCACATGGAGCCCGCCAGCGGCAGCCAGCCGATCGCCTTGCCTGCGCTCTCCATGCCGCGGCTCTTCCACACGAGCTGGTACGCGCCGAGCGTTCCCGTGCGCGCCTTCCGCCCGATTGCGTATTCGGCGGAAAGTCCCACATAGCTGAACAATGCGGCAAAACACAGATACGCAATCAAAAAAGCGCCGCCCCCGTTCGCCGCCATCCGATACGGAAAGCCCCACACGTTGGCCATCCCGACCGCAGAACCCACGCACGCAAGAATAAATCCCCACTTTGTCTTAAATTGCTTCGACATTGTAACTCCTTTAAAAAAAGCAATGGGTGCATTCTATAAGATATTGCCCCGCGTTTCTACACATAGGAAGCGGCGGACGGCGGAGAACCGGAATTAAAAGACATAACATATCTCCCGTCCGCTTCAAGTTTGCCTTCCGGCAAACTTGCCGAAAGACCATTCAACGCGCCCGCAAAACACACCTCCGCGTCCCGGTCTGCCGTCCGCCGCGCTACGGCAGTTTGCACAAGTTTCGAGACTTCAAAACGTGCAGCGGACGGTCAACCAGTTGCGTCCTTAACGTCACGTTCCCCCGTCTGCCGCCCTCCATAGCCTGCACGCGTTTCGACACTTCAAAACTTGCAGCGGATGGTCGACCGGTTATGTCCTTCACGTCACATTCTTCCGTCCGCCGCGCCCGACGGCAAGGTGAACACGTTTTGAGACTTCAAAACGTGTAGCGGACGGTCGACCAGTTGCGTCCTTAACATCCCGTTTTCCCGTCCCCGCACTACGGCAAACTTGAGGAAAGGCCATGCAACGCACCCGCAAAACACTTCTCCGTGCAACTCCCCCAGCGTAATGGGGCGGACAGCAGAAAACTGGACTTGAAAGACATAACGCATCTTCCGTCCGCTCAAGTTTGCCTTCCGGCAAACTTGCCAAAAGACCATTCAACCCGCCTGAAAACACACCTCCGCGTCACGTTCCCCGTCCGCCGCGCCCGACGGCGCAAAGTTGCAACGCATCTCCCTTATCTGTTATAGTCTGCGCATGAATAAGGTTCGTTTTCTTTCTATTATAATGCTTGCGGCAGCAGCGCTTTTTACGGTTTGCAATGTGCATTTTGCCGCCGATGTTTCGATTATTGCCTTTCCTGCCGCGCTGCTCATCACTGCGGCCGCTTCATATTTTTTGATTGTAAAAATTGTTCTCCGCAAGGATCATACGGCCTTTGCTGTGGCGCAAAAACTGCTGCAATATATTCCGTTCGCGCTGTTTGCCTCTTTTATTTTGCGGCGAGCGGGCAAGAGCGAAACGCCGTATTGGTTCGACGTTGTTACGGTGATTTTGTGGTGCGCGGTTTTTCTTTCCTCGCAGACGCTCTTGTATTTCCTCAACGAAAAGCGGGTGGAAGCGCTCATACCGGAGTGGAAGGGGCAGCTTAAACTGCGGCAAAAACCGTCTTCCGGCGTCATGCGCATTGCGGCGGAGGCGCTTGACTGGGCGGATGCGCTCTTGCAGGCGGTGTTTATGGTGCTCCTCATCCAGATTTTTATCCTGCAGCTGTATGTTATTCCGTCGGAATCGATGGTGCCGTCCTTTCTCGTAAAGGATCGCGTTGTCGTGCTGAAAACCGCAAGCGGCCCGCGCTTTCCCCTTTCCGATGTCGGCCTGCCGTCCCGCAAAACCTACCGGCGCGGCGATGTGGTCGTATTCAGAAATCCGCATTACAACATGGACCGGAAGTCGGAGGTGCGCGCCGTCGTTTCGCAGCTCATCTATATGCTGACGTTTACCGCCGTCAATCTGAATGTCGATGAAACCGGCCAGCCGAAAGCCGACCCGCTCGTCAAGCGCATTTGCGGCGTCGCCGGCGAGCAATTAATGATGCAGGACGGGATTTTGTATGCGCGTACCGCACACTCCACCGGATTTGAGCCGGTAAAGACCGACAACGATTTTGCCGCGTGGAATCTGAATGCGGCTCCGGCAGCGGTGAAGCGGGGCATCCAGCACATACCGCTGACGCCCGAACACTACGAGACGATGCTGAAAGTCGAAGCATTGCGGCGGGATTTTTCGATTGCAGATGCGAAGGCCGACTGCCGTGCCCTTGCCGAACGCTTTAGCGTCCTCCACCGCCAAAACGCCCCCAAAAAGGAAGGCGGCGCGGCGGATATTCCGTTGTATGAATACGAATTGTTCAACAATATCGCCGGAGTTGCCGGGCGGCTGCTTGCCTCCGCCGACGGCAGCGCAGCGTTCACTGGCTTTATGACCGATTGGATTTCGGCCGAGCATGATGCTGACTTTTCCGGCGACTTATATGCCGCAGCGAATTTCAAGCTCAACCTAATGATTAAAACGACTGCCGGTCGGCTCATCGTGAAGTTTGCGGAAGCGGAGACGGCGAATACCGCTGATATTTCGACGGATGAAGAAGTGCGCAAAGCTTTTATTCGCGCCGAGCAGCTCCATTTTTACGTGATGATACTCGACCAGCGCAACATGCCGGTCTTTCCCCCGTGCGATGCGGACGGCAACGCCGCCTACATTCCTACCGCCTGCTACTTTATGATGGGAGACAACCGATTCAACTCGCTCGATATGCGCCATTCGTACCGGCAAAAAGCGACCGCATTGACCGCGCACGATCCGCATTCCGTCACGTATTACTCAAACATGGCGCCGCAATACGTGAACAAAAAACATATTCTGGGAACAACAGTCTTCCGTTTTTGGCCGCTCCCGCGCGCAGGCAGCATCAAAGTGCTCGGCAAAGGCGCGCAGACCGCACCGTACACGGACACAAAAATAACCGGCAGGACATAAAGACGCTCCGTCGGTTATACTGCCTACACACCGCCTTATTTATCCGCAGCAAGCACAACGCAACTCAACGGAGGAATCGTCAGCGTGGCGTTTTCCACTTTCGCCTCCGGATTAGCGGCATAGACTAGCGGCAGGCGCAAGTCGTCCGGCAGCGGAACGCTTACGGTGCGAGCGGAAGAAATATTATGCACGACGAGCGCTTTTTCCTCGTCGCATTCCATGACATACGATTCAAGCGCGGCATTGCCGAGCGCGCGGGCTTTCAGCCGTCCTTTGAACAGCGCCGGATGCGCCGTCTTTACGCGGATGACGCGCTTGTAGTGGTTCAAAAGAGAAGCGGCATCTTTTTGCTGTTCGGCAACGGAAACGGTTTGCGCATTGTAGCGGTTTGCATTCGCGTACATCGGATTATCAGTCCATTTGGTTTGGTTTTTGTCTTTTCCTTTGGCTTTCCACAGCATCGGCGTGCGCTTCGACGGATCGTCGGAACCGCTTTTCATGCCGAGTTCCTCGCCGTAATAGATGAACGGAACGCCTTCGGTCAAAATATACAAATCGGCAGCGAGCTTCATCTTGTCCGCCTTATTGCGGAGCGACGCGGCCGAGCGCACCTGATCATGATTTGAAAGGAAAGGCGCGTTGATGTAATTCTTATTAAACGATGCGTACAGTTCATACGTGTTCTGGAGGCTTCGCGCGTAACCGTTGAACGTCGCCGGATCGGTTTCTTCCGCCGCACCCTGATTTTCATTCGCTTCCTGATTGTTGATCATATTCGCAATTTGCGTCCCAAGGTCAAAGTGGAAATTGGACGGAATGCCTGCAAGGTAGCGGACGCGCGTCAAAAGGGGCTCCCACACCTCCGCCACGCAATACGAATCGGCGTTCACTCCTTTGATGGCATCGTTCATTTCCTTCCAAAAACCAATGGCCTTCCCCTCGCCCGGTTCGCCGGCCGGCAATTCCGCAGCATTGTACGTGTGGCTTGCGGCATCGAAGCGGAAGCCGGTAACGCCCTTATCCATCCAAAATGCGAAGATTTTTTTAAATTCCTCCCGAACGGATTGCGTATCGAGGTTAAAATCCGGCATCGAGGAATCAAAAACGCCCGCGTAATATGAATAATTGTCTTTGCCGGAGCTGTCTTTTTCCGCGCTGTCCAAATCGATATTCCAAACGGGATGGCCGAACACCTTTTGCTTTAAGTCGATGCGCCCCTTTTCGCCGTCTTCATCGCTTGCCCAGCGGAACCATGAACGGTACGGGCTTTCCTTGTTGCGCGACTGCACGAACCAATCGTTAGTGCTTGACGCATGATTGCACGTCATATCCAAAATAACCGCGATGCCGCGCTTTTTGCATTCGGCAAGGAGCAGTTCAAAGTCCGCCATCGTGCCGTATTCGGGATTGACCGCATAATAATCGTCCACATTGTAACCGTGATAGGACGGGCTCGGAAAAATCGGCAAAAGCCAGATTCCCGTTACGCCGAGGTCGCTCGTGGTTGCATCGTTGCCGTCATTCAGATAATCGAGTTTTTGCACGATGCCCTTAAAATCTCCAATGCCATCTTTATTGCTATCGGCGAATGACCGGACAAACAAGCTGTAGTACACGCCTTCCGACGGTTTTGCGGTCTTGCGCGGAAAAGATTCCGCCGCTCCTGCCTTTGGGGAAGATGCGCTTTTGGAAAATGCCGCGTACGCCGCGACTGAAAGGCAAAAAAACGCCGCAGTTTTTTTCACTGCAGCGGCGAAGTGATTCTTGTTCATAATGTCTCCCATAAAAAGTCAAGAAGAAAGTTTCAACTTTCGATTGACTTTTTAAGCACGTTCGCAGTAAAGCGAAAACGCGCTTAAAATATACAAGTTTGCATTTGAGCAAACGTGAGTAAACCAAGGCCGTGCTATTTATTTGTACGGCTTTGATTTTACACTCCTCGATAAAACGCCGGCGCATTCCGCGACGGGAGTCGGCGGCAGGTAAAATAAAAGCGTCCGCGATGCGCGTCGGGCATGTTCCGTAAAATGCACACGCGGACGGAGAGCCGCTTGCGGCAGGATAAAAAATGCAGTTTGCGCGCGACAAACTGCATTCGTATCATGCAATATTTTTAACTTACTCTTTACCGCTCGTTCCGGCAAGCGACATCAGGAGCGTTCGCTGTCCGGCCATAAACAAAATGGTAAACGGCACAGCAACCAAAATCGCTCCGGCAGCAAACATCGTAAAGTTGTCGTTTGCCCGTCCGCTAATCATTTCATACAAACCGACGGCGAGCGTTTTCTTGTCGTCGGTACGCAGAATCAAGCGCGGGAAGATATAATCCATCCACGGACCGGTAAAACTGGTGAGCGCAAGAAATATAATCTGCGGCTTAGCCGTTGGAAGGATAACGCGCAAATACGCGCTCAGCGGGGAGGCGCCGTCGATATACGCCGCTTCCGCAATGTCGTTCGGCATCGTATCGAAATAGCCCTTCATCAGCATCGAATTGAAGGGGATGCTGCCCGCCGAATAGACCATAACGAGCCCCCAGAGGGTATTGAGCGCGTTGAATTTCCACAAAATGACGTAGGTCGCAACCATTCCGATAAAGCTCGGAAACATCTGCAACACGATTAAAGAAGCCATCAACTGCTTGCGCCCGGAAAAATCAAAGCGAGAAAAGATATAGCCCGCCGTGCAGCACACAAAAACCGTAATAATCGTGTTCATGCAGGCGATTTTCAGCGTGTTCATGTACCATTTCTTATAATTCGTTCCGTGAACATTCGTCGTTCCCTTGACCAGATTGTCCGGCCCGGTAAGCAGGCGGCGGTACTGGTAGAGGGAAACTTCCGCCGGTTCAAAGTGAACCTGCAATTTTTGCACCTCGCTTCCGTCGGCCATCTGCACCGTAGATGAAATATCATGTTCCTTTGTAAACGGAATGACGGATGTCGCCGCCAACGAATTCGATTTTGTCAGCGAAGAGCTTACGGTAAACAAAACCGGATACAAAACGATGAGCACATTTATAATCAATATGAGATTTAAGATAAAACCGACCGGCGTTATGCCGCCGTTTAAGCGTTTTTTCATACCGCGCCCTCCTGAAAGGATTTTGTTCTGGTAAAGTTGTACAGAGCAAACGGAACAAGCACAACGAAAACGAGCAGTGAAAGCACCGATGCCAGATTATAATTTTGCGGAGTATTCATGGTCAGTTTGTAGATCCATGAAATCAATAAATCGGTCGCGCCGCAGTTTGTTGCAGTCGTAACGCCAACTTGCGGCATGTTCGGGCCGCCGCCAGTCAGGAAGAAGACCGCGCCAAAGTTATTAATGTTTCCGGCAAACTGCATAATAAGCGTCGGTTTGAGCTGGAACATAACCAGCGGATAGGTGATGCTCTTAAACTGCTGCCACTTTGACGCGCCGTCGATAACGGCCGCTTCGTACATCGAATTCGGAATGGCAGTCATGGAACTGGTCGTCAAAATCATGCTGTACGGGAATCCGATCCAGATATTGACGAAAATTAACGAAAACTTTGCCATCGTCGGACTGGACAGCCACGGAATCGGCGAATCGATGAGCCCCAAAATCTGGAGCGTCCGGTTGATCGGTCCGATGGTGCCGTTTAAGATGTTCGCCCACACGAACAGAGAAAGCATTGTCGGGATGGCGTAAGGAAGAATGTAGACGGTTCTAAAGAACTTCGGAATAACGATCCGCTTATCCTGCAAAACGAATGCATAAAAGAATCCCACGAAAAAGCAGGTGAACGTTGCAAAAATCGCCCACACGATTGTCCAAATCGCCGTGTAGCCGAATGCCTTTGCCCACATGCCGCCTGCCGCGCGCGAAGAAAACATTGTGGCAAAGTTATCAAGGCCGACCCAGTCAACTAAATTGTTCGGCGGAATGTGATCCGGCGACGAATAATTGGTAAATGCGACAAGCGCGGAAAACACCAGCGGCAGCAAAGAGAAAATCGCAATCATTACGACGCTCGGCGCAATACCGATTGTTGCAAACGAATTCTGCGAAAGATCGTCCTGCGCTTCTTTGAGCGTCGGAAATCTGCCCTGCTTGACGATTCTGTTGACCGTCCGCCGCGCGCTACTCACATTTAATAGGTAAAGAAAAACGAAAAAGGCAATAATAATGAGCGCGAAGATGCCATTTATCATCATAAAGACCGAGTGATCTTTATAGCTTGAAAGCTGCGTTTCCTGTGGAGAGCCGAGCGTTGCCAAGCCGATCAGCGACGACACGATAGGCCCTCTAAACCATGCGCGGTATTTTGTCGTTCGGACACCGCTGCGCACCGCGCGCCGTGAAAGATCGTCTTTCGGATTGTAATTCGGATCAAACTCATCCGGAGCAATGCGCGCATACATTTTTGCCAGCTTTTTTTGGTATTTCAACGCGACTTGTTCGTATCGTTCCGAAACTTTATCGTCTTCAATGTCAAATGAAGCGTCTTCAACGGCCTCGAAATCGGAATAATCATCGACGTCGACGGCAATTTCCGGAATATACTTATTAAAGAAATTCTCCATTTCTTTAGTAAATGCGGCTTTTATGCCGTCAATTTTCGGATCGTTTTTTTCTTCCAGAAATTCAACCATCTCCGTTATCTCGGGAAGGCCGAGCATTTCGTCCGCTTCGCCTTGATCCGCCGGGATAATCTTCCTGCTGCCGAAGATAATGGCGCACAGCATTGCAATTTCAACCAGCGCAAACAAAATCCCGCGCACATATTGTTTTAGATACAGGATTTGTCCCAGCCCCATGAAACAGCAGGAAGCCGTTATAGCTTTCTTAAGCTTTTCATGACTCACACTATTACTCATTCCACGCTCCTTTAATTTCAAAACTGTATGTACGGCAATTAACCGCACATACAGTTCTCATTTAAGCAAGGTATTTTACTATAAAGACCGGCTTACTGCCTTTTCAATAGCTTTCGTTATTTTGCGCTTTCCATTGCATTTGCGGCGGCATCGAGCGTCTTTTTGACATCATCGCCGTTCCAAATGCCCGAATAAGCGGAACCCATCGCGCTCCAGTACGTGCCCAGCTGCGGGATCGTCGGCATCGGCGTGGAAGTTTCCAGCTGCTTTTTGAACGGATCGCTGAGCGGAGTGTTCGTATCGATGTCCTTTCTCGGAGGAATCTGTCCGGTGATCTCAAAACGCTTTTGCAGCGCTTCTTTTGAAGTGATGAACTTTGCAAAGGCTTTTGCCGCATCAGGATACTTTGAGTAGGAGCTGACGAAGGCAAGGCGCACGCCGGAGAAAGAGGTTGCAGGCTTCGAGGAGCCCGGAACGGCCGGCAGCGTTGTGATGCCGAATTCAATACCGGATTTTTCAAAGTTTTTGATTGACCACGGGCCGGAAATAATCATCGCGGCTTTGCCTGACGTAAATTCCGCATTGCAGAAGTCGCCGGAAGCGTCTGCGGCGGAAACCGGCAGTAAGTCTTTTTTAAGGCTCTGGAAATAGGTGAGACCGGCAACTGCTCCGGCGCTGTTCAGGTTGTGCTGCTTGCGGTCGTTGCCGTTCGGTCCGAACAGCGGCGCGCCGAAGCTTTCCATAAACATATAGCCGTAGTATCCGTCGGCAACCGGCCAGACAAGCGCATATTTGTTTTCGGAAACGTTGTTGAATTTCTTTGCGAAGGCAATCGCATCGTCCCATGTTTTCGGAACATCGTTTTCGCTAATCAGCTTCTTATTATAGAACAATGCGTACGTTTCGCTTCCAAGCGGATAGCCATAGTACATTGCGCCCTTGCCGCTGTTGTATTTTGCAGCTTTTTCGGCATTTGCCATAAATGCTGCAATGTATGCATCGCCGTCGTCGATCGGAAGAACATGACCGCCAGTTACCAATGCGCCGATATGGTCATGCGGAGCGACAAAGACATCCGCGCCGACATCAGCCGGGCCATCCAGCTCAATTTTGCTGCGGGCATCCGTTGCTTCAACCGGCTGGTACTGAATTTGTACCTTTTTATTTTCAGGCATCTTCCTAAATTCCTTAATAGCCCAGTTCATAAACTCTTTTTCCGGACCATTAGATTCCCAAACCAGCAGCTTGGCTGCTTTCAAAGCGCCGCCTTTGCTGGCGCCAAATGCCATTGCAGCAACCGCGGTTACTGCAAGTGTTGCACAAAGAAGTTTCTTCATTCTTTCCTCCATATATCTACAATTGAATATCAATTGCAATTACCTATTTTGAAACGCGGATAATAGTTGCGGTCAAAGGATCCAAAGTAACCGTTTTGTTGTTGATTTTTACTCCGGCAGGCTCATGTATCCCAGCATTATCAGCAGTTTCGCTATCTGCATATACTACACCATCTTTGAGTGAAACGCCAGTATTAATATCTACCGGCTTTTCGTCCGCATTTACCAGCACAAGCCACCGGCCGTCTTTCATTTTGGCTGTATAACCGAATGCAAACGGCTCGGCAATCGGAAGGCGCTTAAAGTTCTTCGCAATCTTTTTCGCATCTCCTACCCGGAAGACCTCATAAGCATTGCGAATAGCAATCAATCCCTTCGTGTAATCAAGAAGATTTTGATAGTCGGGAGTAAGCGTCCACACAAATTGATTGATATTGTCGGATGAGTCGTAGCTGTTGCGCACAAAAGTACCGACGGATTCGTTGGCCGCATTCTTCAAATTTGGTTTTGTGCGTCCGCGCTCCTGTCCGGCATGGAGGAAAGCGATGCCCTGCGAAGTAAGTCCGAAGAAGTTTCCCAGTTTGATGCGCTGTATAATCCGCTTAATATCTTGCTTTTCATCGAGTTTGAGGTTGTGCGTAATCGCATCATGGAGCGTCAGACCATCATGGCACACCGTGTACTGCACGTTGTCGCCCGGCTGGTCGGCATGATAATTAGAAACCGGCCGCCCCATAACATTGTTGAACAGCTTTTCCGCATCGACGGCTTTCATCGTGATAAAGCCCCTGCCGGTTTCATTAAAGCCGCCCGCCTTAATCGCATCGCGGAATTCATCATTGAATACGGCAATGCTATTTGTTTTGAGCATATAGTTCTGGTCAAGCCCGACCGTTCCTTTGCTCCCGTTGTACATCTTCCAGCCTTCCCCCTCAAACAGGACGCTCGGATTGATTTTTGCGCATAGACTATACGAATCGACAACGGAAGACGCTTCCATCAAACCCATTAAATCAAAGCGGAAGCCGTCAACTTTGTAATTTTTTACCCAATAGCTTGTCGAATCCGTAACAATCCGCTTCATCATCTTGCGCTCCGTGGCAGTGTCGTTGCCGCAGCCGGAATTGCACCGCAATGCGCCGTTATCATCCGTGCGGAAATAATAGCCCGGAACGATGTCGTCAAGGAATTGCGTGCTGCCCATGTGGTTATACACGACGTCCAAAATGACGCCCAAACCGGCTTTATGGCATTCATCGATCAGTTCGCGAAGCTCCCGCACTCGGCAATACGGATCGTTTGCATCCGTTGCATACCAGCCTTCTGGAGTAAAATAATTGTGCGGATCATAGCCCCAGTTATAATTATTGCCGTTGACCGTACCGGAATTTTCGTATTTTTTGTTGTTTTCGTCCGTATTCAGAAAATTCAACACCGGCATGAGCTGTATGTGCGTGATGCCGAGTTCCTTGAGATACGGGATTTTTTCTATAAAAGCCTTATACGTGCCGGGAATGGCCTTTACGCCCGCATCGGGGCTGATGGAAAAGTCGCGGACAGACACTTCATAAATCACCGCGTCTTCGCGCTTGGCAAGCGTTTTGTACGGAGCCGTCATCTTGCCCGCCTTCTCGCTGTTCAAGTCAATGACCGCAGCCCGCCCCGCGCCGCCGTCTTTTCGGTCGGCAGACATAGTACGCGCATACGGATCGAGCGCAGTTACCATTCCTTTGGCATTGCGCAAGGTAAAGTCGTAGAACATCCCGTCCGGATCCGTGTCGCCGAATTCCGCGCTCCACACGCCGTTTTTTTCATTTTTCGTCATTTCGACCGTAAAATCAGGCGTACCGGCTGCTGCCGACTTATACAGATTCAACGTGGCCGCAGAAGATGTCGGCGCCCACAGATTAAACTTCGCCTTTCCGTCGGCATACGCGCAGCCGAGTTCAACATCGGCCGCAGGCGAATGCGCGTCCGCTATTTGTACGGCTAGTTTTGTGCTATTTACCGGAAAATCACTGAGGAAAGCCGGATTTTTTACCAGCAGGGAATCGCCGATGTCGGCATTTTCGGCAAGAAGAATCGAAACATTCTTCGTCATATTATCGAATACATTATCCGGCGCAAGCGTATTAATCACCTTGGAAATCGCATAGTCCTTTCCTGCTGCCGTTCGTACTGAAAAGCCTGAAAATCCGCCATCCACCGCAAGGCCGTATTTACCTGAAAGCGAGAGGTCGATGCGGTTTTCCGCAGCAAGTTCCGCAGACAGGATGGACGGCTTATATTCCTGCGCCGCATAAGTGGCAGAATCGCCGGAAAAAACGGCGATTTTCTTCGACACATTCGTATTCCACATCCGGTCAGTTGCGCCGTCCTTTGTCCAGCCGTCTTTCTGCCGAATTATCATACCAACGGTTCCGTCTGCGGCGATAAATTTTATTCCCCCCACGTTGGAACCGTCAGTTTTAAACCGCATATAGCCGATACCGTCTTGCACTTTCCATGTCTGCGTGTACGGCCATGCCGCGCCGCCGTCGCCGCCCGGAGACGCCCACATCCACAACGCCCATTTTTCGTAGTTTTTGTCAGGGCGCACGTAATAAATGACAAATTCGTTATCGGCGGGTTTTAATGCGGCGTCAAGCGCAAGCACATCCGCCATCGCTCGCGGAGCTGCGTTTTCAAATGTTCCGGGCTCGCCAGCAGGTTTTCCATCTTTTGCATACAGAAATGAACAAAAAGCAAATGCCGTAAATACAAGCAGGGCAAATAAATTTTTTTTCATTGTAATTTTATACCTTCCAAAAAAATAATGTAATCGGGCATCTCGAAAAACTCGCTTTTTGCGATTTTTCAAGATTGCGACGAGTTGTAACTCGCTGGATTATCGCGAGTTACAACATCGCATTTTCAAAGATACCTCTAAAAACTTCAGTTTTTAGAGGCTCCCAATAGTATGATACGGTATAATTGTCGGTTGTCAATAAAAAACTGCATGAGGCAACGAAGGAAAAGCGCAAAGAAATGAATGTTTTAAGTTTTTTACGAACCTTTTAATCCAAGAATAATTCTTTTATCGCAACGAAACAACAAAGAAAAACGGCGGCGCATGAATAGTTCAAACGCCGCCGCCTACAAATATCCGTTATTTTTTTCCGGTCTTTTCTTCCGGCGTCATCCGCGCATCGGCAACCATCTGCCGCATACGGTCTTTCGCCTTTGCAACATCATTGACCATGAGATTCGGCTGTCCCGTTGCATCAAGCGTATCGCGCCACAGGGAACCTTCCGGATCAACTACATTGCGGTGCGCCGTCGCCATCTGAATCGGGATGTGTACAAATTTATCATGCACTAAACCGATAACAATCTTTGTTTTTCCCGCCATCGCCGCGTGAACGGCATTATTTCCGAGCCGTTCGCAGTAAATGGAATCGGAAGCTGTCGTAACCGCCGCGCGAATCTGATAGCCCGGATCAATGTACTTCAAATTGATGTGGATGTTTTGCTCCTTGAAGTAGCGAGTGATTTCATCGCGGAGATACACGCCAATGTCGGCAAGTTTGATGTTCCCAGAATCATCCGTCTTGTTTGTTTTGGTGAGCAAATCCTGTCCGGCGCCTTCGGCAACAATGATAACGGCATGGTGCCGCCGTTCAAGCCGCTTTTTCAGATGCGCAAGAAAACCGTTTTCTCCTTCAAGGTCGAACGGCACTTCCGGAATCAAACAGAAATTCGCTTCATGCGTTGCAAGCGTCGCGGCTGTTGCAATAAATCCAGACTCGCGCCCCATCAGCTTTACCAATCCGATGCCGTTGATTTGCGAGGCAGCTTCCATATTAATAGAAGAAACTGCTTCTTTCGCCTGCTGTACGGCTGTCTCAAACCCGAACGAGCGGTCGATGAACTGCAAATCATTGTCAACGGTTTTTGGAATGCCGATTACGGCGCATTTAATGCCGCGCCGGTCAACTTCGTTCGCAATGTCGAGCGCGCCGCGCTGCGTGCCGTCGCCGCCGATAATAAACAGCATATTAATATTCATCCGTTCAATGCAGTCAACGATGTCTTTTACGCGCTGCCCGCCGCCGCGGCTTGTTCCTAAGAAAGAGCCGCCGATTTTATGAATTTCATCGACATTTTCCAGCGTAAGCGGAATCGTGCTGAAGCCTTCGTCCGGGAAAAAGCCCTTAAAGCCGAATTTAAAACCTTGAATGCGGTGAACGCCGTACCGGTTCCACAAGCAGCGGACAACCGCACGGATAACGTCGTTCAAGCCCGGACACAGACCGCCGCAGGTACAGATGCCGGCGTTCACGTGATGCGGGTCAAAATAAATGAATTCCCGCGGGCCGGCTTTCTGCATCAGGTTCGTCATATCCATCGGATCATCTTCGTTGATGTTATATACGTTCACCTTGTTGCGGACAAAACTATCGTCGCGGACGTAATTGGCGCGGTAGTCTCCGACGACAGTGGAAAGCTCAATCGGCGATTTGACGGTGCATTCGCCGAGCGATTCAACTGAAAAATCATATTTTTCCTTATCATTCATAAAAAAGCTCCTGATAACTACAGATAGAACGCATTATAACACATTCTGCATCGTTGCGGGTATAAAATCGGCAAAAACAAAGGCGCCCCGCTTCATTCCCTATAATTCGCCCTTATCTTTGTCTTCAAACAGCGCGCGTATCTGCGGTTCATACAATGAATTGAGCCGGTAGCGCATAATTTCCTGCTTTGCGGACAGTTCAACGCCGACTTCAAACGGCTTGGTGATAAGGCAGAAGCGGTTGACCCGTTCGTACATTTTAAAGCCCGTTCTTGAGCTGACAAGCGCGTTGATTTCGCTTTCATAGAGATTTTTGATGTTTTCCGACGCAAGCAGATTTTCATACGTATCGTATTGAATGCCGTTTTCCGCCGCATAGTTTTTCACTTCTTCCGCATCCGCAAGCAGCAGCGCGGCAAGATACCGCTGATCCTGTCCGATGACGACCGCGTTCTTGATAAACCGCGACTGTTCAAGTTTTTGCTCAATCGGAACCGGCTCCACATTTTCTCCGCCGCGGAGCACGATCGTGTCCTTCTTCCGTCCCTTGATGATGATTTCATCGTGCACGGTCAGCATACCGAGGTCGCCCGTGTCGAACCAACCGTCAACGGTCATAACTTTTTCGGTCAAATCGGGGCGTTTGAAGTAGCCGCGCATCACGGTACCGCCCTTCACTTGAATTGCGCCAAACTTGCCGCGCCCCAGCACAAACCCATCCTCAGGATCGACAATCCGCGCCTTCACTCCGCGGATCGGGGAGCCGACATTGCCGAACACCGGCGCGGCAATCGGACGGACGGAAATAATCGGCGCGGTCTCCGTCAGCCCGTAGCCTTCAACGATTTTAATACCGGTTGCCCAGAAAAACTCGTCTATGATGCGGGGATACGCGCCGCCGCCGGCAACCCCTGCGCGGAATTTTGTTCCCAGCATCGCCTTTATCTTGCGAAACACGATAAGTTCCCCAAGCAGCTTGACCGGCCACAGCAGCGACCACGGAATCAAAAATGCAAACCACCACGCAACCGTATAATACCGCCCGAAGCACGGATCCTGATTGAACATCTTGCGGTGCATCCGGCTGTGCGCAATCGCTGTCCCTACAAAGAATTGAAACAGCGCGAACACAATGCCGCCGGTTTTCCGCATCTTGCGCGTAATGCCTTCGTAAATTGCTTCAAACACGCGCGGTACGGCCGGCAGAATCGCGGGATTGAGTTTGATAAAATCCGTGAGCAAGATGCTGCCGATTGGTTTTGAATAACACACGGTTGCGCCTTGAATGATGATAACGTACTCAACAGCGCGTTCAAACGCATGCCAGACAGGCAACACAGAAAGCGCGCGGTCGCCGGGATTGAGCATGATGCGTTCAGGGATTTCGTCAAGCTGCGTCAGGAAGTTGCCGTGCGTCAGCTCAACGCCCTTTGGCGTTCCGGTTGTGCCGGAAGTAAAAATAATGCACGCCAAATCGTCTCGCTTGCCCTGCTCCAATTCTTTTTCAACCGTGTCTTTGTGTTCAATGCGGTATTTTTGCCCTGCCGTTACTACATCGCTGAACGTAAGCAGCGTCAACGCCGCCGCATCTTTTTTAATCTCGTCCGAAAGCGCATCGAACGAAATAATGGTCGTAAGCGCAGGCAGCTTGTCCTTTATCGTTAAAATCTTTTTTACTTGCGCGGAATTTTCGGCAATCACGACGGCGCATTCCGTAATCGAAAAAATCGCTTCTAAATCCATGACCGTCGCATCGCAGCCGCGCGGAACGTCCGCCGCCCCAATCGCCATGATGCCCATGTCCGCCTGCTGCCATTCTTTGCGGTTGTCGGAAATGAGGCCGATTAAATCGCCGCGTTTTATTCCCATGCTCAACAGCCCTGCGCCGAAATCCAAGGCAACCTGATACAGCTCGCGGTAATTGAGCGATTCAAAGGCGCCGTGTTCGGTGCGGAACATTTGAGCCGCGACTTCCGGAAAATCCTCCGCAGTTTTCTTCAGCATTTTCGGTAAAGTTTGTTCCATATTAACTCCAAAACAAGCGTCGGCGGATAAAACATTCGACCTGTTTTAATGCGCCGGCATATCACGAAACAAAAGATTCTGCGCAGCTCAATCTGCCTGCGGATAAAACTGCGCCCCGCGCGACAATTTTCAGGGAGTATAGCGGGAAGGCCCTTAAAAAACAACGCAGCCCCCGAACGCTCCTGCCGCCCCTGCAACAGCCGCGAGGCTTCTTGCCCGATCCTCGCTTCCATTCCCAAAATCAGTGCGATAAAGTACACTGCGTGCATGAATATCAGCGCAATCGAACACTCCGCTTATGACACGTTTTGTTATCCGCTCAATGAAAACGAACTGGAAATCAACATTTTGACCGGCAAAGATGTTACGGAGGTCCGTTTAGTTTACGGCGATCCGTTTGCCGGCAGCATGGAAGGCGGAACCTTTCGCTGGACGTCAACCGAACTCGCATTTACCGAAAAAAAGGAACTGGAATCGCATCTGTGCTGGACGACGGTGATTCGGCCGCAATTCAAGCGCGTCCGCTACTATTTTAAACTTTCCGGCGGCGGTGAAACGCTTTGCTTTATGGAAACCGGCTGCATGACCGAAGCGCAGCGGGCTGCCGACAATGATTTCAGCGGCTGCTTTTCCTTCCCGTGGATGAACGCGTCCGACATTTGCTCCGTTCCCGAATGGGCGGCACGCACCGTGTGGTATCAGATTTTTCCGGCGCGTTTTTGCCGCGGGCAAAGCGATTTTGTGCCGGCAGGACTGGCTGCATGGCCTGCGGTCGGAAGCGGCGTAAAGAACACGGACGTTTTCGGCGGCAACCTGCAAGGCATTATCGATAAGCTCGACTACATTGCCGATTTGGGAATCAGCGGAATTTATCTTAATCCGGTCAATCTGTCGCCTTCGCAGCATAAATACGACACAACCGACTACCTCCGCATCGATCCGGCGTTCGGCACCGGCGAAACGATGAAGGCGCTCGTCGAAAAGGCGCACCGGCTCGGCATTCGGATTATGCTTGACGGGGTTTTTAATCATTCCGGCAGCGATTTTTTTGCGTGGCGCGATGTGCTGCAAAATCATGAAAACTCAAAATACGCCGCCTGGTTTATGGTCAATGACTATGATTTCGATTTTCAGCGGAGTCCGTGGGGGCCGGACAGCAATGCGGCGCACGGGAAATTTTATACGTTCGCGTTTTGCGACGGTATGCCTAAGCTGAATACGAATAATCCGGAAGTCCGCGCGTACTTGCTCGATGTGTGTCGGCAGTGGGTGCAGGAATACGACATCGACGGCATCCGGCTTGACGTTGCGAATGAGCTTTCGCACACTTTTTGCAAGGAATTGCGGACGCACCTGAAGCGCATAAAGCCCGACTTTTACATTATGGGAGAGATTTGGAACAACGCGATGCCGTGGCTGCGCGGCGATGAATTCGATTCGGTGATGAATTATCCGCTCCGGCATGCGATTGCCGATTTTTGCGCGAATGAAAACGACACTGTCAAACAGCTTGAGTATGCGCTCAACCGCTGTTATTCGATGTATTACCGGCAGATAAACCGCGTGCTGTTCAATCAGATGGACTCGCACGACACGCCGCGCCTGCTGCATTGCTGCCGCGGAGACAAAAAAGCCGCCGCCGCTGCGCTCGCCCTTCTCTTTTTGATGCCCGGCTCCGTTTGCCTGTACTACGGCGCAGAACTTTTCCTTGACGGCGGTTCGGATCCCGACAACCGGCGCTGTATGCCGTGGGCGGAAATCGAAACGGGCGTTTTTGACGGCTATATCGCATTCGTAAAGCGCCTCATCGCCTTGCGGAAAGCGCATCCGGCATTCTCAAGCGGCGTTATGCGCTTCATGCATTCCGACGCGGAAGAAAACAGCCGCATTCTGCGCCTCGAAAAAATCAGCGAAGACGGTACGGAACGGATCGCGCTCATTTTAAACGCATCGCCTGCGGCTATCTCCGTTTCCATCCCGGCCGATGCGTCCGTACTGCTGAGCACCGCAGACATGAGCTCGGGAACACTGCCGGCCGGTGCCTTTGCAATCGTGAAGACCCGCTGAGTCGCACTGAAAAGGAAACGCGCGTCCCTTGCCGCTGTCCGCGAGAGCTCCGGAAGCGGGCGCATTTCTTTCGGCGTATCCGGCAGGGGGTACGCCTCCGCTTGTTTGAAGCTTTTTTTTATGCTAGTTTACCGGCATGAATAAAGAGTTGTTTGCATTATCGTATTCAATCCGGAAACAATTTGAACGGCGCGTCCTGCTGGTAATTTCCTTTGCCGTCGGCATTTTCGCGGCGGTCAACCTGATTGCCGCATTTGCCATCTTTCCCGTCCGCCAGCATTCCGTATCGATGCAGCCCGACATTGCAAAAGACTCCTGCCTGATGTTTTCGCCCCTCAAAAAAACATACGGCCGCGGCGACATTGTACTCATCCGGCCGCTCATGCGCGTTGAAAAGAAGCTGTCGCAGAACGCGCTCGACATGACAATCGGATTTTTTACCGCGCGCCAGCTCATTCCGTCGGCATGGAACGGCACGATGGGCGGCTCCCCGCTTGTGCGGCGCGTCATCGGCTTACCGGGAGACACGATTTATATGCGCGATTATGTGATGTACATTAAACCGGCCGGTGAAAAATCGTTCCTCACCGAATTTGAGCTCATCGCAAAGCCGTATAACGTCAATATTATTGCGCCGCCCGCAGCATGGGACGTTTCCATCGGGGCTAACGGTTCCTTCGAAATGCTCGAACTTGCCGAAAATCAATATTTTGTCCTGAGCGACGCCCGCGTTACCTCCGTCGATTCCAGAATGTGGGGGCCGGTAACAAGAAAATCCATTTTGGCCGCGGCGGTGCTTTCGTATTTTCCGTTCCACCGGATGCGGTTCTTTTAAGTGCCGCCCTGCTCGCTCTACCTTCACATTCCCTTTTGCGTATCGAAGTGCACGTATTGCGATTTTTTCAGCATTCCTTGCACGGCGAAGCGGATTCCCGATGCGTACATTGACGCGTTGTGCCGCGAAATCGCATTCCGCGCGCAAAAATATGCCGTCAGCCGCTGGAATACCGTGTATATCGGCGGCGGTACGCCCAGTTTGCTTGCAGCCGGCCAACTGATGCGCATTATGGACGCGGTAAAAGCGGCCGCACCCCTCTCTGCAAGCATTGCGGAAGTTACCATCGAAGCCAATCCTGATGACATTACCGCAGCCTTCCTCGATAGCGCACAAAACGCAGGCGTCACCCGCCTTTCGTGCGGCGTGCAAGCGCTTGAGCCGGAGGCGCTGGCATCGGTGAAGCGCAGAGGCGGCATCCAAACGGTACGCGCTGCGCTTTCCCTGATTGCCGAACAGTGGCGGGGCAGTTTTTCTGCCGACATGCTGTGCGCGCTGCCCGGCCAAATGGCCTCCTCCTTCCTTGCCGGACTTGACGAGCTGCTCCGCTACCGCCCCGCTCACATATCGCTGTACTCGCTCATCGTCGAAGAGGCAACGCCGCTCGGAAAGGCGATACGCAGCGGCACGGTTCCGTACAACGACGATGCGGCGGATGCGTTGTGGATTGCGGGACGGGATTTGCTTGTCGAACGCGGCTTCCGCCAATACGAAGTGTCGAATTTTTGCCGCGGTGCAGCGGAATCGCGACACAACCTGACGTATTGGAAGCTCAAAGATTATATCGGCTGCGGCGTCGGCGCGACGGGTACGGTGTACGGCAAAGGAGCGCACCGATGGACCAATCGCCGCAACATCGATGCGTACTGCCGCTTTTGGAATGAAAATAGAATAGGAACGATTCAGTACCCGGCGATTCCGCAAGATATTGAAACGCTTTCCGCCGAGACAGTGCAATTCGAATTTTTCATGATGGGCTTACGGACCGCAAACGGCATATGCGCCGAAGATTTTGCAGAACGGTACGGAACTCCAGTTCCGCCGCATGTGCTACAGACATTTGAAAACTGGAAAAACAGAGGCTTGATGCAGCAGACCTTAAAAAACAGCAGGCACTTTTATTCCCTGAACCAGGACGGGCTTTTATTCCTCAATAAATTGCTTGTAGAAATTTTATCATAGCAGCCGATTTCTATTCTTTTCTCGGAAAATAAAAACGTCCGCGACGTACAACCATCGCGGACGGTAAACTACAGAAAATAAAATTAAACCGTAACGCCCGGTTCAAAATTCAGCACGCCGTGTTCGGTTTTATCCGAGTGATGCATACCGAATTCCTGTTTCCAATGAATGCGGAACGCCGAAATAAAGCCGCTTGAAATAAAAAGCGATGAATACAAGCCACTTACCAAGCCCACCATGAGCGCAAGCGAGAAATCCCGAATGCTTCCGGTCGTAAAAACAAAGAGCGCAATAACAGCGAAAAGCGTCGTTACCGTAGTAATAATGGAACGACTGAGCGTATTATTCAATGAAACGTTGAGCAATTCATTGAAATTCTCGACTTTCTTTATCCGCAAATTAAAGCGCACCCGATCAAGAATAACAACCGTATCGTTAATCGAATAGCCAACGATTGTCAGAACCGCCGCAAGCACGGTCGTTGTAAATTCCATACGCGACCACACAATAAACGTAAACATGATAAGCGCATCATGAACGAGCGCAACGATGGCGCCCAGCGCAAAATCCCAATGGAAGCGGATTGCGGCATACGCCCAAATCAGAATAAACGTCATACCCAAAAAGAGCGCCGATTTTTTTGCGAGGCTTTTTGAAAAACTCGAACCGATAAAGTCCGTTTTAAGGAGCGCAACCTTTTCGCTGCCGAATTTTTCGCTTAAAGCGGAGGCTATTGCATTTTGAATCGACTGACTGGATTCATCTTCCGACGAAAGTCCCGCGCGGATTTGGAAAGAATAGGAGTCGCCTTCGCCGAGCATCTTTATGGAAATGCCCGCAACGGACGACAACGCCGACCGCACATCTTCGACAGTCAGCGACTCATTTTTTGCATGAAGGAAAAACGGCGTATTCCCCAGCACCGGCGAAACGGACGAATCGACAAACAGCGCTTCAGACGCTTCCGCCCCATCGCTTTTCAGTTCCATACTGACGATGGCATCGGCATTTACCGCATCCGCCACGGCCTTTACCGTCGAATATTCCGCATACGGGTAGGATTTCGTTTCATTTTTTGCACCCGTTCCGCTGACGATAATTTGCATTGCATCTTTTCCCAGTTCAAGCGTAACTTTTGCATTTCCCGAATACCGAAGCTCCGCGCAAACCGGCGAAATACGAATCTCATTGATTAAACCCGGCTTAAAATCGATGCCGTAATTGATTCCGCGCGTAAAAAAACCGACAATCCCGAATAAAATCACTACCGAGCTGAATATCGCGCACGGAACAAATCCTTTGCTGAATCGGACAATCTTCTTTTCCATCTATTTAATCCTCCAGCTTATGCTCAATTTTTGAGCGTGAAAAACATCCGTATCGAAATCAAATATGAGGCGCGACACGAACAATGCCGTAAAGACCGACGACACTACGCCGATTGCAAGGCTGACGGCAAACCCCTGAATCGAACCGGTCCCCAGCTGCGAAAGGAAAATCGCCGCAATGAACGTGGTAATATTCGAGTCCATAATTGCCCAAAACGCATTGTCGAATCCGGCCGTAATGGCTGCCTGCCGACTTTTGCTTTCCGCAAGTTCTTCTTTTATACGCTCAAAGATAATGACGTTCGCATCCACCGCCATACCGATCGTCAAAATCATACCGGCAATACTCGGCAGCGTAAGCGTTAAGTTGAATGCGGACAAAATACTGAACATAATATAGAGGTTGAGTACCTGCGCAACGACGGCGTTGATACCGGAACCTTTATAATACACAAGCATAAACACGAGAATCGCAAGCAAACCGACGATAACCGCCTTAATTCCTTGATTGATTGCCGCTTCTCCAAGAGATGCGCCGATAACTTGCTGGCTTTCAACGGAAAGCGGCACATTCAGCCACGCCGTCTGCAAGACTTTCTGCAAATTCTGCGCTTCTTCCAGCCCGAATCCGGTAATGGCAACGCGGCCGCCGGTAATAGCATCGTTTATACGCGCGTACGATTTAACTTTATTATCGCTTACGATAGCAAGGAATTCATTTTTATGATTGCCGGTGAACGTACCGAAAATATCTGCGCCTTCGGAATCCAACACAAAATCAACTTCCGGCCGGTTCGTCAAACTGTCGGAGCCGACATCCGCCGATTTAATATGCTGCCCGTCGAGCGCAATTTCTTTTTTCACCACCAAAAAACCGATGCGCTCATCAAGGCCGTAATCGTCTTTTATGTATTGTCCCATCACTTCGCAATCTTCCGGGATCACAGACGGATCGATAAGCTCGCCGACCGCATTAAAGGTCGTCGCGGCATTCTGGCGGTAATACTCCTTGAAGCGATCGGTCGCATCGCTGTCGACCAAACGGAAATTCAAGATTCCCTTTCCCATAATAATGGTATTGATTGCATTCGCTTCGGCTGCACCCGGCATTTCGATATAAATGCGGTCTTCCCCCTGCTGGCGGATAAGCGGTTCCGTAAGGCCGAAACGGTCAATCCGTCCGCTCAGCGTTTCAATCGCCTGCGCCATCGCATTTTTCTTAAACTGTTCCACATTGTCGGTAGCGACGGAATCGCCCTGCGACGCAACGGCCGCATCCAAATCCGCCTTTACGATAATGCTCATACCGCCGTTCAAGTCGAGGCCAAGCTTTACGGAATTTTGGTAGTATCTTTTCGCTTTGAGGATGTCATTGCGATATTTTGCCTGAATTTCATCGAGGAATTCCGACTCATTCAAATATGCGCCGAATACGGCGGAAACCGTCATCACCGACGGCGCCTTCTCTCCCATCTTCCGGTATTTCTTTGCGGCGGCTTTCGTTAGCCACGCATAACGCGGATCCAACATACCGGACGGATCCGCTTTTGCCGCATCCCGAATCACAATCACATCGGCCGATGCTTGCGCCGTCGCATAATCCTTAATATTTTCCAAAGAGCCGAGCGCAAGCGCCTGCACTTCCTTTGGAGTTCCATAATACCAGCTTATAGAAGTCCACAAAAACGCAAAACACAGCGCGAGGACCGCCAGAAGAATAAAAAAACGGGCACGCTTATTCATCTCGTTTCACTCCACTATTACCATTCGATTTATTTTGTTTCCGATTCTTGCGCCGTAGCCGCCGCATCGGATTCTTTTTTGTCCTTTTTGGCGTCCGTTTCGACGCCGGTTATCGCAGAACGGTTGAATTCCAACTTACAATTATCATCTACTTTTACAATTACCGTTTTTTCCTTCGTCGAAGAAATGACGCCGTGAATCCCGCCGACTGTAACAACTTTATCGCCCTTTTTAAGCGCGGCAATCATCTTTTCCGTTTCCTTTTGCTTTTTATTCTGCGGACGGATAAGAAAAAAATAAAAAATCGCAATGATCAAAACAAACGGCACCACCGAAGTGAAAAGCCCCATCGGACCGGATGCACTCGGCGCAGTTCCCGTCGCTGTTTGTAAAAAAGAAATGAATGGCATATACAATCCTTTTTGTGATTAAGTCATAATCTGACAAAAATCGATGGTTTATAAGAATGGCGAGAGAGTACCATACTACCCGATAGGTGGTCAAGAAAAATCGATTTTTAGTCACGGAACGGCACCCGGTAAAATAGAATTTCCCGAATAAAAAGATTCCAGCCAACTGGTATAATGAAAATTAAAACACCGCATAGTAATTAAGGAAGGAAATGGAACGCGACTCTTGCTTGAGGGGCTATCTGTCGGGCAAGCCGGGGCACCAAGCTCACGAAGAGAGCCGCGCTCGAAGAATCTGCGACGTTGCCGGAAAGAGCGTCTACAACGAAATCAAAAGAGGTCTCCGTGCCGATGCAAAGGCTCAGAACACACGGTCGCTTTCCTGTGCGGCTGGAAACAAAGATGGTAACCACATCGTTCCTCACGCTCATCTCTGGCGACGACGACGGCAGAGACAACTTCACGGATACTGAAAGCATCGAGAGAAGCTCCAGTGACGGCTGACCAATAACACGGCTGTCCTTCCCCCTCACCTTTGCCGCTCATGAGCGCAGGACGAATGACGTGCGCAACAGAGCTGCTCAGGCGACTTGTCAGAAAGGCCGGGACTTTTCGCGTGTTTCAGATAATGATGCCGAATATGCGACACGGGGGTTGCCCTCTTCCGGTTGCCTTTGGGGTAAACCGGCGAAAGAGTTGTGCAGCCCGCAAAAAATCTGAAAAGTGAGACGGCATCCCGTCGGCCGCGCACCGTTCGCTTCCGCAGCACTCGCCGAATGGCTGACACGAAGGCTGGACGGGCTGCAAAAGATCGGAAAACTTAGCCGCAAGCCCATTCGGAAGTGCGGGCGCAGCCTTTTCCCTCAACCGGTTTTCCTTCGTTTCCGAAAACGCATACATTCCGTCAATCGTGTTTCCCCTGACACTTATGCCACGCATCGCGAGCAGCAGTATCTCGTCAATACGATGCAAAACCGTCCGGTATACTGATACTGCCGGGTAATTCAAAAAACTCCTACCGACCATCTCACTTGGCTACGGCTCCCTTTCATCTCGGGCATTACTCTTTCCAGACTCCCCCGCCCCTGATTTTCGGAAAAATATTGCTCATAAAACCGAAACGTGGTAGTATGCTGCCACTTTCGACTGTAAGGGGTTTGAAAATGCCGTATTCAGAACCGACTGATTTGGCGGTCATCGCCTGTCCGGGCAGCGAAGTGTTTGCGGACGCTGTCATCACGCACTTGAAGCGGATGTACAAGCATCGTTTTACACTCAAGAATGATGTAATTTCTAAACGTTATGAGTTGGATAAAAACGATATAATTAAATCAATCAATCTAAAAAACGATATTGAAACTTCCGATATGATTTTGCGCGGCGCGGTGGATAAATACCGGCCGCCGGCTTTTAAGATTAAAACGCGGTTCACCTATTTTGCAAACGGCGAATTTAAAACCGAGATTCTGGAATCGATACGCGGAAAAGATGTGTTTATCTTTCAGGATGTAGAAAACCACGAAGAAATTACGCTCAACGACGGGCAAAACAAGCTTTCGCTTTCCGTAAACGATCACGTTATGTCGCAAATGGTTACGATTGACGCGGTACGGCAGGCGGGCGTTGCGAACATTACGCTGGTGGTGCCGGTCTATCCGTACAGCCGCCAGCATAAAAAGAAGGGGCGCGAAGGCCTGACGGCCAGTATGCTCGGCCACATGTACGAAATGCTCGGCGTTAAGCGCATCATCACGCTCGACATTCATTCCCGCGAAATTTGCAACGCATTCAACACCATTAATCTGGAAAATCTCCATGCGAGTTTTCAAATCATCCGGGAGCTCAGCAAGATTGTCGATTTGACGGGCAGAACGGAGGATTTGGTTGTCGTCAGTCCGGACACCGGCGCCATCGACCGCAATAAATTCTATGCGTCCGGACTTAAAATTCCGCTGGCGATGATTTACAAGGAGCGGGATTATTCGATTGTCACGCAGAACGCGCAGAAGACCAACATCAAATCCGTCAAACTGCTTGGCGACGTGCGGGGGAAGGCGGCCTTTCTTGCCGACGATATGCTCGGCACGGGCGGAACGCTGCTCAAGGCGATGACGTTCCTCAAAGAGCAGGGTGCGACGAAGGTCATCGCTGCAATCAGTTTGCCGTTTTTTACGGGAAATGCGGTACAGCTGTTCGACGACGCGTACAAGCAGGGCTATTTTTACCGCATCATCGGTACCAACGCGGTGTACCACGAAGAACTTTTGACGAAGGAATGGTACATCAACACCGACGTCAGCGGGTTGTTCGCCAACGTCATTACGCGCATTCACTACAACCAGTCCATCGGCGACTTGCTGGATAACCGCTCTATAATAGAAAAGATTGTAAAACAAGCGCAGGATTCAGGCGGTGAAAGCAAAGCCGAACAAAACTGATGGGCAGCGTTCTTTGCGCCGACATCGGAACGACTGCGCTCAAAGCGGGAATCATACGGGCGGACGGGGAGCCGGCTGCGTTTTCCTTGCAGCCGCTTACGGCGGCGGAGCCCTCGTTCATCGCGAACGAATGGTTTTCCGCGCTCAAGAAGGCGACGACCGCTATGCGTCCGCATCTTGCGGACGTTGAAGCGGTCTGCATTTCCGGAAACGGGCCGACGCTTGCGGCGGCAAACGGACGCACGCTGTTGTGGAGCGATCCCGTTAGCGCTCGCCTTCCGCCGAAGCCTTCCGCATCGCTTTTTATTCCCCGCATACAAACCTTTCAAGAACGCTATGCCGAAGACTGGGCGCGTACGCCGTTTTTATTTTCCGGCCCGGAGTTTTTGATTTTCCGTCTTACCGGAGAAGCCGCTACCGCTTTGCCGGAAGCGCGCTTTGCCCCCGCCTACTGGTCTGACGCCGAACTTGCCGCGCGGCATATTCCCCGCGAAAAGCTCCCGCCGTTCGTGCCGCTCGGACACGATGCGGGGCGACTTTTGCCGCCGGTCGCAGCGGAATTATCGCTTTCCGAAGATGTCCGCGTCATATGCGGCGGCCCCGATTTTATTTCAGCGCTCATCGGCACAAACACGCTGCGGCCAGGCCGGGTCTGCGATTGCGCCGGTTCAAGCGAAGGGATCAATCTGTGCACCGATCGCCCGATTTTTGCCGAAGGCCTCCGGACACTGCCGTCCGTTATCGGCGGTCTGTGGAATATCGCCTCGGTCAGCGGCAAAAGCGGCTCGCTATTCGCCTCGTACAAGCGAAAGCTTGAACGGCAGCGCGGCGGCGAAATGACCTATCGCACGCTCGTCGACTTCTGCTTGAATCATCCGGAAGACGAAGGCGCGGCAATCCTGTCCGGCCTCACGGAAAACGTCCGCCATGCCCTGCAACTGTTGCGCACGGCCGCAGCCGCAAACGGCGTGCCGATGGAGGAGTCGATGGCGGTAACCGGCGGCCAAGCGAAGAATGCGCGGTGGATGCAGGAAAAGGCGGACAAAACCGGCATGACGCTTTCCGTTTACCCGCTTGCGGACGCGGAGCTGCTGGGAAATGCGGCGATTGCGCAGTATGCGCTCGGGCGGTACGCGTCGCTTACGGATGCGGCGGATGCGCTCATTCGGCCGCGCAGTACGTTCGTTCCGGCCGCGCATCAATCCATGACCGTTTACAAAATCCCCGCAAACCTCAGAGCAATCGTCTTCGATATCGATTCGACGCTGTACACGGACGACGCGTATGCGTTTGAGCAAGTCGATGTGCAGATTCGGCATTTTGCCGAACGGCGCGGCATGGCGGCGGATGCGGCGCGGACAATGATCGACGATTTTAGAAAACGGTGGAGCGAAGAAAACGGCGGGAAAAAAATCAGTCTTGGCAATGCTTTTACGCACTTCGGGGTATCAATAGAAGAAAGCATCGAAATGCGGCGGACGCTGTTGTTTCCCGAACGTTTTTTGCAAAAAGACGAACGGCTTATCGAGGCGCTTTCCGCACTGAAAAAACACTACGCGCTCATCTGCGTCACCAATAATCCGGAACTTCCGGCAAAAAAGACGCTCACCGCGCTGGGAGTCGACGCGCTCATTCCCGACGTTATCGGTCTTGACACCTGCCGAAAGTCAAAGCCCGCGCCGGAACCCTTCCTGCTTGCCGCGCGAATGGCCGCCGCAAAGCCGGAAGAATGCCTGTGCATCGGCGACCGCTATGACATGGACGTTGCGCTGCCGCTTGAACTCGGCATGGGCGGCATCCTCGTTTCCGGAGTCGCCGATGTTTACGCACTGCCCGCATTGCTAGCTGCCCGCCGTCCCGAAGCCCCGCACAACGACCGGTAACACTCGCCGCACCCCATCCCGTCCGCACCGGGCGCAACCCGCTTTCCGCATGGCCGCACGCCGCGCAAGCCGCATCGATTTACGGCAAGCGCGAGCGCATTACCGATACAATTCCACCGCAGTGTTTTCGCCCATCAGCAGCGAAAACGGCACTTCAATCAGATATTCGTCATGCAAGTCGAAGAACGAAACCGGCGTCATCTCAATGTTGTTTCTGACGGCGACCGTCCGCAGAGACGGCATACAGGATTTGCTGACCAGCAGGCGGTATCTGCAGAGGGAAAGGAGCATGGGATCCGTGAAGTCGCTGTCGCTCATAGAGCCGATGCGTATCGACATCATATTTTTCTTATACACCGGCAGAAAATCGAGCTCCCCCGCCTTCAGCAACTTTTGCACCCGCCGATCCTTATAATTAATGTTCATGTTGACAAAATAGCCCAAATGCACCTCGTCACTTATGGGGCTCACCTGTACGTCGATCGGATGATACTCGGCCATGGCGGAAGCGAGGCTGTCGAATTCCTGCGCAAGAAATTCCTCGTAGTTGAACGACTCTCCATACCCCGTGTACCCCGAAGCCGATTCGCACAGGTCTTTTGAAACGGCCAAGCAGATGATATTTTGATCGCTCCCGTCTTCGTTGCGGGTAATATGCTGCACGATATCGATGCAGCTCATCAAACTCAAGCAAAACAGACCGGCGCAAAGCCGGCGGATGCCTTTCATTATGCGGCGTATACGCATTTCGTACTCCTCTCAGAATGTGCGCCGCGTCTTAGCGGTAAATCGGCCGGACATTTGTAACGTTGGCGATTCCTTTTAGGCGGTTGAGCGTTTCTTCGGAAACTTTGCCGTCCACATCGATGATGTTATAGGCGACGTCGCCGCGATTTTGGTTGATCATGCTTGCGATGTTCAAATCCGTGTCGCCCAATACGGTAGAAAATTTTGAAACCATGCCGGACACGTTTTTATTTGCAATGCACAGCCGCGTACCGCCCTTCGGAATCGGGTTTTCCGTTACCGTCTTCGGGAAATTGACAGAATTAACGATGTTGCCGTTTTCAAGGAAGTCGCGCAGCTGTTTGACTGCCATCTCCGCGCAGTTTTCCTCAGCTTCCGGAGTTGACGCGCCCAAATGCGGCAGACACAGCGCATCCGCTCGCCCAAAAAACTCCTCCGCAGCAAAATCCGTCACAAAGTAGGCAACCTTGCCCGCATTCAGCGCTGCAAGCATCGCCGCGTTGTCCACCAGCCCGCCGCGCGCAATATTGATGATGCGCACGCCGGTTTTCATCAGCTTGAGCGCGGCTGCATTGATAATTCCCCGCGTTTCGTCCGTCTGCGGCACATGGAGCGTAATGTAATCGCTCTTTTTAAAAATCGTTTCGATGCTTTCCGAATACTGCACATTGTGATCCAGCGCCCATGCCGCATTGACCGACAGGAACGGGTCATAGCCGATAACCTCCATGCCGAGTTTTTGCGCCGCATTCGCAACCATCGCGCCGATTGCGCCGAGTCCGAGCACACCGAGCGTCTTGCCTCGTATCTCGTTGCCCAAAAACTGCGACTTGCCCTTTTCCGCCAATTCAGGAATCTCATCGCCCTTGCCGGCAAGACTTTCGGTCCACTTGTTTGCCGAAATCACCGGACGGCTTGACAACAACAGGCCGAGCAGCGCCAGCTCCTTGACGGCGTTTGCATTTGCGCCCGGCGTGTTGAACACCACAATTCCTTTTTCCGAAAGCTCGGCGACCGGAATATTGTTCGTCCCCGCCCCTGCGCGCGCCACCGCCTTCACCGATGATGCCAGCGGCATTCCGTGCATATCCTGCGAGCGCACCAGCACGGCATCCGCATGATTAATGTCCGACGCAATCTCATAGTCAGCGCGCGGAAAAAGCTCCAGCCCCGTCGCACTGATTTTGTTCAATGTTTGAATTTTATACATCGTTTCCTCCAAAAATATAGTGTTATCGACAGCTGCAAAACGCAGAGCGACGAATGACGTTCATCCCGCGCGTTGCCCCCTTGCCAGTTTGCGAACGCAAACTGGAGGCAGGCGGACGATAACGTAAATCTTCCGGATTAAATTCACCTCGCCTGCCTCGCCTGCCCCGCCTGCCCCGCCTGCCCCGCCTGCCCCGCACGCAGCTTAAAAGTTTTCCGCCGCAAAGCGTTCCATGAACGCGATGAGCGCTTCGACGCCGGAACGCGGCATGGCGTTGTAAATAGAAGCGCGCATTCCGCCGACCAACCGGTGCCCCGCAAGGTTCACCAAACCGGCTGCAGCCGCTTCCGCAACGAACTTTTCGTTTATCAGCTTCGCTTTGTCCGCATCCGTTTCTTTCGTGAGGAAGGGCACATTCATCAGCGAGCGGCTGCCTTCCTGCACCGTCGCGCGGTAGGCTCCGCCGGAATCAAGATAGCGGTAGAGCAACGCGGCCTTTTCAACATTCATGCGGTGCATTGCCGCCACGCCGCCCTGCCGTTCAATCCATTCGAGCACCTTGCCGAGCACGTAAATGGTGTAGCACGGCGGCGTGTTGTACATGCTCCCTTCGTCCGCATGGGTTTTATACGTCAGCATCGTCGGCGTACCGGCGCGCGGCGCATCGGTAATCAAATCCTCGCGGATAATGACGAGCGTAACGCCCGCCGGCGCAAGATTTTTCTGCGCTCCGGCAAACAGCAGACCAAAGCGGCTGACATCCAGCTCCTCCGACAGCACGCACGAAGAAATGTCGGCCACCAGCGGAATGCTGCCCGTGTCAGGAATGTACTCGTAATGCGTCCCCATAATCGTATTGTTGAAGCAGATGTAGGCGTAGTCGTAATCGCCGTGAATCTTTTCGACCTTCGGAATGTACGAGTAATTTTTATCTTCGCTTGAGGCGGCAATTTCAACGTGAATGCCGAGCTTTTTCGCTTCCGCCGCCGCCTTTTTTGCCCACACGCCCGTCTGAATGTAGGCCGCCTTTCCCGTCCGCACGCCGAGGTTTTGCGCGGCCATCGCAAACTGCGTAGACGCTCCCCCCTGCAAAAACAGGATTTTGTAATTGTCGGGAACCTGCATCAAGCTCCGCACCTTCGCTTCGGCGCCTTCGATAATCGGCTTGTAGGCTTTGGAGCGGTGGCTCATTTCCATAACGGACTGCCCGCTCCCCCGATAATCGAGCATTTCTGCGGCGCACTCTTTTAAAACCTCTTCCGGCAGGCACGACGGCCCGGCGGAAAAATTATACACACGGCTCATGTGAATACCTCTCTATACTATTTTTTGCAACGCCCACGATAAAGACGCATTTTCAACTTTTACATGCGGCGGAACGCACAGCACGCATTCGGTCAAATTGACGATTCCGCGAACCCCCGCGCGGACAAGCCGCTCCGTCATCACGGCCGCTTCCTTTGCGGGCGCCGTCAGCACCGCGTACGCAATCTGTTGCGCACGAAGCACGCTTTCGATGCGGGCGGCAGGATAGAGCGGAAAGGTCGAACGGAGAATCTCCGTCCGGTTGACGTTAGAATCGAAGCCCGCCGCAAGCTCAAAGCCCGCCGATTCAAAAAAACTCGAATCGAGCAGCGCCGCTCCCAACCGCCCCAGCCCCACGATGCAGCACTTTCTCGCCTGACCGGAGCGTTCAAGCCCCAATGCGCGGGAAACCGCCGCTTTTAACGCCGCCGCATCATAGCCGTTCGACACGCCGTCCACCCCGCCGATGCGCTTAATATCGCAGCGCACCAGCGTGTCCGCACAGCCGATCGCCGCCCCCAGCTCCTTTGACGTTACGCGCGCCTTGCCGGATGCCTCTAAAAAGTGAACGAGCGCCAAAAGTCGCCCTTTTGCCGCTTCGGGAATCGCAGTCATTTTGCGCATTATAGGAATGGTCGACAGAGCATTCAACCGGCGCGCGGTACAAAAGTTCGGCAAAACCGCCGTGATGCCGCAATTTTAGAAGAGAAACAAAGAATACTGTGAAAAAAATCACACTATCTGAATCAACCGCCGCCGAAACAGCCGTCGCTTTACCGATTTAACCCAGCCGCCTGCCCCAGCACAATATCTTCGCTAGCCCTTACTCGTCCATCTTGCAAGTTTCGCTCCGCGAAACGTGAAGCGGACGGTCAACCAGTTAAGCCCTCCGCAGCCAGTTTTTCCGTCCGCCCCGCCCCGATCACAAGTTTGCCATATGGCAAACTTGGGGCGGACGGTCGATAGGCTAAATCTGTACGGCAAAGTACTCCCGTCCTCCCTCGAAACATAGTTCGAGGGAGGCTCGAAACAGTGTTCGAGACGGTCTCGAAGCATAATCCGACGCACCCTCGAAACAGCGTTCGAGGCGGTCTCGAAACAGCCTTCGAGCATACCTCGATTCCTCACGGAAAACTTGCGAGTTGGTAGGCGGGATAGAGGATGTCGAATAGATTTAACCTTGTCGGCCGCGTACGAAACCGCTTGCGGTTAGTCCGTAAAACGCGGGCGCATAAGTCCATAAAATATGGACGCGTAAGCCCATAGAACACGGACGCATAGGTCCGTAAAGTGTGGACGCATAAGCCCATAGAGTATGGGTGCATAGGTCCATAAAGTGTGGGCGGGCTGGCGGTGGAACTTTATTGCGTAGATGTAAGTTCTCGGCCGCCAGCCTCCTGTTTTGCCTGCGCAAAACAGGCGAGCGGGGATCGGCGGAAAAACTTTATCGTATAGAGATAACTTTTCGGCCGCCGACCGGCCGACCAAACTAAACCCCTCCGGCAAACTTTCCGCATATGTCAGCCGCGCAAAGAACGGGCTCCCCCTAGTTGACTTTGAATTTCCCTACTTCTTCTGCGAGGTTTTGAATGCTCTGCTTATTCCGCTGCGTTATCTCGCTCACTTCTTGGACGGCATGGTTAATCTGTACCGCGCCGGAGGCCATTTCGTTCATGCTGTCGGTGATGATACGGGTCAGGCTGTCGAGCTTTTGCATTTCGGAAGCAGCGCCCGCTCCGCCTTTCAGCATCTCTTCCGAGCCCGCCTGCACTTCGACCGTAACCGTGTTGATGCGCTTAATCGCAGTGAGCACCTCACGGCTGCCCTGCTCCTGTTCGCGCATCGCTTCGGTAAGCCGGGCGCTCATTTCCTTGACCTGTTCGGCAAGGGTGAATATCGCGTTGAACTTCTCTTCCACCGTTTTGGACGAGGCGGAGAGCATTTCGATTTCGCCGCCCAAGGTTTTCAGCGTCGCGGTGATGGTCTTCCCCTGCGCTGCGGAATCCTCAGCGAGCTTACGGATTTCGTCCGCGACGACGGCAAAGCCTTTACCCGCCTCTCCTGCGTGCGCCGCTTCGATCGCCGCGTTCATCGCAAGCAAATTGGTCTGCGACGCAATGTTTTGAATAACGCTGCTTGCTTCAATCAGCGAACCGGATTCTTCTGCAATTTTCTGCGTGACGGTGTTCGATGTTACCAACGTGGCTTTGCCGTCGCCGGTTGCGCCGGTCAGCTTTTTAATCGCCTCATCGGTTTGCGCAAGCGTCTGCCCGATCGATGCGATATTCGCAACCATCTGCTCTACCGACGAAGACGACTGCGCAACGCTCGCCGCCTGGGTTTCAATGCTGCCGTTCAGCTGCTTAATCGTGCGGACAATCTCCTCGATGGTTGCCGCGGTTTCGGTAACGCTGGCAGCTTGCGTCATCGCCTGCTGTTTAACGCCGTCGATGTTTGCGTTTATTTCGTGCACGGCGCTCGCAGTTTCAGTCATGTTGGACGCAAGCTCGGCGCCGATTTCTTCCATCAAATCACTGTTTATGCCGACTTGCCGGATAGCGGCGCCGATTTTTGCAATCGTTTCATTAAAGTATTTCGCTAAATCCGTGAGCTCATCGTTATTCTTAACCGGTAAACGAACCGTAAGATCGCCCTCTCCCTGCGCGATATTTTGGAGACCTGCAACCGTTTTATTAAGCGGCCGAATCAGAATAATCTTTATAAATACCGTAACAATGAAAATCAAAACGCCGATAAACACAACCGCCAACACGATATTGAGCTGCAGCACTTGATTAAACGCCTCAAAGATAATCCGCTTCTCTACGGCAAGACACAGATACATACCGGTTTCGGCAACAGGCGCAGTTACAATAATTTTTCCGCTGTCTTCAATCATTCTTTTGCCGATCGTTTCAACAGTCAGATTGAACAGCTGCGTTCCGATGAGCTTCTTATCTTTGTTATTTAAACAAATGCCGTTTTTATTTATCAGCGATAGTGAATATTCACGGATATCGGAAAAGGTTATGGCCGCAAAATACTCAGACAGCGGTTCAAGTCCCAGATCGATTGTTACCACTCCGAGCTTCTTGTTTCCGTGCGTATCCAATAACGCGGATGTGATGGTCATCATCGGTACCCCTGTTACCGCATCATTATAGAGTTCGCTCCATACATACTTTTTATTGAGGGCAATTCCATCGTTTTTATACCAGTCAAATTGTTTGTAATCGTTCCGCTCATTATTGTATTCCCATGACAGCGTGATTTTCCCGGCATCATCAAACCAATACGGACCATACAATTTTTCGCCCGGCACGACATATGGTTCAAGCCAAAAGCCTCCGCCGGAAATGGATGGATCGGATGCCATTGTGATGGCGCTGATAGCGGCAAGCTCTTCGGTATGATCAAAGCCGACGCCCGTAATCAGCCTTGCATAGTTGACCGCCACCGTTTCAAACTTTGAAAACATATTGCCGTAAATCGTCCGCGCCTCTTTTTCAATCCTTTCCGACAAACCGATGGTGATGTGATGCACGATGAGTTGTGAAAACCGGCTAAACGTAATCGTTCCGAGCAGGCCGATAACAGCAATAAAAAGCCCGATGATGATCATCGATATTTTAAACGATAAGCTATGTATTTTGCGTGAAAAGTTCATGTTTCCCCTTAGAAGAATATCTTGATTTTAAGACTTTTTATCATAGACGTCGGCAAAGATTCTTTACCGATGAGGCTGGTTACGTACGAAGACATCCAAAAACATTCCGAGCTTTTAGAAGCGCTGAAAAGCAGTATAAGGGTATTTATTATTTTTTCAAGAGAACGGGAAAGATCGTCACACACCGGCATCATTATCCGCGTCGTCCCTGCGAGGCGCGGCTACCGGCAAGTTCAGCGATACGGCGAGCGAGTCCTGTCGCGGAGGGACGGGGCCGACGGGAAAACGTTATCGTATAGGGATAACTTTTCGGCCGCCGGCCTCCTGTTTTGTCTTGCGGCAAAACAGGCGAGTGAATGGGCGGACAGGATGAACTGGATTGAGATGCGTTGACTTGCGCGGCTGTCCGCCTCAAGTTTGTCTGTCGACAAACTTGCTAGCGGGTCGGTAGGTGGGCGGACAGGATGGATTGAACCGGCCGCGTACGAAACCGCTTGCGGTTAGTCCGTAAACCATGGACACATAAGTCCATAGAGTATGGACGCATAAGCCCATAGAGTATGGGTGCATAGGTCCATAGAGCGTGGGTGCATAGGCCCATAGAGTATGGGCGCATAAGCCCATAAAGTGTGGACGCATAAGCCCATAGAGTACGGGTGCGTAAGCCCATAAAATCCGGACTCTGCGAACCGGTATAAAGCGTCCTGCCGACGCGCTCGGTGCAAATAACGACGCTCGCTCCGGCAGGAGGTTTGCATGAAAACGGCGCGGAAAGCCGGGATTCTTAGGGAGTTGCACGCAAGGCGCAGCAATTCTGGGCACTTAAACAGGACGGGAGAGAGTTTTAAGGAGAGGAAAGTCGAAAACAGAATGAACCGTCTTGCGCAAAACAGGCGAGCAGGGCCGGTCGACCAGTTAAGTCTTCCGCAGCCAGTTTTCCCGCTCATCCGCTGCCACAACCAGCTCGCAAGTTTGCCGCCCGGCAAACTTGAGGCGGACGGTCGACCGGTCAAATCTGTACGGCAATGTTTTTCCGGCCGCCGACCCCAACCAGCTCGCAAGTTTGCCGCATGGCAAACTTGAGGCGGACGGTCGACCAGTTAAATCCACACGGTAATGTTCACCCGTCCGCCCCGCCTCTTTACTTCTTCAGCAGGGCTGCAAACGGATTGTAGCTTTCCGAATCGTCTTGGCACTTCAGATATTCTGCGGCGGATTGGTCTTCTTCGGTAGATTCGGCGGGGATGAGCGCAATCCGCTTCTTTTCCGCGTCGACTTCTTTTACGCAGACGGAAATCGGCGCGCCCTCCCGATAGATTTTCTTGAGATTCGTGTTCCGCTCGATGTTTTTGAGCGCAGAGACGTGCACCAGCCCGTTGATTCCCGGTTCGAGCGTCACAAAGAATCCGAAATCGGTAACGCCCGATATGGCGCCGTCAATCTTATCGCCGGCGCGGTATTTTTGCGCGGCGTGTTCCCACGGGTCGGCAAGCAGCGCCTTTGCGCTGACGGAAATGCGTTCGTTCGGCCAGTCGGTTTTCAGCACCTTAACGGAAAGTTTTTGTCCAATCTGCAAAACCGAATGAATATCGGCGATGCGCTGCAAGGCAATTTCGGAAACGGGGAGCAAGGCCCGGCAGCCGCCGAGTTCAACAAACGCGCCGAAGTCGCGGAGCTCGCTGACCGTCGCCTCCATAACGGCGCCTTCCGTAATCCGCCGCTTGAGCGCGTCAACTTCCGCATTGTGCGCCGCCTCCTGCACCGCGCGGTTCGACACGACAAGTTTTTTCCCGTCCGCGCTGTATTCCATAATCGAAAACGTCCGGACAGCGCCGATATATTCGACCGGCGTCTTACGCTCGCGGAAACCCATTTGCGAATACGGACAAAATGCCCGCGTTTGCCCGACTTGCACTTCAAATCCGCCTTTAATTTCCTTTTCAACCCGCCCTTCGACCGGAATATGATTTTCAAATGCGCGGAGGAGCATATCCGCGTCGGCATTCTTTTCCGTAATCTTCGTGGTAAAATGCATTTCGCCGTCCCGCTCGCCGGCAAAAAATACCGTTACCGGATCGCCTGCCTTGAGGCGGCAGCCGCCCTCGCCGCCGCACAGCTCAGCCGCATCTAAAATCCCTTCGCTTTTCGCATTCAAATCCAGAAAAATGCACTCGCCGGAAACCGCAGCGACCGTCGTCTCTATCCGTTGGCCAATCTCAAATCTTGTGAACATAAAAACCTCACGTTTTTCAAGTGCGCCGCACAATCCGCTTCGGCCGCACCCCTTTTGAATTGCGGAACTATACCACTAAAGCGCCAAATAATCGACGTGCGGCCCCCGCGTGCAATGCGCCGAACGAGCGTCATAGCCCCGCCGCAGATATTTGAGAGAGCCCGCCGGAAGAGTCTGCCGACGAAATGCGGCCGGAGAAGGAGAAACGAGGAGTGCACGATGCACTCCTTGCGAGGCGAGATGCGGGCGGCTCGACCAAGCTAAGGCCCGCCGCAGAAGTTGCCACGTCAGCCGACCATCCCGCGCGTTGCCCCCTGCGAGGCGAGACGCGGGCAGCCGACCAAGCGAAAACCCCTCCGGCAGAGTTGCCGCGTCAGCCGACCACCCCGCACGCTGCACTCCTACGGAGCGTGACGCGGGCGAGTCGGCCAAGCGAAAGCTCTTCCGGTAGAGTTGCCGCGCACGACGACAATCCCGCGCGTTGCACGTCCTGCGGGGCGAGACGCGGGCGGCTCGGCCAAGCGAAAGCTCTCCGGCACAGTTGCCGCGCACGACGACAGCCCGAACGCTACACTCCCCGCGAGGCGCGACGCAGGCGGGCGGCCAAGCTGATGCCCTACGCAGATATTTGAGGGAGCCCGACGGAAGAGTCTGCTGACGAATACGGCCGGAGAAGGAGAAACGAGAAGTGCACGATGCGCTCCTTGCGAGGTGTGACGCGGGCGAGTCGACCAAGCGAAAGCCCTCCAGCAAAGTTACCGCGTCCGCCGACAATCCCGCGCGTTGCACTCCCCGCGAGACGTGACGCGGGCGGCTCGACCAAGCGGAATCCCCTCCGGCAAAGTTGCCGCCCTGTCAACGCTCCAGCACAGTTCGCCCCTGCGGGGCGTGGCTCGGGCGGACGACCAAGCTAAAGCTCTCCGGCAGAATTGCCGCGCACGACGACCACCCCGCGCGTTTCGCCCCCGTCGAGGCGCGACGCGGGCAGCCGACCAAGCTGATGCCCTCCGCAGATATTTGAGGGATCCCGTCGGAAGAGTCTGTCGACGAATACGGCCCGAGGCGAAGCGGGGAGTGCACGATGCACTCCTTGCGAGGTGTGACGCGGGCGGGCGGACAAGCGAAAGCCATCCGGAAGAGTTGCCGCGTACGCCGACAATCCCGCGAGGTGCAACCCATGCGGGGCGTGACGGCCAAGCGAAAGTTCCTCCGATAAAGTTGCAGCGACCACCGACCACCCCACACACTGCAAGCCCTTGCGGAGCGAGACGCAGGCAGGACGACCAAGCAAAAGCTCTCCGGCAGAGTTGACGCGTCAGCCGACAACCCCGCACGTTGCCCCCTGCGAGGCGAGACGCGGGCGGATCGACCAAGCTGATGCCCTACGCAGATATTCGAGGGAGCCCGCCGGAAGAGTCTGCCGACGAATACGGCCGGAGAAGGAGAAACGAGGAGTGCACAATGCTCTCCCTGCGAGGTGCGACGCGGGCGGACGGCCAAGCTAAAGCTCTCCGGCAAAGTTGCCGCGTCCGCCGACCCCACGGCACGTTGGTACACCGGCGAGGCGCGACGCGAGCGGGACGACCAAGCTAAAGCCATCCGGCAAAGTTGCCGCATCAGCCGACAGCCCGCGCGTTGCAAGCCCTTGCGAGGTGCGACGCGGGCGAGTCGGCCAAGCTAATGCCCTCCGGCAGAAGTTTCCGCGTCAGCCGCCCCACCTCACACGTCCTCCCCGCAACGCGTGACGCGTCAGCCCGGCCTAGTAGCGATACGCTTCCGTCATGTTCGATTTATCGATCATGGACTTGTACAGCGGCGATTTTTCGAGCAGCTGGGAGTGGGCGCCGATTGCGTCGATTTTACCGTTGTTCATGACGACGATTTTGTCGGCGTTTTCGATGGACTTTAAGCGGTGCGAAATAATAATTACGGTCTTCCCTTTGATGAGTTTATTCAGGCTCTCCTGTATTTTCATTTCGTTTTCAACATCGAGCGAGGCGCTTATTTCATCCAAAATGATGATTGGCGCGTTCTTCAAAAAGGCGCGCGCGATGGAAAGCCGCTGGCGTTCCCCGCCGGACAGTTTGCTGCCATTTTCGCCGATGAGCGTGTTGTAGCCGTCCGGCATTGCTTCGATGAATTCCGTGCAGTTTGCAAGGCGGGCGGCTTCCTTGACCGCTTCATCGCTTGCGCTCTTGTTGCCGATGCGGATATTTTCCAAAACGGACGCATTAAAAAGCGTTACGTCTTGAAAGACAATCGAAATTTTATCGAACAGCGATTCGGTGTCGATGTTTTTGATGTCTTTGCCGTCGATTGTAATCGAGCCGGAGCCGTAGTCGTACAGCCGGGAAGCGAGGCGGAGCACCGTCGTTTTGCCGCAGCCCGAAGGCCCAACGAGCGCGGTAACCTGATTCTGCTCAGCCGTAAACGAAATGCCGTCAAGAACCTTTACGCCGTCGTGGTAGCTGAACGTAACATCCTTAAATTCGATGTTGAAGTTTTTTAAATCCGCCTGCGTCCCCTCTTGCACCTTCGTTTCCCTAAGTTCGCCGATTCTTTTTATGCGCGCGTCGAGATACATCATTTCTGCAAGATTTTCATACAATCCGGCAATCACATCCGACAGCTTCACCGCCGCAATGATGTAGCCAAACACATACAAAAGATTGGTCTGCCCCGAAAACAAGAGCGCCGCCCCCGTTATAACCGTAATGCCGAGCGCAATCTTAATAACCGTAATGGCGGAAACAACCGGAACAGCCTGCGCAAATTCCGCGCGGATATGCACCTTTTCCGCATGGGCGATTTTCTTTTCGATGTCGTCGGCAACCGCTTCCTGCCGGCCGAAACTCTTAATTTCCTGATGCATTTCAATCGCTTGCTGGAAGGCATCGGAATTTTCCCGCAAAACATGAAAATATTTTGTCGTCTCGCGGACTTGCTGGCGTTTACTGAGCATCAAAAGCAAAAAACTCGCCAAAAATGGCAGCAGCGCCGCGCATCCCAGCCGCCAATCGCTTATAAGCATCATCGCTCCGACAATAACCAAGAGCGCCGACAGCCCAATCGCATGAGGAATGGAATGGCTCATCGCGTGTTCAATATCGGAAACGTCCTGCATGACCGTCTGCGACACATCCGCAATGTCATGCTTGGAAAAATACGAAAGCGGAAGGCGCCGCAGTACGTCCGCAATTTCAATGCGCAGGTTGGCGGCCTCGCGGTAGGTTTCGCCGAAAGAAGCGTTGTACTGAATGTGTCCGAAGACATACATGATGACGAATACCGCCGCAATCAAGGCAACATAAAAGGGCATCCCGCGCTCCGGAAGGCGCTCCAAAATCTCCTGAGAGAACAGCATTATCGCCAGCACTGGCAGCATAAACGCCGCGTGCATAAAAAACGTCGCAATGCCGGCGCGAATCATTCCCCGTTTGCCGTTTTGCGTTAAACCGGCACTCTTTTTATCTTTCATTTCTAATCCTCCAAAATAGTCCGCTCCGTAAGCGGATGCTGCATCATGCGCCTGCACCGGCAGGGCGGTCCTTACACCTGCCAGCTATTTGCTTGAGCGTACAGCTTTTGCAGTTGACTGTATTTTCCGCCTTGCTCCGAAAGCTCCCGGTCGCTCCCCCGTTCGATAATCTTTCCGTGTTCGACAACTAAAATCTCGTCCACGTTTTTAATCGAACTCAACCGGTGCGCAATCATAATCACCGTCTTGCCCTTCATCATGTTTGAAAAAGCCTTTTGCAATTCGTATTCGTTTTCCGGATCGGCGGCCGCGCTCGCTTCATCCAAAATGACGATGCTCGCGTTCTTCAAGATGACGCGGGCAACCGCAATCCGCTGGGTTTCGCCGCCGGACAAATGAACGCCCTGAGAACCGATCATCGTGTTTTCCCGTTCGGCGAATTTGGCGAGGATGTCGTCGCATTGGGCAAGATGCAACGCTTCCATCACCTCGTCCTTTGTCGCTTCCGGCCGCGCCATGCGCACGTTTTCAAAAATGGAAGCCTTAAAAAGTTTTGCATTTTGGAAGACAAAGGCGATGTTTTTGACGAGCGCGTCTTCCGAATATGAAGCGATGTTTTTCCCGCCGATGCGGATTTCACCGCCGTCAAGCGAATAAAAACCGGAAATCAGCTTTGCAATCGTCGATTTTCCGCCGCCGGACGAACCGACAAGCGCGTACGTTTTGCCGGCCTCAAGCGAAAAACTCAAATCTTTGAGAATATCGGTTTCGTCATATTTAAAACTGACGTTTTGAAATGCAATATCAAAGTTTGCAAATTGCGTTTCCGTTCCGTGCGAAAGTTTTTTGCTTTCCATGTCGGAAAACAGCGATTCAAGTTTATCGACCGCATTTTTCGCTTGGAACTGGTACATACTGACCCACATGATTTTCATAAACGAAAGGAAAATCAAACCCTCAAAACAGGCGAAAAAGATAATTTTTACCAAAATTACGTGCGGGTCGGCGCCTTTGTTCAAAAAGATAATCGCAAACGGAATCGTCGCCGTAATAAATAGGCTCAATAGAACCTGAAACAGCACGAATCCAACGCGACAGCTTTTCGTGTAATTGTACGCCATCTCCGAATATTCTTTTATTGCGTTGTACAGCGATTTGTAGGAATCAATCGTCGCGCGGAAAATCTTAATCACCTGCATACCGCGCACATATTCTACCGCCTCCGAATTAAGCCGCTCTAGCGCTTTTTGATAAATCTCCATGAACTTCCTTTCTCCGTACATGAGTTTCATCAGCAGCAACGCGATGATTGTCGCCGTTACCAGCAAGATGCCCAGCTGCCAGTCGAGGAAAAACATGAGCGCATACATTAAAACCGGAACGAGCGCGGCAGCCGTCATATCCGGCATCAAATGCGCAAGAATCATGTGCGTTTGCGCCGCGTTATCGTCAATAATTTTCCGCACGCGCCCCGAAGACGCCGTGTCGAAGAAGCTGAACGACGCTTTGAGCAGATGCTTCACCCCCGTCCGGCGCAAATTACTTTCGATTCTGAATGCGAACAGATGCGAACACATGAGCGCCGCAAAATAGATGAGCATATACGCGGCAAGCAGCGCCACCATAATGACCGCATCGCGCCACGCCTCCGAATTGTCGCCGTTTACGGTAACTGCGTATAAAAAATTCCACAAATACCGGAACGGCGCAATCAGCGCCACAGACGATATTGCCGTCAAAATAACTGAGGCAATCCCCAAACCCCGTTTTTCCGGAGCGTACCCGAAAAGCTTTCTATATAATTCCATAATAACCTCCAAAACCGAACCGCAGCCCCCGCACAAAAAGTCCGGACAGCTGCGTGCATAATATAAATATTAAGTAGTAACGATGTTATGTAAAAAGAGAGAAAATGTCAATGATGGCGAGTGGAGCACGGCATTCGGCAGGTTCGCCTCGACACAAAGCGGGATACCCCTGCGCAAGCACAAGCTGCGTCTTCATCCGCCCATCCCCGCCCCGAAGTCTCCGCAGAGTAAACCTGCGCGCATCGGCATTCCGCCGCTCTTTTTCAACCGGAGGGGAACGGATATAATCAACTATTATGGAAGAAAATCTGCAAGATTTTAAAAATGCGGAGGCGGTTCTCAAGCGGACGTTTGGGTATAGCGCGTTTCGGCCGCTGCAAAAGGAGATTATTGCCTCCGTGCTTTCCGGACGCGACACGCTTGCGGTGATGCCGACCGGCGGCGGAAAATCGTTGTGCTACCAGATTCCCGCGCTCCTCTTTGACGGCATGACGCTCGTCATCTCGCCGCTTATTTCCTTGATGCAGGATCAAGTGTCGTCTCTCACCGAAAACGGCGTGAACGCGCTCTTTTTGAACAGCTCGCTTGAATGGAATGACTACCTTTCCGCCGTGCAGCAAATCAAGTCGGGAGCCGTAAAGCTCGTTTATCTTTCTCCCGAAGGGCTTGCCGCAAAGCGCACGCAGGACATCCTGAGCGACTGCGCCGTGCCCGTGCAGTGCATTACGGTCGACGAAGCGCACTGCGTCAGCGAATGGGGGCACGACTTCCGCCCCGACTATCTGGGAATATCCGCCGTCCGGAAGCAATTTCCGGAAGCGGTTTGCCTCGCGCTCACTGCAACGGCGACTTCCGGCGTCCGTAGCGACATCATGCACAATCTCTGCATGAACGCTCCGGCGGTTTTTATTGCAAGCTTCAACCGCGCAAACATCTATCTTGAAGTCAAGGCGAAGCGCAACGCCCTCATGCAAATCACCGAATGCCTCGAAAAGCACAGCGGCGAAAGCGGAATCATCTATTGTTTTTCGCGGAAGCAAGTCGATCAGCTCACCGAATCGCTGAAAAATCTCAACTATTCCGTCCTCAATTACCATGCAGGCCTTTCCGATACCGAACGGAGCGCGCACCAAAAGCAATTTATCCGCGATAACGTAAAAATTATGGTCGCAACGCTTGCATTCGGCATGGGAATCAACAAGCCGAACGTCCGTTTTGTCATTCATTACGATATGCCGAAGTCGCTTGAAGAATATTATCAGGAAATCGGCCGGGCGGGACGGGACGGACTTGCGTCGCACGCGCTGCTTTTATACAGCCCCGCGGACAGCCGAAAAATCCGCTATTTTTTTGACGAGTCGGCCGACAGCGACAATGCGGAACGCCTCCTCCAGACGATGATCGGCTATGCGTGCGCCCGCACCTGCCGCCGCCGGTACCTACTGTCGTATTTTGGCGAAACCTATCCGGCCGAACACAGCCGGGATGCGGCGTGCTGCGACGTGTGCGCGCAACCGGCGGAAGCGCCAACGGACGTTACCGTTCCGGCGCAAAAGTTTCTCAGCTGCATTTACCGCACCCAATCGCGCTTCGGCGCGTCGTACATCATCGACGTGCTGCTCGGCTCAAAGCAAAAACGCATTCTCGAAAACCGGCACGATACGCTTTCGACATGGGGAATCGGCAAGGATTTGTCGCGGGACGATTGGTTTGCGCTTTCCGAAGCCTTGCTTGGCGCAGGTCTCATCGAAAAATGCGGGGAATACCAAGTACTCCGCGTTACTGCGGACGGCAAGGAGCGGCTTGTCGCCCGCAGCAAGATCGAACTTCCGGTTGCGCTTTCCGGCAGCCGCGTACTGAACGGCAACGACCGCCATGACACGAAAAAATCCGCCTTTCAGCAGAAAAAAGCAGCCTTCATCCGCAATTTGTCGCCCGAAGACGCCGCATTATACGAAGCCGTAAAAGAATGGCGCCGCCGCACCGCCGAAGCGGAAAACGTCCCGCCATACGTCGTCTTCGGCGACAAAACCATCGAAGAACTCATAGAAAAAAAACCGCGCACCGAACGCGAATTATTAACCGTCTTCGGCATCGGCTCCGTCAAAGCCGAACGCTTCGGCGCCGCCCTCATCCGCCTCCTCGACCGCCCCCCGGAAGGGTGAGGAGGCAGGCGCCCTACCATCCCGGCCGCATGACAGGGAGGTAGGTAGGTAGGTGCGGCGGGGCGGTACACAAGATAGCGATGGGGCGTTCAGGTTGGCGGGGGAACGATTCTACGGAGGTGGCGCAGCGCATGGTGGGGAGGGCAACAGGTGTGGCGGCGCAGGGGGCGTTCAGGGGTTGGAAGCAGCTGCGGCGGGCGGCCAACCTGCATTTGCGTCGCGCCCATAAGATAGCGGGGGCGAGTTCAGTCCGGCGGCGCGGTACATAAGGTAGCGGTAGGGAGTTCCATGCGATGACGAGTCAAGGTTCAGACTGGTGGCAGAACGCTTTGGTATTACGACCGCACGCCGGAGGAGTGAGGCAACGCTCGGCTCGTGTGCGCTGCGCCTCGCCAGGCCGTTCACGGAGTTGCGGGCGGGCAAGCCGGAGGCGAGTGCACGGAAGGGAGAGCAGTAGGCGCGGCGGAGCGGGAGATGCAGCGGCGCGGTACATAAGATAGCGATGGGGCGTACAGGCTGGCAGCTGAACGTTTCGGCACCGTGCACATCCGCCCCGGCCGCATGACAGGGAGGACGGTAGCTACGGCGACGCGCACACCTCTTTCGGCCGCCCACCGGAAGAGTGAGCCAGCCCTTGGTGCACGCACACCCTACCATCAGCCCGCAGGCTTGCGGGCAGGTAAGCTGGCGGAGATGGCGCAGGCACGACGGGCGGGCAAGCCGACGGAGTTGGCGCAGCGCATGATGGGGCGGGGGCGGCAACCTGCATTTGCGTCGCGCCCATAAGATAACGGTAGGACGTTCAGAGTGGCGGCGGAACGTTTCAACATCACGCACACCTCTTCGAGTGCACGACGGAAGAGTAAGGCAACGCTTGGCTCGTGCATTCTAGCGTCTCGCTAGGCCGTTCGCGGGATTGCGTATGAACAAGCCGGTGGAGGTGGCGCAGGCACGACGGGGCGGGCGGGTTGTAGGGCGGTACATAAGATAGCAAAGTGGCGGCTGAACGTTTCGACACCGTGCGCATCCGTCCCAGCAACCCATCCACAAGTTTCCGCGTAGGCAAACTGGAAGCCGACCGCGCGGCGAGGAGGGTAGTAGTAGATGTGGCGGTTCGTTCCACAAGGTAGCAGAGGTGAGTTCAGGCTGACGGTTGAACTCACCCGCGCCGCGCAAAGCAGCCATTCGCGGGTTTGCGTGAGGACAGGCAAGTCGGCGGAGTTGGCACAGGCACGACGAGCGGGCGGGAGGTACATAAGGTAACGGAGGTGCGCTCAGGCTGGCAGTTGAACGATTCGGCGTCGCCCGCATTCGCTCCTCGACCGCCCGTCGGAAGCACACGGCTCGTAGGCGTTAGCGCTTCGCCAAGCCATTCGAGGTGTTGCGGGTGGACAAGCCGTCGCCACTCACACGGCGATGGACAGACGGCAGTTACGGCGGCCGACCGATGGGTGCAGCGGCAGACGGAGTTCAAGCTGGCAGCACATGCGGAGCATTCCATAAGATAGCGGGGAAGGGCGCACAGAATGGAAGCTGAACGTTTCGGCATCACGCGCATCCACCTCCCCAGCCGCCCACTGGAAGAGTGAGCCAGCTCTCGCTGCACGCGCATCCCACCATCCCGCACGCCGTATTGCGTGCAGACAAGCCCGAAGCTAAGCGCACAACGGAGAACTTATAGATACGGCGACACATTCCATAAGAACCTGTTTAAATTCTTCTAAGGAGCAGAGATGTAAAAGTCAGTGTGATAAATTGTAGTGAGGTATTATGCTTTCTCTCACAGTTTTTCCAAAGCCTGCGCTGCTTTTCAAGCCATGCAAAGCTTCGTTCCACTATCCACCGTTTGGGAATTACTTTAAACATATGTAATTCACTGCGTTTGACGGCTTGTACCGTCACTTGTTCGCCCAAAACTGCCTTGACATCATCGGCGAACGGCTTGCCGCTATAGCCGCCGTCACACAAAATGCTTTTTACTTCTGTCAACTTATCTTTATTTTGCTCAAAAGCGAGCAACGCACCGTTTCTATCGGTAACATTGGCTGCCGTCACGGCGAGGGCATGCGGTAAACCTTGCGTATCGACTGCAATATGGCGCTTGATTCCGGATATTTTCTTACCAGCATCATAGCCTTTGCCTTCGGTGCTGTCGGTATTTTTAACGCTCTGCGCATCGACTATCAGAAAGCTGCTCTTGCAGGACTTGCACCCCTGTTTTGTACGAGCCTCGCCAATTAATTTTTTTTAAGCACTGATGCAAAAGGATCTGTTGCTCGTGCTGCCCCTTATTCCATAGGCTAAAATAATAATAAACGGTATGTCATTTGGGAAAAACTTTAGGAAGCATGCACACTGGCTGCCGCTTTTGAGAAGGTTCAGTACGGCGCAAAATATCTCATATAGGTCGACTTTCCTCGGCACAGTCTTTTTCCGTCCGCTTTCTAATAACGGGCGGATATGCTCAAATTGTTCGCGCGTTATGTCGCTGGGATACTGCTTTCTCATATTTGTATTATAGCATAGACATTAAACAGACTCTGACGGATACACAAGCCTTACGTCCGCTGTGCTCAACTGCGCGTACAAAGACCGTTCCTTCAACGATGCATTCAAGGGATGCTCAAGCTTAGCGACAGGCAGCATAAGGGTTCCGGCAAACAAGCTGGGGAGATACCAGTGGAATGCAACCGAGATGAGGGCAAATTCCAATTGATTTATCGCAGATGAATAATCGGCTGTAGTATTTTGTAGGGTTTGCCGCAGGGCAAACCCTACGGCAGGCAGAGCGGGGGCGGACATATTAACAGGGCCTTAAACTGGGTAATCGGCCGTATATCCGATTCTTGAGAGATGGGGCAGGCAGGGTGGAAGGTACCGAAGAGATTTAGCTTTGCCGACTGCCTCTCGCAACGGATAGGCTCTACAAGTTTTCGCAAGAAAACTTGTAGCGGACGGCCGACAATGTGGGAAAGTCAATAAAAGTGCAAGCCCCTAAATCCACTATGAAAAATAGCATTACAGCTTTTCCACTTCTTCCGCGCTCAGGCCGCTTATCTTGCAGATATCTTCAATCGGGTAATTCATAGCGTACATCATCTTTCCCGTCTCAATCGCTTTTTGACGAGAACCTTCTGCAAGGCCAAGCGATTTGCCATGCTGCATCCCTGCCTTATATTGTACTTCGGAGATGGTCG
>CAUTZW010000003.1:0-72591 GCA_963543045.1 uncultured Treponema sp.
ACATAGCGCAATTTTTCGGCACTTTCTTTTCGTAGGAAAATGCGCGATTTTTCTCTGGCTGTTTCAGCTGAACACTTGAAACATCCTTTTGATGCTATTCCTTTAGAAGGTAAAAACAGTGAAGCCAAAGGTATAGGAAGTAATAATCTATGAAACCTATTGTAATTTATATTCCTTATAACAGCATTTCAGAGTATTGCGATTTTAACTATACCAATGAAGCGCATTACGAAAAGTTATCCCAGTATTGTTTTGACTATGAGAAAAACAATCTTCAAGTAAACTACAACCATACTGATAAAATCATTACAGGGGACATTGGTAGTATAATAGAAGATAATCATGGAATAATCTTTTTGTTTTATCCAAAGGACGAATCTATTATTAAAGAAATAAGGGATGGCAATATGGGCGTAAGCTTTGATTTTATCCCTGAAAAGTATTCTATAGAAGAAACAGGGGCGGGAAAAATAGCCGTCATAGAAAAAGCTAAACTTATTGCTATAAGTCTTTGTGTTGATAATCTTGCCTATAAGAATGCCTTTAGTAAAGTAATCTTCTAATGTTGCTTTTAGTAGCTGAATATAAGTATGAAGCTGCCTTGCGTGAAGTACAACTAACTTAATATAGGTTTACAAGGATATTGTAAAGGGAACTTTATAATAGAAGCCTTGTAAAAATCAATAACTATCCCCCTTAAATGGGGGCGAAGAGGAACTAGTATATGAAATCATTCGATGTATCAGCTAAAGAAATGAAAGACTTTGAAGCAAAGCAAAAAGCAGCAGACAAAGAATTAACCAAACAAGTAAAAGCTAACGATAAAGCTGCAAAGCGTTACACTGAATTACTTGACGAATTACAAAAGAAAACATCAAAGATCATGAAAAAACATATGACCTTATGCTTATTGATGACAGGAACGCTCAACGATAATCGGCAGGCGGGTAAACCGGTATGCAGATGATAGAATTGCTTGACCGCCTGCCTCGCGTTTTGCTTGCGGCAAAACATGCAAGTGTTGTCGTGGCGGTGGGCGTGCGTGGAATGTAGGGATACTAAAAGATTGAGCGGTTCGGCAGCCAAGCCCGCTCTTCTCGTGCCGATTCGCCGGTTTGGTTTATGCAAAGCGTCAGCGGGCGGACAGATAAATCTGTCAAATAAAAATTCTTCCGTCCGCCCCGCTTTCCTTATCGGAAAACAGGCGATATATACGATAAGCGGCAGGCGGGCAAACCGGTATGCAGATGATAGAATTGCTTGATAGCCTGTCCCACGTTTTTGCATGGGGCAAAACATGCAAGCGTGTCGTGGCAGTAGGCGAGCGGGTTGGAAGGGTACTAAACGGCTGTTCGCCTGACGAATGCTATTATATGGATATGCAACGATTTATTGCGCGGTACGGTGGAAAAGGCGGCTTCGTTTCGATGACGGTTGCATGTGCGTGGGGAAGATTGTCCGTCCTTTTCTGGTGTTGCCCACTTGCATTTTCGCAGCTTACACACTATATTTAGTGTAGCTGTGGTCTATGACGGCGCAAAGCACGTAAGAAAAATCTTTATCACGTGTTTTGCCGCCGTTTTTAGATATGGTTCATTGTGTGATAAAACAGGTAACGCGTTTTATTTTTGCTAATACATAATTTGTGAGGTACAAGCGTATGACGAAACGGGAAGAATGGAAAGGCTTTGACGGCGGCATTCTGTGGCGCGACGAAGTAAATGTTCGCGATTTTATTCAAACAAACTACACTCCGTATGACGGAGACAAGAGCTTCCTTGAAGAGCCGACGGAAGCGACTAACAAGCTCTGGGGAAAGCTTCAGGAGCTGCAGGCAGAAGAACGCAAAAAAGGCGGCGTTCTTGACATGGATGCCGATATTGTTTCCGGCATTACGTCCCACAAGCCGGGATACATTTTAGCAAACGAAAAAGATTTGGAAAAAGTCGTCGGTCTGCAGACCGATAAGCCGCTCAAAAGAGCGTTCATGCCGTACGGCGGAATCAAAATGGCGGAAGAAGCGCTGGAACAGTACGGATACAAGCCGAATCCTGAGCTGCATAAGATTTTTACCGAATATCATAAGACGCATAATCAGGGCGTATTCGATGCTTACACGCCGGAAATCCGCTTGGCCCGCAAGGCGCACATCGTTACCGGTCTTCCTGACACTTACGGACGCGGCCGCATCGTCGGCGATTACCGGCGCGTCGCTTTGTACGGAATCGATTACCTTGTCGAACAGAAGAAAATCGATTTGAGCAATGTCGGCGACGGCACGATGACCGATGACGTTATCCGCCTCCGCGAAGAAGTTTCCGAGCAGATTAGAGCGCTCGGACAGATGAAAGAGCTTGCAAAGTCTTACGGCTATGATATTTCAAAGCCGGCGAAGAACGCCCGCGAAGCCTTCCAGTGGCTGTATTTCGGCTATCTTGCCGCAATCAAAACGCAAAACGGCGCGGCAATGTCCGTCGGACGCATTTCAACCTTCCTCGACATTTACATTGAGCGCGATTTGAAAAACGGCACGCTCACCGAGTCGGAAGCGCAGGAACTCGTCGACCACATTGTTATGAAGTTCCGCATGGTTAAATTTGCGCGTATCGAAGCGTATAACCAGCTGTTCTCCGGCGACCCGATTTGGGCGACGCTTGAAGTTGCCGGTCTCGGTCAGGACGGACGTTCAATCGTAACAAAGAACGATTTCCGTTTCCTGCATACGCTTGAAAATATGGGGCCGTCTCCGGAGCCGAATCTTACCGTGCTCTATTCAAAACGGCTGCCGCAGGGATTCCGCGATTACGCCGCGTACATTTCCGTCAAAACGAGCTCGATTCAGTATGAGAACGATGATGTGATGCGCCCGATTTGGGGTGATGATTATTCGATTTGCTGCTGCGTTTCGGCGACGCAGACCGGAAAGGAAATGCAGTTCTTCGGCGCGCGCGCAAACCTTGCAAAAGCGCTGCTGTACGCCATCAACGGCGGTAAGGACGAAGCCCTTATTAAAGGGCAGCAGGTCGGGCCGTGCTATGCTCCGATTACTTCCGATGTGCTCGACTATGACGAAGTTATGAAGCACTATGACTGGTACCTCGATTGGCTTGCGGATGTTTATGTGAATACGCTCAACCTTATTCACTATATGCACGACAAGTATTATTACGAAGCGGCCGAGTTGGCTCTCATCGATACGAATGTCCGCCGGACCTTTGCTACGGGAATTGCAGGCTTCTCGCATGTTGTCGATTCTCTTTCGGCAATTAAATATGCGAAAGTTACCGCCGTCCGCGATCCTGAAACAGGTCTTGCGACCGACTTCAAGATCGAAGGCGACTTCCCGCGCTACGGCAATGACGATGACCGCGCGGATGAAATTGCAGTCTGGCTGCTTAAAGATTTCATCGCGCGCATCAAAAAGCATCATACGTACCGCAATGCGGAGCCGACGACTTCGATTTTGACCATTACGTCGAACGTCGTGTACGGAAAGGCGACAGGCGCGCTGCCTGACGGCCGGAAAGCGGGCGCTCCGTTTGCACCGGGTGCGAACCCGTCTTACGGTGCGGAAAAGAACGGTCTGCTTGCTTCGCTGAATTCCGTAGCGAAAGTTCCGTACGAGTATGCGCTCGACGGTATTTCGAATACGCAGACCATCAATCCGAGTGCGCTTGGACATGACGACGAGGAGCGTTCTAATAAGTTGGTAACCGTATTGGACGGATACTTTGAACAGGGCGCGCACCACTTGAACGTTAATGTGTTCGGCGTTGAAAAACTCAAGGATGCGCAGGCGCATCCTGAAAAGCCGGAATATGCGAACTTCACCATCCGCGTTTCAGGTTATGCGGTAAAGTTCATCAGCCTTACAAAAGAGCAGCAGGATGACGTTATCAGCCGCACGTGCCACGCTTCGCTGTAACATAACGCAGCGCGTTTAGCTACACAGCGGAAAACACGTTTGAATGCCGCCGGTACATCGAATTTCGGTATACCGGCGGCGTTCTTTTCCTCTAGAGGTTAAAATTGCGATGTTGCCGATAGCGGCGGACTTCCGCACAGTAATAAAATGTATGCATGAAAAGGCTAAAGATTATTGCGGTCGAAAAGATATGCACTCCGTTCGGCGGCGGAAAGATTTGCCGGTGGAGCGCGCTTGAGGAGAATTAATGGAAGGTTATATCCATTCAACGGAATCGTTCGGATCGGTTGATGGGCCGGGCGTCCGTTTTATCATATTTTTTGCAGGCTGTTCGATGCGCTGTAAGTTTTGTCATAATCCCGATACGTGGGATATGATGAAGGGTGTGAAGATGACAAGCGATGAGCTGCTTGAAAAGGCGCTGCGCTATCGTCCGTATTGGAAAGACGTCGGCGGTATAACCGTTTCCGGTGGCGAGCCGCTTTTGCAGCTTGATTTTTTGCTTGAGCTTTTTACAAAAGCGAAGGAAAAAGGCATCAACACCTGTATCGATACGGCCGGCATTCCGTTTACGCGGGAAGCGGCATGGTTTGAAAAGTTTTCGACGTTTATGTCGGTTACCGATCTGCTGCTCGTCGATGTAAAACATATCGATGAAGATGCGCACGTCGCATTAACCGGTAAAACCGGAAAGAATATCATCGATATGCTTTCGTACTTATCCGAAATTGAAAAACCGGTTTGGATTCGGCATGTCTTGGTGCCCGGCATCACTGATAACGACGAGTATCTTACAAAAACCCGTGATTTTATCCGGACTTTGCGGAACGTCCGGCGTGTCGATGTTCTTCCGTATCATACGCTCGGGGCGATGAAATACCAAATGATGGGACTCAAATATCCGTTGGAAGGCGTCGATGCGCCGACTCCCGAACGCATTAAAAACGCAAAGTCTCTCCTTGAAACGGAGCGCTATACCGCTTGGCAAAAATAATTTTTGGCACCTCTTTGACGGCGCATTATTTTGCCGCTTTGCCGGATGCGTAGGGTCTAAAATTGCGTCCGGTAGCCGATATGAATCTTAAATGCGGAATATGCGTTGCCGTTCGTAATGTCCATAATATTCATCTGGAGCATCGTGCGGAATTCGCCGTTATAAAATCCCGTTGAAAAATACGGAGCTGCGATTATTGCATACGTATCGAACAACGTTTCAGGCTGTTGAAAATAGATAAAATTCTTTCCGGGCAGGGTGAGCGCGGTAGCCATGCCCAGGACCGTCGCCTTGTTATGGATATACACTTCTTCCATGAAGAGATCGAGATTCAGCCCCATCGAATCGTTTATGAAAATAAACTTTTCCACCGTATTTTGCGGCAGACTGAACGCCGTAATGTGCATTTTCACAATGCCCATCCGGAAGCGCGGCTCCATTAATATGTATGTTTTTTCTTCATTCAGAATAAATTGCTGCTCCCGTTTGGTGAACGGAACATCGGACATGCCCGCCTGCATAAAAAACGATGTGGTATAACTATTTCCGATGAGCATATTCATACCGGCGCGCCAAAAAATCGTATCGACGATGATAAAGGCTTCGTCCGAAACGGTTGTATTGAGTGGCATTCCGATTCCGCCGGAAAAATCAAAGGTAAAAAAGCGGGAGACGAAGGCTGTCCGTAGGTCGATGTTCAGCACGTAGCTGTCGTCAAATTCCTGATTCACATAGAGATAGTTGCCGATTACGATGGGAACCTTGCTGAAGCGGATAGCATCTGCCAGGCCGAAGCCGAAAACGGGATAGATAATCGAGCCGCCAAGGCCGAGCCAGCTTTCTGTAATTCTTGAAGCGATGGATTGAATCCCGAAATGCCGGCGCAAAAAAACGTCGGAGCCGATCGGTTCATACGTGCCGGCAAAAAGGCTGACGTAATTGCTTTCGTTTCCGATCGGATGCCTGAAAATCAGTGAAAGTTCGTCGAGCCGGAAGGTTGCAGGCGTTTCTTTGAAAAGCGATTTATCCAGCAAATCGTGCGTCTGGAGCGAAAATTCCCCGTGCGCGATAATATTTTCAGAAAAATTCAGCTGTCCCGAAAAAAATGAGCGGATTTTCATCTGCGGGTCGAACTTTTCCGACGTTTTGTCGGATGTCAGTTCCGTCTTTGCGCCGGAAAATCCGCTGAAAAATACGTCTGCAAAGCCGAGACTGCTTGCTGCAGCCGCACAAAAAAGCGAAATAATTTTTTTATGTTTCATACTTTATTCTCCCTTAATTTTATGGAAGACAGATTGCCACAATTGATTATCGGAAGATTCGGAAAATAAGACAATAAAAACATAAAACCGGGCCGGATGCTGCCTCTTTCTTTCGTTCCGGGAAGGGGGAGCGCTATGCGCCGCCTGAAAAACGTTTGCAGATCGCTTTAAGCGCATCGAGTAGGGCAGTGAGGGCGGCCGGAGTCGTTGAGGGGCCGAAGCTGAAGCGGACGGCAGTTTCGCTGACTGCACGGCTGACGCGCATAGCGTCGAGGACGGGGCGGTTATGTTTACGGGCGGAGCAGGCGCTCCCGGTCGATATGCAAAAGCCTTCAGCATCAAGTGCGCGGAGCATGACCTGTCCCGGTATGTTTTTGAACGCTGCCTGCACAATCCATGGCGAATAGCGTTCCGGCGCGATCAATCGCTGTTCGGGAATGAGGGCGCATCCGGGAATGGCGCGCAATCCTTCTATAAAATGTGCGGCGTACTGTATTTGCGCCTCGAACCGGCGGCAAGCCGCTTCGTTTCTTTCCGAAATGCAATAGCGCTCAAGGCAATTTGCAAAGGCCAGTGCGCCGAATAGATTTTCCGTCCCGCTGCGTAGGCCTTTCTCCTGTCCGCCGCCGCGTAAAAATGGTTCCGGCGCTTTGGGCGCATACAGAATGCCGATTCCGCGTGGGCCGCCGATTTTATGCGCACTGAACGCAGCGCTGTCTATGCCGCTGTCCAAAAGCCGGAGCGGAATTTTCCCTGCCGCCTGTACGCAGTCTACGTGGAAAAGCGGGCGGCGCTTACCGGCGCAGACTCTGTTCAGCATATCGGCAATTTCATAAATCGGCTGAATGGCACCCATCTCGTTGTTGACTGCCATGACGCAAACCAAAACTGTGCGATCCGATAAAAGATGCTCTACTGCCTCCGGCTGTATGATGCCGTTTTTATCTGCGGGAATTGCTTCGACCGCCCAGCCGCACTTTTTAAGGACGGCTGCCTGCTCGCGGATTGCCGGATGTTCGAGCGCGCTGATAAGGACGCAGCCTTTTTGCGGACGATTTAAAACCGAAAGGAGGGGAATCTGATTGCTTTCCGTTCCGCCGGAAGTAAAATAAATATGATTTTCGCAAACTTCTAATGCCGCCGCCGCTTTTTTCCGCGCATGGTTGAGCGCCGCGTCCGCTTCCTTTCCCGCGCGGTGCGCACTTGACGGATTACCCCACACGCGGAGCGTTTCATTAAACGCGGCAGAAACAAGCGCTTCATCGAGCGGCGCACTGGCCGCCCAGTCAAAATATCGTTCTTCTTGCTCTTTTGTCATATCAAATCTGTAAGATTGCGCATTTTATATGGAAGAAATCCAAAAGTTTTGCCGAAAATCGAACGGCCGTCCCTAAAGCGCGGCATGCTTTCCGTTTCAGCGGCTTTCAAGAACAGCAAGAATATCGCCGTCTTCGATTTCCGCCGTAAAGGTATCGTTTAAGCCCCGTTGCAGCACCAGACGGACAGTTGGGCTGGTGTTTTTCTTGTCCTTGTGCATAACTTCCAAAAGCCGCTTGCCGATTCCGCCGCCGATAACAAGCGGATGCGCCGCATCGGTAACCCAACCGTATGTTTCGAGGACTTTAAAAATTTCATCGCGATAGCTTTTTGTGCAAAAACCTTTTTGCGCGCATAGTTCGAGCGCCCGCCCCATCCCCCATGCAACCGCATCCCCGTGTGCGACTGTACCAAGCCCCGCAAGCGATTCAAGCGCATGGGCGAATGTATGTCCGAAATTCAAATGCATCCGGATATTTTGCTCGGTAAAATCTTTTTCCACTACCGCAGCTTTTGCCGCCGCCGATCGCTTGATAATTTCATAAACGGTATCGGGATCCTGCGACAGGATTTTCTTACTTTCATTTTGAAAAAGCGCAAAAAGCTCTCGATCGTATAGGAGCGCGGTTTTCAGCGCTTCTGCAAGGCCCGAACGGTACTGCACGGGCGGCAGGGAATGGACAAATTCAGGATAGCAATCGATCCGCTCCGCCGGAAAAAAGGCGCCGACCATGTTCTTGCAATCGCTGAAGTCAAAACCAGTCTTTCCGCCGATGGAGGCATCCATCATCGAAAGCAGCGTCGTCGGCACAAAGCTGACGGCCGCCCCCCGTTTGAATACCGATGCGGCAAAACCCGTAATGTCGCAGATGACCCCGCCGCCGATACCGACAAAGGCGTCTTTTCGGGAAAAGCCTGCTTCCACCGCTGCATGGATGATGCGCAGAACGCTGTCGATTGTCTTATACGGTTCGCCGGAGCCTAAGATTATCAGTAAATCATCGCCGCACCGCCCATCATCGAAGGCGGCAAAAAAATCGGTCGTTTCAGGCAGCGTTGCAACAGTTGCATCCGTAACGAAGCACAGCCGCCGTCCCCGCTCTTTGCCGGGCGTATAGCAATCAAAAAGATTGGGTTTTCCGAAGTGAAAGTCAATCACCGTTTCCGCAGCGCCCGGATGCAGCGCAGGGTAGCGAATATTGAAGGCGCCTTCGTTTTTATTCATGGGGCGCATTCTAGTAAGTTTTTGTTTCCATTGCAAGAAAGGCGTCGCGGACGCGCTCGACCCGCTTTATCTCTCGCGTAAGCATTTTCCCGTAATCAAGTTCGCCGGTTTTCATGCGTTCCCGCTCGTCTTCCCAAAACTGCACATCGGTGAGCGTTAAAAAATAAAACTCTTTTACGTTCGCTTTTTCCGCCCAAAGCTTTGCCTCTTGCCAGTAATAAGAACCCGCATTATAGCAGGCAAGCGTTTTTTCCAGATTATCGAGGTATTCGTCTTTCCACGGCGCATCGTAAAAATAGGCGTTCTTTTTGTCGTAAATCCGTCCAAGCCGTAAATGCTGCTCGATGAGCTTGAGGTTTATGTGCATCTGAAAAAGGTAGCGGTATTTTTCCCACTGCTTTTGATTTTCGATTTTCGATTTTGCGTACAAGGGATTACAAAAGTCCGCCTGCGCCGCTTTTTCAAGCCAATAAATGTTTTCAATGCAGTCATCGGGATACTGCTGATAGTGAATGTGGTAGAGACGGTAAAAATCTTCCTTATATTTAACCATGTAGGCATACGCATCGCCGCTTGAAAAATGCAGAGTGCAGAGAATGACGGCGAAAATACGCGCGACGCGCAAGAGATTTTTCTTCACGGTTTTAGTATCGGCAGCATACGGACATAATTCCAGATAAATTCCTGTATCTTTGGCACGGCGGCGGCCGCATCCACCGTGATAATCCGCATACCCTTGCCTTTTTCGCGGCTTTCGTATTCGCTGAAGATGCGTTCGTATTGCGCGATGATTTTTTGTTGCGTGTCGAGCTTTTCATAGATTTCCAGTTGCCCGCCGCGCTCTGCGACACGGGAGAGGGCAGTTTGGGCATCGATCTTAAAATAGAAAAGCAATTCCGGCAGCGGGAAGGGGGAATTTAAGAGCGCCGGCAGTTCTTCTCGGCAGAATACGCTTTGGTAGGCAAGGCTTGAAAACAGATAGCGGTCGCTGACCACGAGCTTTCCGCTTGCGGCTTTTTCTGCAATGCCGCCTTTTCCGAAAACGTGTTCGCAGCGGTCGGCTGCAAATAGGTAGGTCATCGTTCTGGCATCGACAAGAAATTCCCCTTTGAGAATCCGGCGGATGAATTTTCCGGTTTCGTCTGTTGTCGGTTCTGCAGTGGGAAAAATCCGCTCCGGCGTCAAACGCTCGGCAAGCAGTTTAAGCTGCGTCGAGGTGCCGGAGCCGTCAATGCCTTCAAACGCTGCAAAATTTTTCAATATCATACGCCATACCTGTATAAACATTTTCGTTTCTGCTAGAATCTATCGGAATGAATCGGGCATCCCTGAAAGGTTATTTCAGTACCGGCATATTTTTATTTCTCTTCATCTCTGCAATGGCGTCCGCAATTCCGTTGTATGCAAAACTCAAGCGAAGCATCAAAGGCGAAGCGGAGCGCGCGCGCATGGAGCTTGAAGAACGGCTGAGCCTATCGCTTTCATACCGTTCGCTTTCCCCGGCGATTTTCCGCGGCGTCCGTATTTCGGGAATTGTCATTGCAGATGCAAAAACAAGAAAAAAAATTGCGGGCGTACAGAGCGTCATCGTCAGCTATTCGATACTTAAATTGCTCTCCCGCGATTTAAAAAAATGCGTTCGCTTGCTTACGGTCAACGGCTTGGAAGTTGATTTTGACCGAGAGGCGGATTTTTCCGTCGTCGAACGCTTTTCCGCGCTTATAAATAAAAACAAAGAAGCGGGCGAGGCGGCCGGCGGCAAGAAAAAGATTATGAATCTTGAGGAACTTGCCGCGCGCATTCCGTTTGACGTATCGTTTAAAAACACAAAACTTTCATATAAAGACGGCGCGCTGAAAACGGACGTGCGCTTAAAAAAAATCAACTTTACCTTTTTACAAAAATCCTCGCAGTTGCTGTTGAATCTTTTAGGTTCGATGCGCATGACGGCAGGCGGCCGGAGCGTTTCCTGCGGTTTTTCGACAGTCGGAACGCTTACTGACAGCTTGGACGGCAGCGCGGCAACCTTCCGCATCACTCATTTTAACGGCGGGATGCTTACGCTCGATCGGCTGAATTTTATTGTACGCTATGCGGATAAACAGCTGTCGCTGAAAACGGTGCAAAACGCCTTTCCGCTTTTCCTTGAAGGCAGCTACCATCCCGGAACGGGGGACGCGGCGCTTTCTGTTCGCGCGGCGGCGCTGAAACCGTCGGCGTTTATCCGCGCAAAATCCATGCCCCCGCTTATGCGGAAGGCGCGCGATGCGGTATTCAATCTTGCGGCGGACGGAGCGTATAACGTAAAAAACGGAAAGCTCAAGTTTAACGCGGACGGCGCGGCGCAAATCCCTGACGCGCTGTTTGCAGGCGGGGCCGAAGCTGCGTTCAGCGTTTCAGGCGGGCGGAATCGGCTAAATGTCCGGCATCTTTCGCTTTCGGGGGAGCGGATCAGCGCGCGGCTTTCCGGCGCATACGGCTTTGCAGACACCCGTTTAATCGGCAGCGCGGTCATCGAGCGGTTCGTCCTTAAAAACGGCGGCGTTATTTCTACAGAAGTTTATTTTGACCCGATTGACGGCGGCTTTATGTGCTTTTCGCCGGAACTTTTCCTCGATGGAAAGGCATTTACCGCCTTGCAGCTTGACGTGCGCAATCAGCCGGATTCGCTTGACTTTAGTTTTGAGCTTTCCGATTACGCCCATGCCGAAACCGACCGGCCGGGGCTGCTTAAAATGAACGGCAGCTATCTGAAAGGCAAAAACTATGTGCAGACGAATGTTTCGGCGGACCGGATGTACCTCGACAGCCTTGCAGAAACCGGAGCTTTCTTTACGAACAAAAAGCCGTCGCTTAAAATGCTCTCTCCATATTTGTTTTCCGGCGAATTATTCGTCTCCTCCGATTTAAAGACGCTCGCATTCAATGTGCCGTACGCCTATGTTGCAAATACGAAAAAAGACGGGCAATTCGTCTATCTCTCCCTTGACGGCAACGATTCGACCGTGCAAGTTACCAAGCTCGACTATCTATCCGGCGGAAGGCTCACGCATTTTTCCGCTCTTTTGGAACGCGCTCAGAACTCGAAAGAGGTGTTTTTTAGCGCGGATGCGTCAAGCTCATCGATTCCCTACCACTTTGCCGGAAACATTTTGCCGGATGCGCTCACGGTTAGCGGCGATTACGGATTTGCCCTCGACGTATACCGCTCGCACGGAGAGCGCGGCGCGCGTATCGACGGCTCGTTTTCCGCAGACGGATTTCCGCTTCCCGCGCTCGATACCGTCTTTTCGCTTTCGCTCGACACCGGTTTTTCTTACGCAAAAGATGACGGCTTTACGTTCGGCCTTGCGCGTTTTGAAGCGGCGGAAACAGGAAACAAATTCGCCTTCCATCCGGCTTTGACGGCCTCCGGTTCGTTTACAAAATACGGCGCATTCTTAAATAACATCGCCTATTCCGACCGTTTTTCGACGCTGCGCGGAAAGAGCGAACTTTTTATCAATTTTAACGAAAAGGATTTCGATTCGGCGCAGTTTTCGTTTACGGTAAAAAATCCTCAAAGCAACGAAAGCATCGACATTGCGGCGGAATTGACCAACCCCTTCGGCTTTCCGCTTGCTGAGGCGAAGACGGGCTTTTACCTGAATGCGCAGGCGATTGTAACGGCGATTGGGCTTGGCCGCTTTACGGCGGAACAAAACGAGGCAAACACCGTTACGGCGACCCTTATCGCAAGCGGCGCACTCGAAAATCCGTACATCGGCGTGAATGTTGAGCATTTCGGGCTGTTCAGTGCGCGGCGGAAGATTGAAACTGACCTTTTTGCGTACATCGAAGAAAAAAAGCTGACGATTGATAAGATGAACGTACGCTACAACAACATGACGTTCAGCGATATTTCCGCCTCGTTTGACCTTGCGGCTTTTACCGGCTCTCTTTCAGCGACGTTCGACACGGGGCTGCTCAAGCGCACCGTGCACGTTCCGCTTGAGTTTTCCGTTTCCGACACAGTATTCGAGGAGGGGAAGCGCCTTCCGTCCGCATTCACTGCAAAACTTTCAAGCCCGGAAATTTCGGGAACGCTGTTTAGAAATCCCTTTCCTATCTGGCTGTCGATTTTAAAAACGCCTGACAGCATTGCGCTTTTGACATCGGAGGAAATCGGCATCTCCGGCATCATCGACGGCAACGGCGACATCAATTTTTCTGCGGAGGAAAGAAAGCCGCTTTATTTTAATTTGTCCGGCAACGCGGCGGGTAAAACGCTCGACATAAAACTTGCAGATTTCAGATTGGACGCAGGCGCCTTGTTCGGCGGCATCGACATTGCGGCTCTCCAGATTTACGGCGGCATCCTCCGCGGCGCGCTCAAAATCTCCGGCCTCAAGTCCGATCCCGAATTTATGGGAGCCGCTTCGCTTTCCGATGCCGATTTTGCCCTGCCGACGCTCGTTCCATCGCATATTATCGTGCCGAAGACAATGCTCATTATGGATCACAATAAAATTTCGATGGCCGAATCGCGCGGCACCGTCAGAGGAAGCTATCCGCTCATCGTAAGCATGACGGCAATCTTTGAGCGGTGGGCATTCAGCCGACTTGATGCGCGTATTCACACGCCGAAAGGCATTTATTGTCCGGCGGACGTTAAACTTGGCAACATCGAAATTAACGGATTGGCAGACATCGATCTGAATCTCGGTCTTGAAGATAAAATGCTCGACGTTACAGGCGGCATCGCTGTAAAAAAAACGACGATGAAGCTAAAAGCGCGGAGCCTTGCGGGGGGAGCATCTTCGCCGCAAGCGCAACGAAAAATCGGCATCCGCACGGACTTAAACATAACGCTCGGCGACCATACGAGTTTTCGCTTTGAGCCGCTGCTGCGGGCAGTTTTTGTGCCGAACAGTACGCTTTTGTTCAAAAGCGATTCGTCGGAATCTTCCTTTAAAATAGACGGCAATCTTGCCGTTCGCTCAGGCGACATCGCCTACTTGAACCGGAACTTTTATCTGAAAAGCGGAACGCTCAAATTCATGCAGCAGGAACCGACATTCAACCCGATGATCAGTGTGCAGGCGGAAACGCGCGAACACGATGAAAACGGAAACGAGGTACGCCTCATTTTGAGCGCAAAAAACCAGCGGCTGCTCGACTTTAATCCGACGTTCTCCTCGATTCCCGCCCGCTCTGAAACGCAGCTGCGCGCCATGCTCGGACAGATTGCCGTCGCCGACTCAAAAAATGTCAGCTCATTTTTGCTTGCAACCGGCGACTACGCAATCCAATCGACCATCGGCCGCTCGGTAGAGAATAAGTTGCGTGACTTTCTTAACTTTGATATATTGTCTGTGAGGACTTCCGTCCTCCAGAATACGGTAAAAATGGGGCTTAGCTTGAATTCGGGAGATTCATCCAAAGACAGCCACGACGGCCGTTCGGGCAAGCCTGCCGTCGGCATCGGTAACTTTTTGGATAATTCAACTGTTTACGTTGGTAAATATTTCGGAAGCGCGTTGTATGCCGATGCCCTGATGCATTGGACGTATGACGAGTCGCGGCTTGATGACAAAGTTGTTGCCGGAGGGCTTGTGTTCAGGCCGGAATTCGGTTTGGAACTTGAATCTCCGTTTGCGAACATCCGCTGGACGACCTCGCCGGATATTGATGCGATGCTCAGCAACCGTATTGTGGCTTCGACTTCCGTAACACTTTCATGGAAATTTTCTTTTTAACCGTGCGGTAAAATGCCTGCGGAAAATCGTCTTGTTCGATGCCTTGCGTGTCGAACAGACGGATGCGTTCAAAATCGCATAGATAGCGCGACTTTGACCATCATTTCAATGGAACCTGCTTTGAAACGGAAGTTTTGAGCGGTTGACTATTTTCCGTTCCAAAATAACGCTGGCGTTTACGGAATGGGCAAGCGGCGGCGCAGGGAAGAAGCGGGCAAGGCTTGTTGAGGAGTAAATATGTTTTTAAAAAATGCGCGGCCGCTTCGGACGCTGGTTTTCCTGATTTTGACGCTGTGCGTGTGCGCGGCAGCTTTTGCCGAAGATGCTTCGGATGACGGCGGCGACTGGTTTTGGAATAAGACGATTGCATCCGTTTCATTTGAAGGGCTTAATAACGTAAAGCGTTCTGACGTAACCGGCATAACGAATAACTTTATCGGAAAAACCTTTACAGCCGAACTCTACGACCAAATCCTTGACCGGCTCTATGCGCTTTCATATTTTTCGGAAATAAATCCTTTTGTAAAACACGATAAGCATCGCGCAGACCGGATTAGTTTGGTCTTTCAAGTAACCGAGCAGCCTGTCGTTTCTGCAATTGTGTTTCGGGGCAACAAAAAAGTCCGCAACAATGCTCTCAGAGAAGCGGTAACGATTAAAATCGGCGATGTGTTCATCGATTCTGCCGTGCTCATCGACGAGCGGGCAATCCGGGATTTATATATAAAGAAGGGGTTTACTGACGTTTCGGTAAGCCATGAGAAGGAAGAAAGCCCGAACGGCGTTAAAGTCGTTTTTTTGATTAACGAAGGCGCTTCAACCGTTATTTCTGCAATTTCCTTCAGCGGGAACACGGTGTTTTCGCAGCGTACGCTCAAAAGCAAGCTCAAACTCAAAGAGCGCGGTTTTTTGAAAGCCGGAGCGTTCCAGCGTTCGGAACTTGAAGCGGACAAGCAAGCAATCATCGCCTATTACGCAACGCGCGGCTACATCGATGCGCGTATTGCGGACGTTATTCAAAATACGACGCGCAATGACGCCAAAGGACGCGACGAGCTTGAGCTGACATTTGTAATTCAAGAGGGCGCGCAGTACATTTATAACGGTATTTCCATAACGGGCAACGAGATTTTTAAAACGGAAAAACTGCTGTCTTTCATCAAACTTGCGCCCGGCGACGTTTTTAATCAGATAAAATTCAATGAAGGACTTTCCGGCATCACGAATCTGTATTATGAAAACGGCTATATGTCGAATCAATTTCAACCGTCGGTAAATAAAGATTCCGAGCAGCGCACGATTGCATACGCCCTGAGTATTGTCGAGCGCTCCCGTGCGCACGTGGAAAACATCATCGTCAAGGGCAACACCAAAACGAAAGATTACGTCATTTTGCGCGAGATTCCGCTGAAACCCGGCGATGTTTTTTCGCGTAACAAGATTTTAACCGGTATGCGGAATCTGTATAACTTGCAGTATTTTTCAAGCATTGTGCCGGAGCCGGTTTCCGGTTCGGAGGAAAACCTCGTCGATCTCATTGTAACGGTAGAAGAGCAATCGACAACCTCGTTGCAGTTCGGCATGACCTTTTCCGGCGTACAAAATGCAGACGAGATTCCAATATCGCTTTTTGCAAAGGTCGAAAACTCAAATTTCCGGGGGCTTGGCAAAACGCTGTCGGCCGGAACGAATATTTCAAGCAGCGAGCAGTCCATCGACTTCTCCTACGGCCAGTCGTGGATTTTCAATAAGCCGATCTCATGGGGCGAATCCCTTTCGTTCTTCCATTCTAAATCGTCGGCGCTGACTTTCAACTGGCTTGCAAACGGTACGTTTGACGATTCAAGCTATTACATGACGTATGATTCGTGGGGCAGTTCGCTGACGTCTTCGATCGGCAGGCGGTGGCTTCCGAATTTTGCGATTTTGACGGTTACCGGCGGTATGGCGAACACCCTTACCGACAATGTTTATAAGGAAGGTTTGTTTGTACCGATCGATTCGGGCGTCAACAAGAACGCAAACCGTTTCGGTCTCAAAAACTCCGTGTACGCCGCAGTCTCCCTTGATAACCGCGACGTCAACTACGATCCGACGAAGGGCTGGTTTACAAGCCAGCGGCTTACATGGTTCGGCTTACTTCCGAGCATTGAGCAGGAGTTTTATCTGCGTTCCGACACAAAACTTGAAGGCTATTTTAAGCTGTTCGACATTCCGCTATTTAGCGGCTACTGGAACTTTAAGGCGGTCTTTGCGGCGTACACCGGCTTGACGACTATTTTTCCGGTGCCGGGCGCGCTGTTCGGAGACTCAAGCAAGGTGTATATCGACGGCGTGTTTAACGGGCGCGGCTGGACGAATGTGTACACCCAAACGCGCGGCAAGGCGATGCTTGCAAACAAGGTCGAGCTGCGCTTTCCGATATTTCCGGGGATAATCGGCATTGCAGGCTTTTTGGACGGCGTTGCGGTAAAAGACGAGCCGCGAGAGATTTTCAATGAGCTGTCGCTCAACGATTTTTATTTCAGCTTTGGACCGGCGCTGCGCTTTTTAATTCCGCAGTTTCCCCTGCACTTGCTGTTTGCAAATAATTTCAGGATTGAAGACGGCTCGGCAAAAATGTACGATACGTGGAAATTCGTGCTGTCATTCAATATCGTAAATAGATAGCGGCGCGCCGCGCGCTCGTATGACGGGAATCGGTCGGCGCAAAATAAAGCTGTTCTAAAACGGACGTTTCCGAACGGCTCAAATAAAAGAAGACGCGGAGCGGTACTGCTCGTGTGCGCACGTTCCGTATATGCGAGGTTTTTATGAAAACGAAGATTTTGAGCGCATCGCTTGCGCTGTTATTTTTCTGCGGAATGCGGATTTGCGCGCAGCAAATTACGAAATTCGGCGTGGTCGATACCGCAAAAGTATACAATGCGTATTTCAGGAATTCTTCCTCCGTTCGTAACTATGAGAAAAAGAAGGCGGAATACCAAAACGAAATCAACAAGTATACCGAAGAGCTCCGGCGCTTACAGGAGCGCAAACTGGAATACGAAAAGAGCGGTAATGCGTCAATGGCGCAGCGTATACAGGGAGAAATAACGAAAAAGACGGATTTTCTCAGCGAATATACGAGTGCAAAGAATATTGAGCTTGAATCAACGCAAAAATCGCTGCAAAGCTCGGATGCGTTTTACAAAAAATTGTATGAAACGCTTTCGGATATTGCCGAGCGCGGCGGCTACAGCATGATTTTAAGTTTACAGCAGGCGAATGGCATTTTGTGGCATTCAAATTCGATTGATATTACGGATCAGGTAATTGCTTCATTGGGGTTGTAAATGGCCGAAGAGACCGCTTCCCTTACCCCCGTCATGCAGCAGTATGCGCGGATTAAGGCGGAGCACAAAGACGACATACTTTTTTTTCGCTTAGGCGATTTTTACGAAATGTTCAACGAGGATGCGGTTGCCGTCTCCCGAATGCTCAATTTGACGCTGACCCATCGAGGAACGGCGCCGATGTGCGGCATCCCCTTCCACGCGGCAAAGATCTACATTGCGCGTCTTTTGCGGCTCGGAAAAAAAATCGTTATTTGCGAACAAATCGGCGATCCGAAGGCGAAGGGGCTTACGGAGCGGAAGGTTGTCGAAATCATCACGCCGGGAACGGTTCTTGAATCGGAATACTTGGACGGCAGCTCCCACAACTATCTTGCGGCGCTGTGCATCACGCGCGGCTTTGCCGGTTTTGCGTTCATCGACATTACGACATCGGCCTTTTGGGCAACATCGTGGCGCGCAAACGATATGCAGGAAAACTTTTCAAAGGAACTTGAGCGGAGCGCTCCGCGCGAGCTGCTCTTGCCGCAATCGCTAAAAACGAATGCAGTCGTTCAGACGGCGATTCAGGCGCTGCCGAATCTGTTTGTTTCATACTATCCGGACTGGAATTTTAATGCCGAGTACGCATATACCGCCTTAAACCGTCAATTCAAAACGGTAACGCTCCAATCATTCGGCTTAACGGAAAGCGCTCCTGAAATTCCTGCGGCAGGCTTTTTGCTCGATTATCTTGAAAAAACAACGAACGCGGCAATGCCTCACATCAGCTCAATTTCGGTCTACGCCGACTGCCAATATCTAAGGATTGACGGCTCATCGCGCAGAAACCTTGAGCTGGTTACGAACCTCCGCGACGGCTCTTCTCAGTATACGCTCCTTGAATGCGTCAGCCGCGCAATGACATCGATGGGAAGCCGCATGATCCGCACGTGGATTTTGTATCCGCTCACCGACGAGGCGAAAATCAATTCGCGCCAAGCGCACATCGCCTTATTTGCCGAAAACCGGACGCTCATGGAGCACGTGCGCGAACAGCTTTCTCCCGTGCTGGATATTGAGCGGCTTGCCGGGCGCATCGCGATGGATAAGGCGCATCCGAAAGAACTTGTCGCTTTGCGGCAGAGCCTTTCCGCGTGGCTGTCTGTGCGTTCCGTCCTTGCCGATTACGATTTTGCTGCGCTCGATGATGAGCGCGCCGTCGAAATTATCGATCTGATTCAGAATGCGATTGACGATGATCCGAGCACATCGCTAACGGAAGGCGGCATCATTCGCCAAGGTTATTCGGAGGAGCTCGATCACTGGCGGAATGTGCGGGATAATTTTGACCGAATTTTAAGCGAATACGAGGCGGCCGCGCGGGAAGAGACGAAAAATCCGAACTTAAAAATCAAATACACGAACGCCTCCGGCTATTTTATTGAGGTGTCGCGTTCAAAAGCGGCGATGATGCCGGACTCCTTCATAAAACTCCGTACGCTCGTTGGAGCCGAACGCTATACGACCGTCAAGCTCAAGCAGCTTGCGCATGAATTGGGGGAAGCCGGCGCACGGATACTCGAAATTGAACGAGACCTTTTTATTGATGTGCGAAATCGCCTCCATCCGTATGTGCCGTATCTTTTGCAAACGGCAGGCGAAGTTGCGTACACGGATGCGGCGGCCTCGTTTGCAAAGACTGCGGCCGTTCATGATTGGGTGCGCCCCGTCATTTCTTCCGGCAAGGAATTCCGGGTTATCGGCGGGCGGCATCCGGTTGTAGAAAATCATCTGCCGAACGGCGAATTTGTTCCGAATGACTTGTCGGTCAGCGCCGAAGACGATGCGCGGCCGACCTTCGTGCTTTTGACCGGACCGAACATGGCGGGAAAGAGCACTTTTTTGCGGCAGAACGCGCTCATTGCGCTCCTTGCGCAAATCGGATCGTTTGTTCCTGCAAAGAGTGCGGAAATCGGCATCACCGATCGGATATTCTGCCGCGTTGGGGCAAGCGACAATCTTGCGCGCGGGGAATCGACCTTCCTTGTGGAAATGACGGAAACGGCAAGCATTCTCCGCTCCGCGACCGACCGCTCCCTCGTCATTATGGATGAGGTGGGGCGCGGCACGTCTACGGAGGACGGACTTTCTATCGCGCAGGCGGTTTCGGAATATCTTTTGAATAAAATTAAATGCCGCGCCCTTTTTGCCACGCATTACCACGAGTTGACGCGCCTTGACCACCCGCGCCTCAAACTGCTGTGCATGGACGTTGCGGATAACGGCAGCTCGGTTACGTTTTTGCGGAAGGTCAAAGACGGCGCAAGCGAAAATTCGTATGGAATCCATGTTGCGCGGCTTGCAGGCGTACCGCAGGCGGTTATCGACCGGGCAAACGCGATTTTGGAGCATATCCAGAATATTGCCGAAGATCGTCCGATTTTGAGCGCGCCGGCGGCAATTACAGAGGACGAACCGGTTGCCGGAAAGCCCGTCTATATTGCGCCGGGGCTTTTCAGCGATGAAGAAATTGTACTCGACGAAATTCTTTCAGCCAATCCCGAAAGCATGACGCCCCTTGCCGCTTTGCAGCTTGTCTCCCGCTGGAAAAAAGCCCTGAGCGGCCGCTAACTAAAGCGCAAAACCAAAATACGGCCGCGGACGGCGCCTTTTACCGGAACGAGCTGCGAGTACCTGTTGCCCCCGCATCAAATTGAGAGAGCAGCGACATCCGTTTGCGGCAAGAGAATCGACCGATTCGATAACTGCGTTTTCGAGTCGGTCGATGCGTTCTAAATCGCACAAATAGCACGATTTAGAACATCGCATTTCAAGGGAACCTGTTTCGAAACGGAAGGTTCCGAACAGGTTTAATGCAGGCGGCGGTCGCTCTGCAAAAATGCTTTTCGTTCCGCGCGGATTTTCTCTACCCTTGCAACAAGCCGCCCTTTTCCAGTAATCTTTGCGCCATGCTGATAGTGACATCAATTTTACGGTTTGCCGGAAGTTTGGGCTTTCTGCTTTACGGAATGAAGCTGATGAGTTCCGGCGTACAAAAGAGTGCGGGAGCAAAACTGCAACACGCCCTCCGCTTGGTAACGGGAAACCGTTTTGTCGCGTTGCTGACGGGAATGGTCATTACGATGGTTATTCAATCGTCGGGAGCAACAACGGCGATGACCGTTTCGTTTGTCAACGCGGGACTGTTGTCGCTTACCAATGCGGTCGGCGTTATTTTCGGCGCGAACATCGGTACGACAATTACCGCGTGGATTGTTTCGCTTTCAAGTTTCAATTTTAATTTCGACATATCCGCCTTTGCCGTTCCGCTGTTCGGAGCAGGTTTTTTCCTTTCGCTCTTAAAAAAGACGCATGTAAAGAATGCAGGCGAAGCGGTAATGGGCTTCGGGCTGCTTTTTTTAGGACTTGCGGGGTTGAAGGATACTTTTTCGTTCAATGCGGAGCAGCTTGACTTTCTGACCGGCATACAAAACATGGGAGCGCTTTCGATCCTCATCGGATTTCTGCTCGGCATTATTATCACCGCGCTCATGCATTCATCGAGCGCATTTACGGCGGTGGTGATAACGCTCGCCTTTAATAGAGTGGTAACGTGGGAAACGGCGGCGGCGCTGACGCTCGGAAGCGATATCGGCTCTACGATTGACGCGGTGCTTGCGTCCATCGGCTCTTCGACAAATGCGCGGCGCACTGCAATCATTCACGTGCTGTTTAATGTGTTCGGCACTGCGCTTGCCTTGCTGCTGTTCCGGCCGCTCCTCTCGTTCGTTTCGTTAATCACCTTCGGCGCGAACATCGCAATCAGAATCGCCGCCCTGCACACTGTTTTCAAAACGCTGACGACATTGATTTTGCTGCCGCTTGTCGGCCAACTTGTGCGCCTTTCGATGCTTATCATAAAAGAAAAAAAATCCGATTCGCCGAAATACTATCATCTTGAATTTGTCGAAGGCGGCAAGGAAAACGCCGCAATGCATATTGTCCGCGTTGAAAAAGAGCTTTCCGATATGAGTAAAGTTATTGAGCAGATGTTTGTGCGGCTGTTTGAAGGATTTAAGAAGCGGACGCCGCATTTTATTGAAAACAACATTGAAGGGCTTGAACGCGCGGAAAATTACTGCGACCAAATGCATGAACAGCTCGTGCGCTATATCATCAAGTGCGAGCGCCTGCCGATTTCCGAAAATCAGCGGCAAAATCTATTAAGTAAGGTGCAAATTATCGAAGACCTTGAACAAATATCGGACGAATGCCTGTGCGCAGGTCTTTTACTTCAGCGCAGCATCGAAAAAAAAATGAAATTCCATCCGGAAGATATGGAGCGCCTCTCCAGTTATTTCCAAACTGCTTATGAATTTCTGGTATTCATCAACATAAGTATCAATCACTCCTTAAACAAGGATGAGTTTCAACTGGCGCGCGACCTTGAACACAACATCAACGCGACTCGCCGGAATCTCAAAAAACTTGCGCGGAAACGCATTGAAAGCGGCGCCGACGTAAAAGCCGAGCTGCTCTACCTCGACCTTGTCCGGAAAATCGAAAAATTCGGCGACCATTTACACAACATCTTGGAACAGATTACGCAACCCACCTAACACCGGCTGCTGCCCGCTGATACCGGATGCAGCGTATGCCGTCCGTCGGCCTCTCTGGTGCGTGCACGGAATCTTGTCCGAGGCGGCAGGGGGAGGGCGCACAGCCACAGTTTTGCATGGAATGGCGGCATTCGGTTTTGCTGTCTGACGGACTGCGGTCGCTCCGTCCCTCTTACCGCCCTCCCGCCGATGTGCGCTCAGATCTTGTTTGAGGCGGTAGACTAGGCGTACAGGCACAGTTCTGCATGGAATGGTGGCATCTGGTTTTGCTGTCTAACGGACTGCGGTCGCTCCACTGGCTTTGGACAAAACAGGTTCTTCCGCTGTTGAAAAAGGCCTCCGGTCTCACCGGTGCGTGCACGGAATCTTGCCTGCGGTGGCAGGGTAGGATGCATAGCCGTAGTTCGGCAGGGAACGGCGGCTGTTGGCTTTACGGCCTGACGAGCACGGTCGCTCCGCTGCTTTGAACGAAACGGATTCTCCCCCCTTCGCTCTTCCCGCCCGCCTGCTGTTGATGCCCGTTGGAATCTTTGCCGAGTCGGCACGGTGGGGTGCACGGGTGCACTTCGGCTTTTGTGATTTGAGTTCGCTATTTTTCCGTATGTAAAAGAATTACAAAACGCACGGAAAAGCTGCATTTCATTCATATCGGCGTTTTTCTTTTCGTATTCCGGTTGAAAATCCCTGCACAGGATTCTATAATCGGCGCATGGTTACACGAAAGACAAAGATTGTATGCTCGATTGGGCCGGCTTGCGACAAAGATGAAATTATCCGCGAGATGATTCTGGCCGGTATGAACGTTGCCCGTTTTAATTTTTCTCACGGGACGTATGAATGGCATGCGCAAGCGATGGCGCGCGTAAAACGGATTTCGGCGGAACTTAATACGCCGGTGGCGCTGCTGCTCGATACCAAAGGCCCTGAAATCCGCACGGGACTGGTGAAGGACAATCAGCCGATTACGATCACGGTCGGCGACAAGGCGGAAGTCATTGCGGACAATTCCGTCTGTACGGCCGGCGACGGTGTTCATCCGTGTCATATTTCGATTTCATGGCAGGAAGCGGCGGAAAAACTGTCTCCGGGTAACAAAATCCTCATTGCCGACGGGCTCATTGAGCTGTTGATCGAAAAGATCGAAGGCGCAAAGATTCTCTGCCGTGCGGCGAATAGCGGTTCCATCGGCAGCCGCAAGAACGTCAACATCATCGGCGTGCATGCAGGCCTCCCGATTATGTCGGAAATTGACAAGCGCGATTTGATTTTCGGCAAGGAGCAGGACGTTGACTTTGTTGCGGCAAGTTTTGTGAGCTTTCCTGAAGAAGTGGTGCAGATCAAAGAATACCTCAAGCAAATCGGCGCGAATGCGCGGGTTATCGCAAAGATTGAAAGCGAAGAAGGGCTTAATAATATAGAAGGAATTGTAAAAGAAGCGGACGGCATTATGGTTGCGCGCGGGGATCTCGGCGTGCAGCTTCCGACCGAACGCATTCCGCTTGCGCAAAAGGCGATGATCCGCTGCTGCCGCCTTGCCGGTAAGCCGGTTATTACCGCGACGCAGATGCTCGATTCGATGATTGTCAACCCGCGTCCGACGCGCGCCGAATTGACTGACGTTTCAAATGCGGTCTTTGACGGAACGGATGCGGTCATGCTCAGCGGAGAGACTGCCGGCGGCCGCTATCCGGTTGAAGCGGTTAAGACGATGGCGCTGGTTACGCGGACGACCGAAGAATCCGACGAATACCGCCGCGCTATGAGTGTGATGGATCCTTACGACAAGGCAAAAATGACGATCGGCCATATCGTCGCGCATAACGCCTATCTTGTGGCCGAAGATATAAACGCAAAGGCGATCATCGTGCCGACCCTGCACGGAAACACTGCGCGCATCATTGCAATGTTCCGGCCGGAGCAGATGGTGATCGCCGTTACGCCGGATGAAAAGGTGCTGAGGCAGCTTTTACTTCAGTGGGGCGTTTCTCCCGTGCACTGCAGCGTCGCCGACGATTCGGAAATGATGATTCAAAATGCGGTAAAACTTGCGCTCGACTGCGGCGCGGTAAAGCTGTCCAGCAAGGTGGTTATGTGCGCAGGAATTCCGCTTTCAAGTCCGCTGATGATCAATACGATTAAAACGCTGATTGTCGGAAATGTCATTGCGCGCGGAACGGCATTCGGCTTTGCGGAAGAAAATCGTGTCCGCGTCGGCGGCCGGGTTATCCGCATGGAGGACATGCCGAACTTCCACGATAAAATTAAAGCGAACCGCCACTTGATTTTGGTGTGCCACCGCATTACGGAAGAGGCGATTCCCGCATTACGCGCTGTCGATGCGGTCGTTTCGGAAACGGGAAGCGACCTTCCGCCCGACCAGCTGGCATTGGTCAATTCCTCTCTTGTCTGGGTGATGAACGTTCCCGACGCGCAAAAAGTGCTCGAAAGCGATTTATCGGTTACCGTTGACGGGGAACAGGGATTGATTTACGAAGGCCTTATCTGATGAAGATGGTTTTGCTCGGCACAGGAACCAGTCACGGCATTCCCTGCATCGGCTGCGCCTGCGCCGTCTGCCGCTCAAAGGACAAGCGGGACAAACGGCTCCGCTCGAGCGCATTCGTCACGCATAAAAACCGGGACGGAAGCGCAGCTCACATTCTGATTGACGTGGGGCCGGAGTTCCGCATACAAGCGCGGCGGCACAAAATCCGCGCCGTCGACATGGTTTTGCTAACGCATAGCCATGCCGATCACTTGCACGGCATTGACGACCTGCGGATTTTCAGTCATACCGCGTCGTCCGACAACACCCCCGAATCGGCCGGAGCAGGCCTTCCCGTATACGCGAACCGGCATACCATTGACGATGTGAAAAAGCGATTCGACTATATTTTTAAAGAGACGCAAACGGGCGGCGGCAAACCGAAAATTGCGCTGAAGGATTGTCGGCTTCTCAAAACCGCACAGGATCAGGCTTCAGGCGATATTACCGTCATGCCGGTTGCCATGAAGCACGGCTCGCTTAAAACGACGGGGTGGGCGCTGACCGTCATGCAGGAAGGCGTGCGGAGATCGATCGTGTACCTTACCGACTGCAATAAAATTAAGGCGGGCTCGATTCAGCGGATTACTGATGAATGCGGCATCATCGATCATCTGGTTATTGACGGACTGCGCATCCCGCCGCATGCGACGCATTTTTGTTTTGCACAGGCGATGGCCGCCGCCGAAAAAATCGGCGCAAAGCATACGTGGCTTACGCATATCACCCACATGAACAGCCACGCGCAAATCATCTCGTACATCGAAAAACAACTCCCCCATTTTCCCCGCCTCGAGCGCATCGTCTCCACCGGCGGCAGCGTCGCTCCCGCATACGACGGATTAACACTTCGTTTAAAATAATCGAGCGTGCGGGATGGAGGGCACTACAGGATTTAATGGCTCAACCGCACGCCTCCTGTTTTCCTTCCGGAAAACAGGCAAGTATTGTCGTGGCAGGGGCAGGCGGAGAAACCTGCACGTGGAAGATGTAATTGCTCGACCGCCTGCCTCACGTTTTGCTTTGTGCAAAACGTGCGAGTATTGGCGTGATAGCGGATAGGCGGAGAAACCTGCACGCGGAAGTTAGAATTGTTCGGCCGCCTGCCTCACGTTTTCTTTTTGGAAAACGTGAGAGTATTGTCGTGGCAGCGGGCAGGCGGAGAAGTCTGCACGCGGAAGGTGGAGTTGCTTGCCCTCCTGTTTTCCTTTCCGGAAAGCAGGCAAGTATTGTTGTGATAATGGACGTGCGGGAAAACTAATACGCGGAATATGGATGGGCGCTCGAAAGAGTAAACGGCCTCGAGGCGTTTTCCCGCGCCATCTAGCCGGTTTGCCTTATGCAAACCGGAGGCGGCCGGTCGACCGATTTTACTCTGTAGGATACAATTTCGCCAGCCACTTGTTTAACGGCAGCAAAACAACGAGTTTGCCAAACCTCTCGCGAGTTTTGCCGACGGCAAAACTCGAAGCGGGCGGACGATAACGTTAAATCTACCAAATAAAATTTCTTCCGTCCGCCCCGCCCGCCTCCTGTTTTCCTTGCGCAAAATAGGCGAGATATATAGTGATCGGGCAGCAAGCGGACTTGAGGGACACTTGAAAGGTTAAACGGCCTCGAGGCAGTTTCCCGTGCCATCTAGCTGTTTTGCCTTATGCAAACCGGCGGCCACTCGACCAATTTCACTCTGTAGGATACAATTTTGCCGGACACCTGTTTAATGGCAGCAAAACAACGAGTTTGCCAAATCTCTCGCGAGTTTTGCCGACGGCAAAACTCGAAGCGGGCGGACGATAACGTTAAATCTGTCAAATAAAATTTCTTCCGCCCGCCCCGCCCGCTTACCTTTTGCGCGGCTCACGGCTTTTCTTCGAATTTTTCTAAAAAAAATGATCAGATTCGGTATAAAATGCGCCGATAAATTCCTTTCCCTTTTTCGATTTTATAGACATGTCGGCCGAGAGCGTGTATGATACCGACCACTATCGAAAGGAGCGTTTCTTGAACATAAAAGGGCTTGGAGAAATAAAGGCGGTGGCGTTTGACATTGACGGGACATTGTATCCGCAGTGGAAGATTCACTTTAGCGCCTGTCTGCATTATTTTTCGCATCCGCTTTTTTTTCTGCATTACGGGCTGGTGCGAAGCTCCTTGCACGGCGCCGAGCGTTTGGAAAATTTCCGTGCGGTACAAGCTGAGCGGATGGCGCGCCGGATGGGCTGCATTCCGGCTGAGGCGGAGCGGCGGCTCAATGAGATTGTATACGACGGGCTGAAAAAGAATTTTGACCGGATTCCCTGCTATAAGGACGTGCCGGAAACGTTTCGGAAATTCAAGGAAGCGGGTTTGAAAATTGCGCTTTTATCGGACTTTCCGCCGGAGCAAAAGGGAGCCATTTGGGGCATCAAGCCGTATTGCGATGTGATTTTGGGCACCGAATTTTTAGGCGCGCTCAAGCCTGCCTCCTATCCGTTTGTCGAGATGGCGAAGCGGCTTGGAACGTTGCCGGAAGAGATTTTATATGTAGGAAACAGCGCGCGCTACGACGTTGCCGGAGCGCACCGCGCCGGATTGAAAAGCGCGTATCTTTTGTCCGGGTTCCGTAAGCTGTTCAATATTCCGCTTAAAGAAAGCGATATTTCATTTTCGAACTATCGTCAACTGCAGGATATTGTGTTAAACTGACCGTATAGACCGTCAAATGATTATATAGCAATAGAATGGGTGGGGAAAATGTCTGTTGTAACTATTCTGATTGCGGCTGCCGTTGCCGCAGGAATTTCTTATGCTCTGCGCTTGATCGATAAAGACAGCAATTCGCTGGATAAAGTGCGTAAATACGCCGATGAGCGCAAACGGAATTTTGAACTTTTCTTTACTCAACAGGAAAACCATCTGCGCGGAGCAAAGGCGGAAGTCGAAGCGCGTCAGGATCAAGCGGCGGCGGCGGTAAAGCGGCTTGAAGGACAGATTGCCGACTTTGAAGCGATGGCGAAAAAATTTGAAGACGATTCAAATGCGGTGCGCTCGATCGAATCCCAGCTTGGAAAGTATGAAAAACATGTGCGCCGTCTTATGGAAATGTCGAAGAGCGTTGACGACAATCTTGAGCGGCTCAAAAAGGAATCGGCGATTGTCGACCGGATTCGCGCCGAACTCAATGTACATGAAACGGCCGTCGGCAAACTCGAAAAAAGCATTGCAAAAGTCTCGCAGGATTTCTCTCTTAAAAACGGCGAACAACTGAAAGCGATCGGTACGCGCTTGCTCGACGAATATACGGCGCGCGCGGAAAAACTGAAAACGCTTATAGACGGGGCTGAAAGCAACGCGGAAAAGGCCGTAGGCGATCTGCAAAAGCACATTGAAGCGGTCTATGCCGATGCGGCGCGGAAGGCGGAAAGTCTTGAAGACGATGCGTTCAAACATTTGAGCGTGCAGGCCGAACAGCGTGCCGATGCGTATCTGAAACAGGCTGCAGAAAATGTCCGCACGCTTGAAGAGCGGATCAATGAGCGGCTGGATGCGGTAGAATCGGCAGTTGCGGCGCGGTCTTCGGCGATTGATGAAGCGGCGCGGCAGAAAAATGCCGACTTCGATAAAAAATCCGGCCAGATTTTCGATGCGCTCGATGCAAAGCTCAAGCAAAAATCGGATGAGCTCGATGCGGACATTGCCGCAAAGACGGTCGCGCTGACTGAGCGCTACAACAGCAATACGGCTAAGATCATCAGCGACATAAAGCAAAACCTTACGAATCTTGATGCGACTTGCAAAAAATACGTGGATGATTTGGACGGTAAGTACGGCAGCGCGGTCGCCTCTCTTTCGGAAAAATACGACAAGGCAATCGGCGGGATCGAACACAAAAACGGTACGCGCATCAATGCGCTCCTTGAGCGGATCAATGCGGTCGATGCAAAGCTCAAGCAGTCGGTAGAAACTGCCGGCGCAAAGTTTAGCGCTCAGGCGGAGGATGCAAAGCGGAAACATGCGGCGCAATTCGATGAGCTTGAAAGTTCGTATGCGGATTCCGTTACCGCTTTAACCGAAAAATATACGGCGCTTCTTGCAAAAGTCGATGCGCAAAACACCGACCGGATTCAGGCGCTTGCCGAATCTGTTGCGAAAAACGATGAAAGCGGGCGCAGGATGCTCGATGAAGCGCTTGCCGATGTCGCATCCCGTCTTGAAGCGTACCGGAAAAAGCATGATGAGCTTGATGCGAAGATGAAGGAGCAGGGCGCGGCGCTGAGCGCAAAATACGCCGATTCGGTGAATGCGCTGACGGAAAAGTATGCCCGTCTGCTCGATGCGGCGGCTGCCGAAAACGATGCCCGGCTTGAAAAACTCAAAAGCAGCGTTGATGAAATCGACGGCCGGAGTATGCGCATGGTCGAAGCGGCAATGCAGAAAAATACCGGCCGCGTCGAAATCCTCCAGAAGCAGGTTTTGGACGCCAATCAAAAATACGCGGAAAGCCTTGCGCGTCTTAAAAATGAATATGAAGAGAATTTAAATGCGCTCAACGAAAAGTATCTGAAAATGCTCGACAATACGGCAAACCTCAATTCCGAACGTCTTGAGCGGGTTACGCAGAGCATTAAGGATACGGACGAAAAGCGCGATCAGCTCTATGCCGCGGCGGCGGAGAAAAATGCGGAGCGTGCGGAAAAATTGCAGCAGCAGTTTGCCGAAGCGAATAAAAAGCACATGGCAAGCCTCGATATTCTCCGGAAAAAATATGAAGAGAATGCCGAGCGGCTCGGAAGCCGCTATGAGCAGCTGATGGCAGCGTCCGATGATGTCAATGCCCGGCGGATTTCCGACATTGAGCAGCGGATTAAGGAAGCCGACGAAACGTGCCGCTCGTTCTATGAGGCGGCGACAGCGGAGAATATGTCGCGCGTCGAAAACCTGCGGCAAAAACTTGAGCAGGCGAACCGCGAATATGCCGAAATTGTTGAATCTCTGCAAAAAGAATATGCCGAAAACATTAGCGCGCTTGACGAAAAATACGGCGGATTGCTTTCGGAAACCGATACGATCAATGCCGGCCGCATTGAAGCGGTGCTCCGGAGCATCAAGGAAACGGACGAGCGGGGCTTACAGCTGTTCAAGGATGCGGCAAAAGAAAGCGCCGCGCGTGCGGATTTGTTGCGCCGGCAGCTTGAAGAAGCCGATGCCGAATATGCCGAAAACATTCACGCGCTGCAAAAAGATTACGCCGGAAACATCGCTGCGCTCAACGATAAGTACACGGAACTTTTGAACGAATCCGAAAACAAAAATACCGTCCGCATTGAAGCAGCATTGCAGAACATCGCGGAGACCGACGAGCAAAGCCGTAAGCTGTATGAAGACGCCGCTGCCGAAAATGCCGCGCGTGTTGAGGCGGCATTGCAGAACATTGCGGAAACGGATGAACAGAACCGTAAGCTGTATGAAGATGCCGCCGCTGAGAATGCTGCGCGTGTTGAATCTGCATTGCAAGGCATCGCGGAAACGGATGAGCGGAGCCGCAAAATATGTGAAGACGCCGCTGCTGAGAATGCTGCGCGCGTTGAGGCGGCATTGCAAAGCATCGCGGAAACGGACGAGCGGAGCCGTAAGCTGTATGAAGACGCCGCTGCCGAAAATGCCGCGCGTGTTGAGACGGCATTGCAGAACATCGCGGAGACCGACGAGCAAAGCCGTAAGCTGTATGAAGATGCCGTCGCGGAGAACGCTGCGCGCGTTGAAAACATCCGCCGCCAGTTTGAAGAGACGAAAGCGGAAGTCGCCGACCGCCTGACGGCTCTGCGCGAAGTCTACGAGGAAGGGACAACGAATCTTGAAGCGCAATACGCTTCCCGCCTCGATGACACGGAAAGCCAAAATGCCGTGCGCATCGAAAAGCTCTTGCAGGATATTGCGGAAACCGATGCCGTGGGGCGAGAAACCTACGAATCGGCTGCGTCAGAACACGCCGCGCGCATGGAAGAGCTGTCGCATCTGCTTGATGAGGCGAAACAGCAGTACGCCTCTCAGCTTGAAGCGATCGACCATGAATACGCCGGAAACATTGCCGCGCTCAATGACAAGTACGCGGAGCTTTTGAGCGAGTCCGAAAACAAAAATGCCGGTCGTATCGAGTCTGCATTGCAAAGCATTGCCGAAACGGACGAGCGGAGCCGTAAGCTATATGAAGCGGCTGCTGCGGAGAACGCCGCGCGCGTTGAAAACATCCGCCGGCAGTTTGAGGAGACGAAAGCGGAAGTTGCCGACCGCCTGACGGCTTTGCGCGAAGTCTACGAGGAAGGCACGACGAACCTTGAAGCGCAATACGCTTCCCGCCTCGACGACGCGGAAAATCAAAACGCCGCACGCATCGAAAAGCTCTTGCAGGACATTGCGGAAACCGATGCTGCAGGACGGGAAACCTACGAATCGGCTTCGGCGGAACACGCCGCACGCATGGAAGAGCTGTCGCATCTGCTTGATGAGGCGAAGCAGCAGTACGCCTCTCAGCTTGAAGCGGTCGAACACGAATACGCCGGAAACATTGCAGCTCTCAACGACAAGTACACGGAGCTTTTGAACGAATCCGAAACGCTGAATACCGGCCGAATCGAATCGGCATTGCAGGGCATCGCGGAAACGGACGAACGGAGCCGTAAGCTGTACGAGGATGCCGCCGCGGAGAACATCGCGCGTGTTGAAGACATTCGGCAGCAGTTGGATGCCGCGAAGCAATTATATGAAGAAAATCTTTCTCGTATCGAAACGGAGTATGCCGGAAACATTGCCGCGCTCAACGACAAGTACGCGGAGCTTTTGAGCGAGTCTGAAAACAAAAACATCGGTCGCATCGAGTCTGCATTACAAAGCATTGCCGAAACAGACGAGCGGAGCCGTAAGGTATATGAAGCGGCTGCGGCGGAAAACATTTTGCGCGTTGAAAACATCACTCGCCAGTTTGAGGAGACGAAAGCGGAGGTCGCCGACCGCCTGACGGCTTTGCGCGAAGCCTACGAGGAAGGGACGACGAATCTTGAAGCGCAATACGCTTCCCGCCTCGACGACGCGGAAAGTCAGAATGCCGCACGCATCGAAAAGCTCTTGCAGGACATTGCGGCAACCGCTGCCGCGGGGCGAGAAACCTACGAATCGGCTGCGTCAGAACATGCTGCGCGCATGGAAGAGCTGTCGTATCTGCTTGACGAGGCGAAACAGCAGTACGCCTCTCAGCTTGAAGCGATTGAACACGAGTATGCCGGAAACATTGCCGCGCTCAACGATAAGTACACGGAACTTTTGAATGAATCTGAGACGCTGAATACCGGCCGTATCGAATCGGCATTGCAGGGCATCGCGGAAACGGACGAACAGAGCCGCAAGTTATATGAAGATGCCGCCGCGGAAAATACCACGCGCATTGAAAATATCCGCCGCCAGTTTGAGGAGACGAAATCGGAAGTCGCCGACCGCCTGACGGCTTTGCGCGAAGCCTACGAGGAAGGGACGACGAATCTTGAAGCGCAATACGCCTCTCGACTCGACGAGGCGGAAAGCCGGAACGCCGCACGCATCGAAAAGCTCTTGCAGGATATTGCAGAAACCGATGCCGCGGGACGAGAAACCTACGAATCGGCGGCCGCAGAACACGCTAAGCGCATGGAAGAGCTGTCGCATCTGCTTGATGAGGCGAAGCAGCAGTACGCTTCTCGGCTTGAAGCGATCGAACACGAGTACGCCGGAAACATCGCCGCGCTCAATGATAAGTACACGGAGCTTTTGAACGAATCCGAGACGCTGAACACCGGCCGTATCGAATCGGCATTGCACGGCATCGCGGAAACGGATGAGCGGAGCCGCAAAATATACGAAGACGCCGCCGCGGAAAACGCCGCGCGCGTTGAAAACATCCGCCGCCAGTTTGAGGAGACGAAAGCGGAGGTTGCCGACCGTCTGACGGCGTTGCGCGAAGTCTACGAGGAAGGCACGACGAATCTTGAAGCGCAATACGCCTCCCGCCTCGACGATGCGGAAAGTCAAAATGCCGCACGCATCGAAAAGCTCTTGCAGGATATTGCGGAAACCGATGCCGCAGGGCGAGAAACCTACGAATCGGCCGCGTCAGAACACGCCGCGCGCATGGAAGAGCTGTCGCATCTGCTTGATGAGGCGAAACAAGAGTACGCCTCTCAGCTTGAAGCAATCGAACACGAATACGCCGGAAACATTGCCGCGCTCAACGACAAGTACACGGAGCTTTTGAACGAGTCTGAAACACTGAACACCGGCCGCATCGAAGCGCTTTCTGCGGGAATCCGCGAAACCGATTCTCAAACTCTCTGCCTCTACGAGGATGCGGCGCATAAAAATTCTGCCGTAATCAGCGATATTGAGCGGCAGTTCGAGGATGCGAAACAGAAAATCGGCGAGCAGCTTGAAGCAGTGCAAAAGGATTGCGCCGACAGCATAGCGACGCTCAAAGATGAGTATGCAAAGCGGCTTTCGGATGCGATGGAATCGAATGCGTCCAGAATCGAGACGATGGCGCGGGAGATTGCGGAAACCGACGAAAAGAGCCGTGCGCTCTACGATGAGGCATCGGCGGAAAATGCGCTGCGCACAGAAGAATTGCAGCATGCGCTCGCCGAGGCAAAGCAGCAGTATGCCGATACGCTTTCGCTCATTCAAAAAGAATATGAAGAAAAGATAATCGAGCTTAACGGCCGGTATACGGATTTGCTTACGGAAGCTGAAAATCTCAACATTGGGCGTATTGAATCGGCAATGCAGGGGATTGTTGAACGGGATTTAGAAAGCCGCGAGCTTTATGATGAAGCGCTTGCGACGAATACGGCGCGCGTCGAAGATATGCAGCGGCAGTTTGAGCAGACGAAGCAAAATTGCGCCGAAAACCTTGAGGCCATGCAGAAGGCCTATGAGGAAAACATTGCGTCATTGAACGATGCGTATGCAGAAAAACTTGCTGAGGCGGAAAAGGCCAACGAGGAGCGCATTGAGGCAATCCGCCGGAACATTGCGGAAACCGATGAGCAAAGCTGTAAGCTCTACGATGAGGCGGCTCAAGCGAATGCAATGCGCGTTCAGGACATTGAGCTTAGGCTTGAAGAAACGGCTGCCGTGTATGCGTCGAATATCGATTCGCTTCGCAGAAAGTATGAGGACGATGTTGCCGCGCTCAATGAAAAGTACGGAAAACTTTTGTCTGAATCCGATGCGTTGAATGAAAGCCGCCTTGAGCGGATTCGGCAGGGGATTGGCGAAACCGACGAAAAAAGCCGTCAGATTTTTATTGCGGCGGCGGATAAGAGCCGCGAGCAGGCGGACGCCTTGCAGCAGCGCGTTGCCGATCTTGACGAAAAGACCAAGCAGCAAATCGCTTCGCTCAGTTCAAAATACGCGCAGGCAGTTTCGTCGCTCAACGACAAGTATTCGGCGCAGCTTTCAGAATGTGCCGGAAAAAATGACGACCGCATTGCCGAAATCGGCCGCCGTTTGGAAGTGGCTTACGAGGATCTTGCGCGGAAGGTTGAAGATTCGTCGGCGGTGTTTGATGAGCGGCTCTCCGACAGGTTCGGCGATTTTGCGGAAAAATACGATATGCAGCTATCCGAGTTTACTGCCGCCTACGAGGGGCGCTTCCGCGATGTGTATGACGGCATTGTCAGCCGTCTTGACGCTGCGGAAAACGAAAACACCGGACGCATTATTAATATAGAAGAAAAATACGATACGGCGTACGGAGAGCTTAATCAAAAATACGCAGACGCGACTTATGCGCTCACTTCCCAAATCGAAGCGGTCAAACGGCTGTACAGCGAGCGCGGCGACGGCGTTGCAAGCGAAATAACGAACAAAATCAATGCGCTCAGCGATGAATACAAGGCCGAGCTTATGGATTTGAAGGCGAAGCTGGATGCGTCAATGGCCGAAGTAAAAGCGAGTACCGATGCCTCCATCGCCGATGTAAAGGCCGCCTTTGAGTCGGAGCTTTCGGAAATGCGGACGGGCATTGAATCCTCCGTTGCCGGCATGAAGATGCGGTTTGACGATTCGGTGAAAGGGACGCGCTCGGAGTTTGAAGCGTCGATCACTGGAATGAAGTCGCAGCTTGATGAATCGGTTGCGGATGCGGAGCGGACGGTTGCCGCCTCTCTTTCGGGCATGAAAACCTTGCTCGATGATTCTGTTTCCGATGCGAAAGAGCAGCTCAAAGAGTCGCTTGACGGTATGAAGGCGCAGTTTGCCGATTCGGAAGCGACGGCGCAATCGCATTCAAATGAATTTATTGCCGCTATCAAAGCGCAGCTTGACGGCGCTATGAACGAGATGCAGGCGGGCTTTAACGCATCGGTGCGCGATATTCGCGCAGAACTTGAAGCCGCTCTTTCCGATTCCAAGCGCACGGCCTCCGATGTAACGGCGGTTGCCGAATCGAATATGCGGGCGGTAATCCGGATGCGGGAGTCGATCGATGTCAGACTTTCTGAAATTGCAGAGCGCTGCCGGACGGTTTTTGAGGATGCGGCGAAGGCTGCGGAAGAAAAAGAGTGCGCGGCGTATGAAAAATTTGCCGGGGCCGCAAGTCAGCGGTATGCGGCGCAGATTGTTGAAGTCAATCAAAAGTATGCCGAAAACATTGACGGCATCCGCAAAAAGTGCGAAGAGAACGCCGATGCTCTTGCCGAAAAATGCGAGCGGCTGATTGCCGAAGCGGACAGCGCCAAAAACGGCCGACTTGAAACGATTATTGAAAATATCAAGGAAACGGATGAAAAGAGCCGCCGCTTGTACACGGAGGCTGCCGCGCGGAACGATGCGCGGGTTTCGGCCTTGCAGCAGCGGATTGGAGAACTTGACGACAAAACGAAGATGCAGCTGACGGCGTTGAGCGCAAAATATGCGCAGACTGTTGCCGAACTCAACGACCGTTACGCCCGCGAGCTTGATACGGTTGCCGGAAAGAACGATGGGCGCATTGACGATTTATCCAAGCGCCTTGAGCGCGCGTATGCCGAGCTTTCTGAAAATACGAGCCGCGCCTCGGAGGACTTTGATGCGCGCTACCGTATGCAGCTTGACGCGCTCTCCAAAAAATACGACGGGATGCTCACGGAGCTGCAAAACGACTGCGACGCGCGCTTTACGCAAATCAGCGGGGAGTGCGGTGCGCGTATGGACGGCGTTGACGGCGAAAATTCCGCCCGCATTGCCGAAATGCAGCAAAAATATGACAAGGCATACGAGGAGCTCTTTCAAAAATACGTTGATTCTACGTCCGAGCTGTCTTCGCAAATTGAAGCGGTTCGGCAGTTGTACCGTGAGCGGGAAAGCAGCGTGAGCGGCGAAATTACCGAAAAGATTAACACGCTGGCCGTCGAATACCGGAACCGCATCGCGCAGGTCAAAAATCAGCTTGATGAGTCGATGATCGGCCTGTCAGCGCAGATCGAAGACGCAAAGCAGCTTTATACGAAAAGCGAAGCGGCGGCATCGGAGGAAATTGCTGAAAAAATCGCCTCATTTACCGGAGACTTCCGGAATGCGCTTGCTGTTTTGAAGGCGGAGCTTGACGGTTCGGCGGAACAACTTGAGTCGCAAATTAAACAGTCGCAAAAGCTTTACGGCGACAAAGAAGCCTCGCTTATCAGCGAGATTACCGGCAAAATCGAATCGCTGGGCATCGACTATAACAACCGCATTACCGGCGTTAAGGCGCGCCTCGATGAGTCGATTGGCGTATTGTCTTCCGGCATTGAGGAAGCGAAGCGTATGTTCGGCGAAAAGGAAGCGGCGGCCGCCCGCGAGATAGACCAGCGGCTTTCCGATTTCAACGAAACGTATGCGGAGCGCATTGCTTCGCTTACAAGCAAAACGGAAGAAACGATGGCGGCCTTGTCTGCAAAGATCGATGAGGAAAAACGGCTGTGCGCGGAAAAAGAAAGCGCTGCGTTCAATGCGATGGATGAAAAACTTTCGGCGTTTCATGAAAAGTACGCAGCGGCTCTCTCCGACTTACAGAGTGCGCTTGACGGGTCGCGCAGCGATTTTGCATCCCGCATCGATGAGATGCATCGGTTCTATGATGAAAAGGAGCGCGAAACGGCTTCCGGCATCACCGGTAAGATGGATTCGTTCAATGAAACGTATAAAACGGCCTTTGCCGAGTTGCAAAACCGGCTTGACAGCTCCGTTTCAGGCTTTTCGGCGCAGATTGATGCGATTAAGCGGCTGTATAGCGAAAAAGAAGGCGGCATAAATGAGGAGATTTCCGAAAAACTTGCAGCGTTCTCTGCCGAGTACCAGAGCTCTCTATCTGCGTTGCAGGCGGAGTTAGAGGGGACGATGCAGGGGCTTGATGCGCAAATCGATTCGTTTAAGCAGTCGTACGCGCAAAAAGAAAATGACGCGGAAGCTGACATCGAAAGCCGCCTTTCTGCGCTGAGCGGGGAGTACGCCGCGCGTATTGCATCGGCGAAGGACACGCTTGAATCCTCGATGGCGCACTTAGCGGCAGAGGTAGAAGACGCGAAAGGCCGGTACGGAGAAGCGGAAACTGCCGCAGCGAACGAAATCGCCGAAAAGATCGAATCGTTTACGGCGGGTTACCGAGAAGAGCTTTCCGCACTTAAAGAAGAGCTCGACGGTTCTGCGGCGCACTTTGCGGCAGAGGTTGAAGAAGCGAAAGGCCGGTACGGGGACGCGGAGACTGCCGCGGCCGCCGACATTGCCGAAAAGATCGAAACGTTTACGGCGGGCTACCGAGAAGAGCTTTCCGCGCTCAAAGCAGAGCTCGACGGCTCTTCGGCGCGCCTTGAAGATCAAGTTTCTGCGCTGCGGACGCAATATGCAGAGAAAGAAAGCGGCGTGAGCGCGGAGATTTCAGAAAAGCTTGCCGCATTTACGGCAGGCTATCAGGATGCGCTTTCTGTGCTGAAGGCGGAACTCGACGGGACGATGCGCGGGCTCGACGCTCAAATCGATTCGTTCAAGCAGTCGTATGAGCAAAAGGAAAATGCCGCCGAAGCGGATATTGCAAGCCGCCTCGAGGCGTTGAGCGGGGAGTATGCAGGTCGCATCGCATCGGCAAAGGATTCGCTTGAATCTTCGATGGCGCACTTAGCGGCAGAGGTAGAAGAGGCGAAAGGCCGGTACGGGGAAGCGGAACACGCTGCGGCCGCCGAGATTGCAGAGAAGATTGAAACATTTACAGCGGGCTACCGCGAAACGCTTTCCGCGCTCAAAGCGGAGCTCGACGGCTCTGCGGCGCACTTAGCGGCAGAGGTCGAAGAAGCGAAGGGCCGGTACGGGGAGGCGGAAAATGCCGCGGCCGCCGAGATTGCTGAGAAGATTGAAACATTTACGGCGGGCTACCGCGAAACGCTTTCTGCGCTCAAAGAAGAGCTTGACGGCTCTGCGGAAAATCTGTCGCGACAGGTGGAAAATGCGCTGAGCCTCTACGATGAAAAGGAAGGGGGCATCACGCAGGAAATCGGGAGCCGGATCGAGCGGCTTTCTCAGGACTACACGGCGCGTATCGGAGCTGCAGAAGAGGCGCTTGCTTCTTCGATGGAGCTCCTTTCGGCGCGCATTGAAGAGGCGAAAAACCGCTACGGGGAGGCCGAATCGTCTGCGGCCGCTGAAATTACGGACAAAATCGAAGCGTTTACGGAAAGTTACCGCCAAGAACTTTCCGCCCATCGGCAGTCGCTTGAAGATTTGGTTACGGATTTGACGGATCGCATTGAAGAAGCGAAGCTTGAGTACGGACAGGAAGAATCGTCTGCGGCTTCCGAAATTGCCGAGAAGATCGAAGCGTTTACGGCCGGCTACCGGCAGACGCTTTCTGCGCTCAAAGAAGAGCTTGACGGCTCTGCGGAAAATCTGTCGCGACAGGTGGAAAATGCGCTGAGCCTCTACGATGAAAAAGAAGGGGACATCACGCAGGAAATCGGCGCTCGGATCGAGCGGCTTTCTGCAGACTACACGGCGCGTATCGGCGCGGCCGAAGAGGCGCTTGCTTCTTCGATGGCGCATCTTTCTTCCCAAATCGAAGAGGCGAAAAACCGCTACGGGGAGGCCGAATCGTCTGCGGCCACTGAAATTACGGACAAAATCGAAGCGTTTACGGCCGGTTACCGCCAAGAGCTTTCGTCGCATCGCGATTCCCTTGAACAAGCGCTGCTTGCTCTTTCGGATAGGATCGAAGAAGTAAAAGATCGCTACGGACAGGAAGAGGCGGCTGCGGCCAATGAGGTTTCAGAAAAGATCGAAACGTTTACGGCCGGCTACCGCCAAGAGCTTTCCGCATTCAAAGCGGCGCTTGACGAATCCGCTTCGGAGCTTGATCGCCATATTGAACAGTTCCGGATGCGCTACGACGAAAAGCAAAACGGGCTTTCCGATGAGATTACGCAAAAGATTGCCGCCTTTACGGACGCGCATCAAAGCAGCTTGTCGGCGCTGAAGGCAAAATTCGACGATTCGGTTTCCGATTTGTCCGGACAGCTTGACGCATTCAAAGAAGCGTATAATCAGAAGGAAAATGATGCGGAAGCGGATATGAGCGGGCGGCTCTCTCGCCTTGCAGCCGATTATGCCGAACGGCTTTCGAGCGCGGAGGCCGAGCTTTCTTCATCGATGGAAAATATTTCTGCAAAAATAGAAGAAGCAAAGCGCGCATACGGCGACAGGGAAGCGGCCGCGGCAAACGAAATTGCCGAACGGCTCCGCGCATTCAGCGCCGAATATACGGGCGCCGTCTCTTCGATGAACGAAAAACTTGACGGCTCGCTTTCGGATTTGACAGGCCGGCTTGATAAAACGCAGCGGCTGTATGCGGAAAAAGAAGCGCGCGTTGCGGCGGAGCTTTCCGGCAGAATGGATACCTTTACCGCAGGCTACCATGACAACTTTAAGCAGCTGACGGCGCGTTTGGACGATTCGCTTTCGGATTTGTCGGCGCAAATTGAAACCGTGCGGAATATATATGAAGAAAAACACGGAGAAGCCGCTTCGGAAATTGCAGAAAAGATGGATGCGTTCAATGCCTCATACCGGAGTAATCTCAATGCGCTTACGGAGCGTCTCGATGAATCGATGGCAACCCTTTCCCGCCGCATCGATGAGATGAATGCCGTCTACGAAACGCAGGAAGGCAGCATCGAAACGAAGATCGGCAAAAAGATTGCGGCGTTCAACGAGGAGTGCCGGGCGAATCTTTCGGGTTTGCAGGAACGCTTCGACGGTTCCGTGCAGGCCCTGCATACGGAAATGGAAAGCTCTCTTTCGGAAATGAGCGCACGGCTTTCGGCCGCCGTTGAATCGTCCGTCCGGACTTCCGATTCGATTACGGACAGCATCGTTTCCGGAACCAAGCTTTTGGAGCAGGTGCAGACGGAAATCGACGAAAAAATAAGCGCCGTGCAGGAAAAATACAGCGGTCTGTTTGTAGAGGCGCTCAGCAAGGCCGAACGGCAGGAAAGCGAAGCGTTTGAAAAACTTGCCGCCTCCGCGCAGGATAACATTGAACGCTACGGCTTTGAGCTTGAGCAAAAAATTGCGGCGCTGCAAGAGGCCTTCGTAAGCAGGCTCGGCGCGCTTTCAAAGGATACCGACGAATCGATTGCGGCGTCCGAGGATGCGGTCGCCCGTATCCGCTCCGAATGCCGCGAGGCGCTTTCGCATCTGGATGGAACCGAAGGCGAATTTACGGAGAAAGTGCAGGCAATCAGCGGCAGAATCGACGAGTTTAAAACGGATGCGCTCGATAAGCTCCAGCGGCTTTCCGAGCTGGTCGAAACATCGGAGAACCAGATCCGCATGGCCTACGAAAAGCAGCAGGCTGCAGCGCTTGCAAGCGCGGACGATCAGCTTGCGGCGTATAAAAAGGATTTGGAGTACCGCATTGCGCAGATTCAGGCGTCGGGAGCGGACATCGATGCGCTTGAATCCAATTTGCGCGCTGCGATGGAAGAAATCAGCTCCCGCGTTACGGGCGAGTTTGCAGCTTTTATGGCCGAACAGCGCCAGCGTTATGAGGAATTCTCAAGCGGCATCAGCACGGGCGCAAAAGAGCTTGAAGGCGAATTGCATACGATTGAAGATACGATTGAAGAATTGAAGCGCGATGCCGCAGGCGCCGCCGATGAAAAACTGCGCAGCTTTGAAGAAGAGTTTGAGCAGAATTTGAAAGCGCGCGGGGATGCGATTAATGAAGAGCTCAGCGCGTGGAAGAACGATTTTGACCGGCGGCTTTCCGACTTTTCCGAACGTTCCGCCGACGAGCGGCGCTCCGTTGAAGAGGGATACACCGAAAAGCTTCAAAATCGTCTTTCGGAACTTGCGCAAAAGAATGCGGATCAAACGGAACGCTTGATGGGAAACATTCGGGCGACCGAAACGTCCGTGCAGGAACAGGTGGAACAGATTAAAAATCTCGTCGCTTCGTTCAGCTCGGAAATTCAGGCGAAGGTGGAAAGCGCGCATGCCGATTCGGACGCCTTCTTAAAAGAGTCGGCGGAGCAATCGCAAAAAACGCTTGCCGATGAATTCGACCGGATTAAAAACGGAATGCTCGATGAGCTCAAGGCGTTTGAAGCGTCCGTTCAAAGCCGGGAGGATTCGGGAGCTGCTGCAATCGAAAAAGCGCTGCATGAATTTGCAACGTGGAAGGAAAAACTTGACGCGCAGCTTAACGAGTCGAAGGAATTGTTTGCCGGCGAACTCGGCGGGCTCAAAGAAGAGGCGGAGCGAAAGGTGCGCGATACGCATGCGTTTATCGAAAACGAATTCCTCCGCCTTGAAGCCGCAAGCGGTGAACAGGTGCGCGAGGCGCTTTCCCGCATCGAAACGGATATTGCATCGCACGCCGAGCAGTATGCGGTGCGCCAAGCGGCGCTTTCCGCTCAGCTTGATGCGCTTGACGGAAAGACGGACGAGGCGGTTCGGGGGTATGAAACGCGTTCGGCCGAAGCTTTGGATCGCTTCCAGTCGCTGTATGCAAAGATGCTTACGGAGACGGAGGAGCAGGTAAGCCGTCAGAGTGCGGATACGGAAGAAAAATTGTCGGCGCTCCACGAACGGATGGAAAAGGTTTCCGAGCAAAGTTTAAGCGATCAGTCCGCCTTTGTGACGAAGATGCGCGATGATTCGGCGCAAATGGAGCGGCAGCTCGGCGATCTGCAAACGGAACTGGATGCGGTGCGCGAGCAAATCGCCTCTTACGATCACGCCGAACAGATGCGCACAGAGCTTGATGCGAAAATCGCCGTTCTTGAAGACGATTTCCGCCGTCTTGAATCGTACAAGGAGGCCGCCGTTTCACTGACGGGGCAGTATAACGACATTCTCAAGATTAAGGGCGAAGTTGAAACGCTGCTCGATGAGTATGAAACGCAGCGGACGCGGCTTGACGGGCTTGGCGAAAAATACGACACGCTCTTTGATTTGTCGGGAACGCTTGACGAGAAGATGCGCGGCTTAACGGCGACGTATGACGAGATTCAAAATATCGAAGTGCGCGTCCGCGACTTTCAGGATTCGCTTGCGGATATCGCCGCGCGTTATGAGCGGCTCGAACAGAAAAACGAGGTTATTGATCGGGTCTGCAAGGATGTTGACGCTTCGTTCGATAATCTTAAGACGCTTGAGGATCGCGTCAAGTTCTGCATGCGGCAGACGGAAACGCTGCCGGATGAAATCCGCGACGTGCAGCATAATGTCGACGAGCTGCTGAAAAACGGGCCGAAAATCGGAGATGCGGTGGATAAGCTGTCCGAATTGAAGAAGCTGCTTGATGAGGCGGAAGTGCGCATGGAAGTGATTAATTCAGCGCGTCAGGGAATCGGAAAAAGCGAACAGCGGCTGCAGGATTTGAATGCGCAGATCGATTCGCGCTTTAAGCAGCTTGAGCTTTTGTCGAACCGGGATGCGGCGAAAAATACAGCGAACGTGGAAACGCACGTCAGTCCGCAGGAGCGCGAGACGGTTCGTCAGCTGAAGTTGCAGGGCTGGTCGATCAGCGCGATTGCAAGCCGACTTGGACGCTCTCCGACGGAAGTTGAATTGCTGCTTGAATTGCCGATCGATTAAGGTGCAGTAGGCAAATGAGCGCAGCCGCTTTCTCCGAAGGGAGGGGCGGCTGCGCTTTCGTTTTTCTGGTGAACGATGCGGCGAAAAATACAGCGAACGTGGAAACGCACGTCAGGTCAGAGGAACGCGAGACGGTTCGTCAGCTGAAGTTGCAGGGCTGGTCGATCAGCGCGATTGCAAGCCGACTTGGACGCTCTCCGACGGAAGTTGAATTGCTGCTTGAATTGCCGATCGATTAAGGTGCAGTAGGCAAATGAGCGCAGCCGCTTTCTCCGAAGGGAGGGACGGCTGCGCTTTCTTTTCTGGTGAACGATGCGGCGGAAATCTTTTAAAAAAGAAAGTATTGTGTGCATCCCCCTGCAAACGGGCGCGTCGGGAGCGGTTGTTTCGTCCGAGGATTTTCGGCGTGATCTTTGTGCCGGAACCTGCGCGCGCTTTCCGTTTGCTGCCGGCCCATTCCCTGAAGGCGGCGGCTTCTTCTGCTGAAAGCGATAAAATGATCCGTCATTCATCTTTTTTTCTAAAGTTCCGTGCGCCATTCCCGATAATGAAAATACGCGGCGGACGTTTTTTTACATCCAGACGCCTGCCGCGTATTGTGTTCTTCATCGAAAGGTTGGGAAACGTGTGAGGTTTTCCAGCCTTTTTTTGTTTTAGAGGAAATACAGGGGCAAAGCGGTATCCGTCTGTGCGGTTTGTAAGCGATTTGGAACAAAAAGATTTTTTTTTTGAAAAGTGCTAGTATGGTCTTCAGAATGCGAATGCTTTTGAATGCGCTCATCATTTTATTCGTCGCCTCATGCGCCGTTCTTGTTGCGGAAACGGCGGCTTTTGGCATTTCGCAGCCTCTTTTGCTCCGGCAAATTGATGAATTGATTAAAAGTACCGAGTACGACAAGGCGCTCTTGGAACTCAACGACTATCTGGAAGCGCATCCGGAAAGTTTCGACGCCGTTCAAAAGCGCATCAGCCGCATTATGAAGGTGCGCGATGTCTATACGATGCTTGCAAATGAGCTGCTGGAGACCATCCGCGAAGAGCCGGACAATACCGAAAAGCTCGGCGCGCTTTCGCGGAAACTTTTGAGCATTGAACGTAATCCCGACGACCGGCGGCTCGATATTATCAAAGATACGGACGATGTTTCCGCTTTGGCGCGCTACAGCCGTTATCAGAGAAAATCGGCGGAGCTGACGGGGGAAGGGCGCTTTGTCGAAGGGGCGAAGTCTGCGGCGGCGGGCTTCTTTTTGTATCGGAACGATTTTGAAACGGCATATGCGGGAACGGAACGGCTGGCGGAAGTCGAACAGCGGCTCGGAGACGTCAATGCGATGCTTACGCAATATGAGCAGCTCCAAAGAAAGCTGGAAAACGCAAAGAACGCCTACATTGCCGCCGTAAGCGGAAGCGTCCCTGCGTCGGCCAATGTTGCGCTTGAAACGGTCAAAAGCGTCTTCGGCGAATTTGCCGAGCTTCGGAACCGGCTGCTTGAGACGGCAGGATTTTTCGGCAGCGGAGATGAGGAGAGTTCGGAATCAAAAGAAACGGATTACGGAGACCTCTTTTGCCGCTATGCGCGGTCGGCCATTGTCGGACGCAAAAATGAAAAGGGCGGCGGCATTGCCGGGGCGATGGATACGCAATGGCGCACCTACGTGGAGGAAATGAAGAGCGCTTCCGCCGATTCGATACAAAAATTATCGGCAAACTTTGCATCCCGCCTTTCAAGCGAAAATATCAGCGCCGCTTTAAACTCCCAGAATAAAACGCTGCTTTCGGATATTCAAACGGTTACGGACTATGCGCTTTCGGTAAACGGTTTGTACGCCATGCTCAAGGAAAACGGCGTCGGCGCCGAATGGCCGCTTCCGGAAAATTATGCGTTGTCGATGCGTTATGTCGGAAGCGAAGCGCAATTTACCGCAGGCGCGCTCGAATATCCGATTGCGGCGGTTTCCTTCCAGCAGCAGTCGGATTTTATTGAATTCGAATCGGATGCGTCGGATGAAGAGCTTGCGGGGAAAAATCTTGCGGCCCCTCTTTTTGAGGCGGCTGCAGGCGTTGCAAAGCTGATGCAAAAGCCGTCGGATGCGGCTGCGGAAAACGGAGCGTGGCGGACGGAATACGACGCTGCACGCAAACGCGCCGCCTCCGCGCGCCCTGCCGAAGAGGCGAGCCCCGAAGATGCGGCCGCGCAAACGTCCGTCCGCCGCGGTAAAGCGGAATCGGCAAAAAGAGCGGCGCGCCGCGCATCTCAAGCTGCGAAGACGAAGGCACAGCTCACGATCAACGACGATATTATCGCGTGGAAGGATATGGATACGGCGGCCGAGACCGTCATCGATTCTTTTACGGCGTATGTGCAAAAAGTACGCTCTTCAATCATCAAAAAGGCGGCCGATTTTTATGTGGCGTGCGGCATTGCGTATGTCGATTCGGCGGAAAAATTGAAGGAGGAGGCGCGTGCGGCTCTTCCTTCTCAGAGCGGAAAGAGCAATGCGGAGGATGCGCCGAAAAAATATCCGCAAAAAACGCTTGATGCGCTTGCCCTGCTCGACGATCATATTGCGCACGCCAAACCGGTTTTGGAAAATGCGCTCAAAAATGTGTATGCGGCGGGGCTTTTGCAGAATTCGAGCGAGGCGGTTTCCATTCGGGATTCGATGAATAAGCTTTCCGGCATGACCGCATTGAGCGCCTCTCTTTCGGCAAACGCTTCCTCCTTGCTCCGTTCCGCGCAAAGGGCGAAGAATGAAGCCGAATCGCGCTTGTCGCAGGCTGAACGGGCGCTGCACGCTTCCGAATTTACGACGGCGCGTAAGCGTCTTGAAGAAGCGGGCGAAAAATTCGTCGAATCGCTTTCCTATAATGAAGATGCGGAGCTCCGCGCATCGAGCGACGCCCGGATTGCTTCGCTCGGAGAAGAAATTAAGCTGCAGGAAAATGTGGACGTTGTGCGCGAGGTGCGAACGCTCAAAAATGCGGCGCGGCGCGAATACTTTAACGGCAATTTTGAATCGGCGCAGAAGTTTTTGACGCAGGCCGCCGCGCGCTGGGCGGTTACCAATGTGGACGAAGATACGGAAATCGCCGATCTTACTGCGATGGTGGAAACAGCGCTTTCGATGAAAACCGGCCGCATTATGTTTCCGAGCGATTCGCTGTATCCGGAAATGTCGCAGATTTTGAGCATTGCGCATCAGTATTACAACTCGGGCGCCGATTTATTCAAACGGGGAAACCGGACGGAAGGAAACGCAAAACTTGCCGCCTCTTTGCAAAAGCTCGATGAGCTTCGCATCGTCTATCCGCTCAATCAGGATGCAAACTTGCTGACGCTCAGGATTCAGCAGCTGCGGGATCCTGCGGAGTTCAACCGGCGCTTTGCCCAGCGGGTTACGACCGCCAAAGACGCGCTCAAAAATCCCGACACCCGCCGCTCAACCTATACCGACTTGCTCGACTTATACGCAATCGATCCCTCCTATCCGGGGCTCAAGCAGCTCATTTATGATGTGGAAATCGAAATCGGAATCCGCGCAAAACCTGTGAAGCGGACGGAAGTCGACCGATCGGGCGAGCTGGTAGTGCAGGCGCGGAGCCTTTTTAAGTCGGCGGGGCGCGGGGACACGGATACGCTCCGGCGCGCGATGGCGATTATCGACCGGGCGATCCAAATGAATGCGGAAAACGGGGACGCCCTGCTTTTGAAAGACGAAATTTCAATGCGGCTCGGCGGCAATGCGACGGTCGTTTTGTCTTCAAAAGATCTTGAGCTGTACAACCGTGCGGTTCAGGCGCTCAACGAAAACAATATTCTTGCCGCAAACGATATGGTAGAAACGCTTTTACGCACGTCGGGTAACCGCAATTCTTCCCGTATTCTTGAATTGCAGCGGCGCATAAAGGCACGGAATTAACATGATGCAAAATCCAAACCGGTACAAGCGATTCGGCGAACGCCTCCTCATTTTTATGGCCGTTTTTTTCGGCGCGCTTCTTCGTGCGCCGGCCGCCTCTTCGTTTTATTGGGAAGAGAGCAAGACGATTGCTTCCGTTGCGGCAAGTTTTCCGCGCGTTGCGACGAACGGACATGTTTCGTATGTTTTGTGGCAGGAGCCGGACGTGCAAAATAAGCGCATTTGGCTTTCTTGCAGGACGCAGGATGCCGACGGTTCGTGGCGCGAGCATTTGCGCTTTGCAGGCCCGCTCGCTTATTCCGGAGAAGTGCCGGATTTGTATTCGGCCGCCGTATCCGCGTCGGGAACGCTTGCCGTCGCAGTCCTTTCCGGCACCAATTCGATTTCGGTTTTTGTGTCGACGGATCAGGCCCGCTCCTTTACCCGCAGAAACTTGCCGCAGCAAAAAGATTCGCTTGTAGCGCCGAGTATTTTTTGTATGCCCGACGGAACCTTCCGCCTCTTTACATCGCTGAGCAAGCGAACTTCCGATACGGGAGCTTCGGCGCAGGCGTACAGCTTTTATCTGTATGAAGCCGAATCTTCCGATGGACTGAGCTGGAGCCAATTTTCGGAATTCAAACGGGCGGCGCAATGTAGAAATCCTTTTGCGCCGACGCTCTGTTCTTCTCCGGCCGGCGTTTTTATGATCTTTCAGGCGCAGCTGCAGCAGGAAAAGCGGCTTTCCTATCAGCTCTACCTCTGCCATTCCGTCGACAACGGAGCGACTTGGACGGAACCTACGCTGCTGACATCTTTTTCCGCAGGAAAAACCGCTTTTTCGATGCTCCATAACCAGCGTCCGGCGGCGGCGGTTTTTCAGGGAAAGGTTTTTGTCGCATGGGAGCGCCGGTCGGTGTATTCGGATTCCGATTCGATTTGGCTCATGCAGATTAATAAGGACGGCAGGGTGTCCGGCACGGAAGAAGAAATTGCCGGAAAGGGCAACGCCCGCCGCGCGCAGCTGTTCGATTATGATAATGCGCTCGGCGTCGTTTGGTTCGATACGAGAAGCGGTTTTGAAACCGTCTACATGGCGCAGAAAAACGGCACGTTTTGGGATGAATTTAAACTTTCAGGCGGCGGAAAATCGGTGCTGTTCGCCTTTCCGCTCTTTTTTAAGCGCGCAAATGCCCTCCGTTCGCTTTCTTTTGTTTGGCAGGAAAACCGAAAGTCCGGCGACACGAGCGGAAAGATTTGCTGGCTTTCTCCCGACTCATCCGTGCTGCCGCCGAAAATCACTGCGCTAAACCACAAGGCCGGCGGCGCATCCCGGCAAAAGAAAGCGACGTACCGCATCGCGCTCCCTGCCGATTCGTCCAATATTGCAGGATTTTCATACAGCTGGTCGCAGGATCCGGACGTGCAGCCTGCGATGAGCGAAAACGATATGAAGTTTCCGTCGGAAAATACTCTTTCGCTGACTGCCGAGGCGGAAGGCATTTGGCGCTTAAAGGTGCGCGCGCACGATTATGCGGGTAACTGGTCGGAATCGGCGGAAGCGGATTACGTGCTCGACCTTACGCCGCCGAAGCCGCCTGAAATTACGGTTACCAAGGCTACGGAGAGCGCTTTTCTTTCGTCGAATACGTTTGCAATCGACTGGAAGACGGACGAAGCGGATACGGACGTAAAATCCTTTATCTATTCGTGGGAGCGCGTCGCATCCGTTCCGCTGTCTATGGCCTTTAACGGCGGCTACCGCCCGTCGGAAGAAAAACTCTCTTCGTATGCCGAACGCCTTTTAGCCAACAACAAAACGGCGCTGGAAAAGAGCCGCCCGCTCGGCGCGCCGACAACGGCGACATCTTTATATCTGAAAAATGTCCCAAACGGGCTGTATGTATTCAGTGCGGCCGCAATCGACGGCGCTGGCAATGTCGGAATGCAAACGCATCTGCCCGTTCTTTTAAACCGCTACGTGCCGGTAACGGCCATTGCGCGCGCCGAAAAGAAAGTTTCGGTGTTCGGGGACGTGTCGCTTTCCCTGTACGGCAGCGACTTTTTATACGGCGGAACGGTGCAGAAAGTGTTTGTCGACCGGGACGGGAAGGCGCCGTACGATATGGTTTTGGACGCGCATTCGTTTACCGTCGCGTCGAATACGAAAATCAGCGGTATTGAACTCGGTAGCGAACTGGAGCAGGGCGCCTATTATGCGGGAATTATCCACAGCAGGCGGGGGCGGTGCCTGAGCCGTTCGCCGATTTTGACGATCGAAAGCAGCGGAACGGTAAAAATAGAGCCGGACTTTAAATACGTTCCGGCGTGGCGCATCCTCTTACCGCATTATAAATACCGTTTCGGGCTCGGAGAAACGCTTGCCGTCTCTGCCGCGCTGATTTTGTTTATCGTGTGCGTGGGCTTTGCCTATTCATTTATAAAAACCGCCGAAGAAATTTACAAAGTGCGCGAGCTTGTCGGCAAAGTGCGGAAAGGAGAACTTATGGATGCATACATTCAGTCGCTTGAAGCGAACAGAAAGGCGGAGATTTTACAAACCTACCGCAGAAAGGGCAGTCTCCGCTACCAGATGATCGGATTTACCGTTTCGCTGGTGATTTTGGTAACGCTGTTGGTTACGGTTTTCCTTGCCTCGCGGATGCTGCACGAGCAGTACATCAACATGTTGCAAGGGCTCCAGAACCGCACGGACGTTTTGTTTTCCAGCATGGCAAGCGGCGTGCGCACGTTCATGCCGGAAGGCAACGTGCTTGAGCTGAGCGAGCTGCCGCCGCAGACGGCGGCCGTACCGGAAGTTGAGTTTGCAACGGTAACCGGCTATGCTGCGCGCCTTTCTTCTGAAAATAAAAATTCGATTCTGTACGTTTGGGCGACGAACGACGGGGCAATCGGCGAAAAGATGAATAAGCCTCTGCTGTCGGCCGGAGCTACCTTTATGGTTTCGGAGCAGGAGCTGGAAATTGAGCGGCGGTGCATCGCGCTCAATGAAAAGGCGGCCGAAAAATTCGGTCTTATCAACGAACAAATTGAGCGGCTCAACAAAGAGTACGCGGCGCTCAGCGCGCAGCGGGGGAACGGCGAGCGGCTCAAGGAGATTCAAGTCGAATCGCAACAGCTGCGCTCCAATATAAAGGAAGAATTTGAACGCATTGCGCGGGAAAATGAAGGTTCCATTCCGGATTTTAAACCGTACATGTCGGATTCGTCGTTTGCCGCGCAGATGCGGACATTCTTTAGCTTTTTCTTTCCGCACGTAAAAGGCGGCCTTGATGAAACGCACTTTTTGTTCTACCGGCCGGTGCTGTACCGCTCTTCGTCTTCGCAGGAATTTGTGCGCGGCATTATCTTTTTGAAAGTCGATACGTCCTCCTTTGCCGAACAGCTTGCCGTGCTCCAACAGCGCATTTTATATATTGCGGGAATTATTTCGCTTGCGGCGATTGCGCTGGGGATTTTCGGTGCGGCGCTCCTTGCCGATGTCATTGTCCGCCCGCTGAAAAAACTTGAAGCCTTCGTCGGTACGATTGCGGCGGAAAAGCATAAAGAAAAACTGGGCGGAGAGGAAAAAAACATCCGCATCCGGCGCAACGATGAAATCGGATCGCTTGGAAACTCCGTCAACCGGCTTAAAGAAGAGCTTGCGCGCGCCGCCCGCGAAGAAAATCTGCAAAATGACGGAAAGGCGGTGCAGAAAGCCTTTTTGCCGCTGCAAAAACTTGCGCAGGGCGGCCAGCAGACCATCGCCTCGTTTGAAGACGATAAAATTATGTGCTTCGGCTATTACGAAGGGGCAAGCGCGGTTTCCGGCGACTATTTCGATTATAAAAAGCTCGACAGCCGCTGGTATGTCTTTATTAAGTGCGATGCGTCGGGGCACGGGGTTCCTGCGGGACTGATTATGACGGTTGTCGCGACACTGTTCCGCCGCTATTTTGATGGCTGGTCGTTCGCCAAAAACGGCATCCATCTTGATGCGCTCGTGATGCAGATAAACGATCTCATCGAATCGATCGGGTTGAAGGGAAAGTTTGCGACGATTATCGTGTGCCTTTTCGATTCTTCAAACGGAGATGTGTATATGTGCAATGCCGGAGACAGCATCGTCCACGTGTACGATGATGCCGAAAAATCCATCAAAACGATCCGGCTCTTTGAAACGCCTGCCGCAGGCCCGCTTCCGTCGTTTATGGTCGAGATGAAAGGCGGGTTCAGAGTCGAAAAGATCAATTTGAAAAAGGGCGACGTACTCTTTTTGTACACTGACGGCATTGAAGAATCCACCCGCCTGTTCCGCGATACGTCGTTCCGCCTCATTAAGTGCGCGGAAGTGCTGGATGCGGCGGACGGTATGCACGGAACGCACAGCGTCGGCTCTCAGTCGGAGCAGCTTGAGTTTGACCGCATCAAAGAGATTGCCGAAGCCGTATTCAACAAAAGAAAATTCGTCTTAAAAAAATATCATTCGCCTGAGCCGTCGGAAGTGTTGGAATTCGACTTTTCTTCGTGCGCGGGAAGCGTTGAAGATTGCGTGATTGCGCTTGCATCCGTCGAAAAGGTTTTCAGAATGTACAAAAGCCCGGCCGCAACCGCTTCCGATACGGTGCAGGTTGACCGCAGAATCGATTTGTTCTTAAAAGAACATTTTAATTTGGCTTCCAAATACTGCATTGCCGCCTCCGGTTCCGAAGATGCAGGCGACGGCAACTACGTGTATTACTCGTTCCTCATGGAAGACGAGCAAACCGACGACCTCACCCTGCTCGCCGTCCGGAGACGGTAGGGAAGGGCGCCGGTCAAAGGGTCGGCTTAAAAGGTTTCTCCGGACTTTCGCCGGCTGACATTCTCTTATGGGGCAATGCGGCTGGTATGGCGCGGAATACCGGAGGGCGAATGCATTGTTCGCTGATCCGGGAGCAGGTTTTACGGGCGGTACCTTCTGCGGCGTGCCTTCTGATTATGCGGCACGCCTTCTTATCTTGTCATTCCATGCGCCGCTTCGTAAATCGGCTGCGCCGGAGGCCTCTTTTGCCGAAAGCTGCGTGCATGCGGGCTTTGGAGAAGCACGCGAAGGCCGGGCTATTTTCCTTTATTACCGTTTTTTAGCGCGTTCGGCTCCCCGCTTAAAAACATTCCCGTCGGACGGCTTTAAAAACATGATTAGCCAATTTACTTTAAAGTATTCGCAAGGTATAATGATTCTATGCCAGATATATTAAACGATGTAGATTATGAGCGGTTCCGTAAAATAATTTATGATGAAAGCGGAATTACATTCTCACCTACAAACAGACCGATTCTTGACAGCAGAATAAAGGAGCAGCTCCGCGAAAAAAATCTCGCCTCCGTAGACGAGTATTACAAGCTGATAACAAAGGATCGTGAAGAGCTCAAAAAGATGCTGGATTCGGTAACGACTAATCTGACACGATTCTTTCGAAATCAGCCGCATTTTGATGCGCTCGTCAACTATGTGTTTCCTCATGTTCTCGAAGAAAAGAAGAAAACGCTTGACCGGACAATCCGTATTTGGAGCGCGGGTTGCTCTACCGGAGAGGAACCGTACACGATAGCGATGATCGCAAAGAAGATGCTGCCGGCGGGCTTTAACTTTCATGTTACGGCCTCCGACATCTCCTTAAAATCCCTCATGGTCGGGCAGCAGGGATTTTATGCGGAAAACCGAATAGACGGGGTGCCGCCCGACTATCTTTCGCGTTTCTTTACAAAATCCGACAAGGGCTACCAGATGAATAAAGAGATTATGGATTGCGTGAAATTCGACTACCATAATCTTCAGCATGATTCGGGTATGCGGAACCTTGATGTGATATTCTGCCGCAATGTTATGATTTACTTTGATGAGCAGGCGCAGCTGACGGTTCTCAACAGATTCTGGAATTCGATGGCAAAGCATTCATACCTTTTCATCGGCCATTCGGAATCTTTGTTTGGGATGAACACTAAATTCGAATTCCTTAAAACGGACTGGGCTTGTATCTATCAGAAGAACGAGCAGTAAAACAATCGGTAGGTAAAACATGGAAAACTTTGAGAACAAATCGGACACTATTTCGGTAGCGATCTGCGATGATTCCGCCTTTATGCGGAATACCATTTCCAGAATGATAGGGGAGTCTCCTCTCTTAAAGCTTGTGGGCAAGTCGATGAACGGCAAAATGCTGCTTGACCTCGTTCCAAGTTATCGGCCGGATATCATTGTGCTCGATATTGAGATGCCCGTTATGTCAGGCGTTGAATTTCTGAAAGCCCGGAAAGCGAACGGCTGGGATATTCCGGTGCTCATTTTGTCGAGTATCGCGACGAAAGGCGCTGCAGTAACGATGGAATGCCTTGAACTTGGCGCCGCCGACTTTATTACGAAGCCAGGCGGACCGGTTTCTGGCGAAATCGGCAAAGTGCAGGAAGTTCTGATAGAAAAAATCGTTTCTTACGGCGGCGCGTATGCGAGAAAGCACGGTAAAAAGATTCCATTTGCCGATGACTTTATGCACCGCATGAAACTTGAAGCGGCAGAACGCTTTGTTGCAAAACAAAAAGGACTTGATCCGGAAGCTGCTAAAAAGGAAGCGCTTGAACAGGTAAAGCCGTTCTTTTCTCCGTTCAATAAAGAAAATAAAGAGCCTGCTGTTGTAACGCCGGTACGGGAAGGCGGAAAAATAAAAATCATAGCAATAGGCATTTCTACCGGCGGCCCGAACGCCTTGCGCGAAGTATTCCGAGACATTTCTCCGGATTTAAAGCAGCCGATTCTTGTCGTGCAGCATATGCCGGCAGGGTTTACGGCGGAATTTGCGACGAGTTTGAATAAAATCTGTCCGCTTACTGTTGTTGAAGCGCAGGATAATATGCCGATTGAAAATGGGCATATTTATATTGCGCCGGGAAATTACCATATTATAGTTGAAGAGCAGATGAGTAAAAATGTTATCCGCACGATTCAGACTCCGCAGCGGAATGGGCATCGTCCTTCAGCGGATGTTCTTTTTGAATCCGTTGCAAAGATTTACCGCAACGATGCGCTGGGTGTCATAATGACCGGTATGGGGCGTGACGGTGCGGCGGAACTTGCGGAAATGCGGAAGCAGGGCGCATGGACGCTGGGACAGGATGAAAAAACAGCCGTTGTATATGGTATGCCGCGTGTTGCATGGGAACTTGGCGGGGTGCAGACGCAGGTGCCGCTTGAACAGATGGCAAATAAAATAAGCGCAATCGCAAAAGAACATAGTTAAATATATTGCGGGTGCGCGGTGCGTGCCCGTTTCCGGCTGCGGCGATAATGCGAAGTGCGTCAAATTGCGATCTGCTGACGGCATACGAGTACTTGAAGCGAAAGTCGTTACGCACTTGCAGCCGAAGCTTTATAACGGTGTATAAGGCGTTCCACTTGGGGCGTTGTTTGACCTTATTTTTAATTTTATGTATGATACGTCAGAGTACGGTTATGAATCAGGAGTCTGGATTGTATGACAAATAATGATAATGTCGTTCCCGGTTTTGATGAAGATAAAGACGACAGCCTAAAAATCACTCTCGAAAAAAGAGAAGCAATTCCTAATTGTCTGTATATATATTTGAACGGCTATATCGATACGTATAATTCCAATTTCTTTCAGAAAAAAATAACTAAAGTTGTTGAAGCGGGTTTTATCAATTTGATTTTTAACTGCTCTACACTGAGTTATGTTTCATCTACCGGTATCGGTTCGTTTACTTCATTCTTAAAAATGATAAAACCGAAAGGCGGCGATATTGTGCTGCTTGAAATTCAGCCGAAAGTCTATGAAGTTTTCCAGCTGCTCGGTTTTTCTCAGTTTTTTAATATCAAAGATTCTGCTGACGAAGCGCTCAACTTTTTTAAGTCCGGCGCAGGTCTTAAAGACAGTTTGTTCCCGAAAGTGTTTGCCTGTCCGGTTTGCAATAAAAATCTTAAGGCGACGCGGCCGGGTCGGTTTCGCTGTTCGGAATGTAAGTCTATTCTTGCTATCAACGAAAGCGGTCAAGTATCCCTAGGATAGGCGATTGCAGTAAGCGAGCGTACCGCACTACCGGCTCTTTGCAGCCGGTATTTTTATTTTTAGCGCATTGTACTGCTGCGGCGGCCGGAAATAGGAATATAAAGGAGCGCGTTGAAAGCTCATATCTTGATTATGGAGAAATGCTCATGCAAAGAATTTTATTTATATGTCATGGAAATATCTGCCGCTCTCCAATGGCGGAATTTATTTTTAAGAAGATGGTGAAGGATGCCGACAGGGAAAATGATTTTCTCATTGCATCCGCTGCCGCACACACTGACGCTATCGGGCAGGATATGTACGGACCTGCCCGCAAAAAGCTTTCCGAAAAGGGCATTCCCTACAGTCCGCGCCGCGCCCGGCAGATTACTTTCGATGATTATCAAACGTTCGATTTACTGATCGGCATGGACGATAAAAATATATCCGATATGAAAAAGCTGTGGCATCCGGATCCGGACAATAAAATTAAACTTTTGACCGTGTACGCCGGGAAGCATTCCGGTATCGCCGATCCGTGGTATACGGGCGATTTTGAGCGGACGTGGCTGGACTTAAACGAATCCTTGTCGGCGCTGCTGGCATCTCTTTGAGGCTGCGGGAATGTTTGCATTGCGAGTTGCCTCGCTTTCCGACATCGATGCAATCATGCGGATAGAAAATGAGAGCTTTCATCCGCTGATTCAAGAATCGAAAACGGTTTTTGAGCAGCGGCTCAAAACATTTCCCGAAGGTTTTGTGCTCTTTTTGCATGAGGAAACAGGGGAGGTTGCCGGATATCTGTGTTCGGAGCTATGGAAAAACGTACCGGCGCGTGCGGATTGTTTTGCCGTAGGACATGATGCGGCGCGTACGCACTGTGCAAACGGCGCGGTTTTGTACCTTTCCTCTTTTGCGTTGCTCAAAAAACATCGCGGGAAAGGAAACGGTTCGCTGCTATTCAAACGGGCGCTTGGCGAATTGGTAAATCGGTCTCTCGTCGAATGCGTCCTGTTGATGGTTCATGCGGAATGGGGCGGGGCGCGGCATATTTACGAGACCGCCGGATTTCAGACACACATGGTCATTCCGGGCGCCTTTTCTGCTGGGGACGGAAACGCTACGGACGGCATTGTCATGTGCTATCGTCCGACTGCCGCAAGGTAACGGGGCGGATGGGGAATAATTATCGTGGATGCTGTAAGCGGTTGCCCCGTCCGCTCCTGTTTTCCATTTGGAAAACAGGCGAGCTTTAACGTTGGGCGATGATGGACGGGGAATAATTATCGTGGATGTTGTAACTGGTCGCCCCCTCCGCTCTTGTTTCGCATTCGGCAAATCGGTTGGTAGATCGTGGAATTAGTGAGCTGCGTAATGTGCGCCTTCAGATTTTGTCGGCCTCATTGCTCGGCGTACTCATTACGGACTTGGAGCACGGCTCAAAAGCGAATGGGGAGTGTTTGAATTGCTGCATAAAACGTGGTATGCTCTCTTCCGATCCTTTTTGTGCTGAAAGGGCGGTGCGTAAGAATTGTTTTAGGAGGAGCATGTATGTCTGAACTAACGTATGCTGAGACGGGCTACCGTTTTATCGGCGATGACATCGAATTTTACTGCGATGCGGAAAAATATGCAGGCATTGCGGACGATGATAATGTGTATGTTTCGGGCAGCTTCAACGGATGGCTATGCACGGCGGACGCTGCATGGCTTTTGACAAAGGAGACGGACGGCTCTCTCCTCTGCTATACGCTTAAAAAGGATTTTTCCGAAGTCAACATTCCGGGCAATACCGGATTTCCCGAATTCATGTTTTTTACTGTTTCCCGGAGCGCATACCGCGCGCTCGAAGATACGCCGGAGCCGGAAAGTCATTCCTTCCTTAAAAATAAGCTCATCCTCAGAGATGCAAAAGACGTTGCGGAACTCAAACGGATTAAAACGCTCGAATTAACGCGGGAAGTTAAAATGTTTAATCTTACGGCATCCGAAGATTGCTCCGACATTGCGAATTTCCGTAAGGTGCCGGGTACGGTGTGCCTGTATCGCGGCTACCACCCGTTTAAGCAGTCGATGCCGGCGCTCAATTCGGAAAATGCGCGTTTGGATTGCGTGCAAAAGCAGCTTGCAAAGTGCGAGATTCAGTCCGTCATATCGCTCAGCGGTTATGAACGGGCGCGGGAAGCTATGGGAGAGGCAATGTCTGCGGTGGTACAGGCGGCGGAGCTGTCCGGCAATTCGCTTTCGCTCAATTTGGATTACAATTTGGTGTATTATCATGCGGACGCTGCAGAATATTCTCAGGCTTTGCGGCGTCTTTCCCGCTTTATGCTGACGCATCCTGCGCCGTTTTATATGCATTGTCGACTTGGAATCGACAGAACGGGCATGACAAGCGCGGTGTTTGCCGCCCTTTGCGGTGCTTCGTGGGAAGAGATTGCCGATGATTATGAGCGGAGCTGGCGCACGGGCGTCGGCGAATACCGGAGTCGGCGGCTGTTATGCTACAGCTTCAGGAATATGACGGGGGAAGATCCGGCTCTTTCGGCGGATTTAAGCGCGGTGATGCGCGGGCACTTTCTTCGGGAAGGGATTTTGGATGATCGGGAGCTTAACCGGCTGGTTGACCGCTTAAAAACCGGATCAAATAAGAAGCACGTGGCGCTCAGCGGAGTTGAAACGCTTTCCCTTGCGGATATATAAGGGATCATCGCATCGTATGCGTGCAAAAAGGGAGGTAGTGAGATGAATGCTTTAAGAAAAATTGGAGCGGCGCTGTTGTTTTTTGCGGCGCTTCCGCTTGCCGCCGTCAATTCGGTCTCTTTTCAGGAGCAGAATTTTGGCGGAAGCATTATGTATAACGAAGCTGCGGCGCCCGGAGATGCGGTGTTTGCGCGGCTTTCGCTCAAATTGTCCCGCGGCATTGCAAAGAAGGCAAACGCGGAGACGGCTGCGGCGTTTGAGCTTTTTAAAGGCGAAAAGCAAATCGATACCGCGCAATTTTTTACGGTTCCACCGAAAAATCGGCGTTCGGCAAATATTGAAATGCTTGCAGGTATCCCGCTTTCTACGTGGCTTGATGCCGGAGAACATTATGAGCTGTGCGTAACCGTTTCAGTGGGCGGCATCAGTTCGGAAGCGGTGCGACTTCCGTTCCGGCTTGAAGCAAAAACATTCGTCTCGGAGCGCATCGCGCTTGACGCGCGCAATACCGGCATTCGGCAAAATATGGGAGCGGAGCGGCTTTCGCAAATCGAAAAGCTCAATGCGATTTTGGAAACGGTAACGGCGCAGGATGTGTATGCGCTCAAAGCCTTTTCCGTTCCGGTTGCGTCCAAACGCATTACGGCGACGTTCGGCGACCGGCGCGTATTCGAATATACTGATAAAAAGACGAGCACGTCCCTGCATTACGGGATTGATTACGGCGTTCCGACGGGGACGCCGGTGCACGCTTGTGCAGAAGGAAAGGTGGTACTGGCGGAAAACCGCATTTCAACCGGCTGGAGCGTTGTGATCGAACATTTGCCCGGCCTCTACAGTCTCTACTATCATCTGAATTCTTTGTCGGTAAAAGAAGGGCAGTATGTAAAACACGGCGAGAAAATCGGGTTTTCCGGCGCTACCGGTCTTGCAACCGGCCCGCACCTCCATTGGGAAGTCAGGCTGAATATGGGAGCGGTCAATCCTGAATTCTTTTTGCAGGATTTTATATTTCAGGAAAAAGGAGCGTAACGCGCTTCGTTTACCGTTCGGTATGCGCACTGACTTTCAAAATTGCTGCCGCATCGGAGGAATGGACGTGCGCGTATGCATCTTTTGAGTTATTTCCGGCCGCTACAGAAAAATATAAACTCCTGTGCATAAATTCCGACATTTATAATATGAACTCGTTTACAAAATCGGTCGATTTACTTCACCGCTCAATGGATGCCAATGCGCTTCGCTACCAAGTTACCGCAAATAACCTTGCGAATGCGGATATCCCGAACTTTAAGCGCACGTCCGTCAATTTTGAAAGTGAGCTCAAGCGGGCGTTTGAATCGGAAGAACAGGCGAAAAACGGCTTTCAGCTGACGCGGACGAATGAACGCCATATTGCGCTCAATGAACCATACGATTACCGGGATGTTGAACCGCGGCGTGTGCGCGATTATACGACGACTGCGAAGGCGAACGGGAATAATGTCGATGCCGAAACGGAGGCGCAGGCAATTCTTCAGATACAGATGCAATACCGGCTGCTTACCCAGCTTACCGGATTTGAATTTTCGCAGGTTGAAACGGCGCTGCGTAAATAGTTTTAAAATAAGGAGATCGGCATGGGACTTTTTACCAGTATCAATATCGCCGCTACGGGCATGAGCGCGGAACGGCTGAAAACCGATGTAATTGCGGATAATATTGCGAACGCTTCTTCTACGCGCAGTCAGGACGGGGGGCCGTTTAAGCGTTCCCGCGTTATTTTTGAACCGATTGCCGACAAAAACGTGCAGTGGCGGAGCCCGTTCACTCCCTCCGATTTGGATCAGGGGCCGGGGCGGGGCGTGCGCGTCCGTGAGATTGTCAAAGATACGTCGCAAGGGCGGCTGGTTTATGATCCCGATAATGCAGATGCGATTCAAAGCGGGCCGAATAAAGGCTATGTCGAATATGCGAACGTAAATATCGTCAATGAAATGGTTGATCTTATTGCGGCCTCTCGGGCGTACGAAGCGAACTCTACGGTTATCGAAGGCGCAAAGACAATGTTTTCTGCAGCACTGGAAATAGGACGCTGATTACTTTATAATCGGGAGCAAACGGAAGGAAAATGAAAATACCTGAATTCGGAACATTGCAAATGACGCGTACCGATGCGTCCCATTACGGCAGCACGAAGATTGCCGCTTCAGGTTCGGTCGAACCGGTTTCAAAAAACATTACCATAGAAAGCACGAATGCCGCGCGGGTCGGTTTTGAGAAAAACCGGCTTTCATTTGAAGCGTATTTAATCGATGCGGTAAAAAAAATGAATGATCAGCAAATGCATGTTGCCGACATTGAAAAACAGATGCTGGTAGATCCGAATTCCGTGGATATCCATGACGTTACGATTGCCATGTCAAAGGCGCGTTTATCGCTCAACCTTGCCAAAAGCGTGATTGACCGTCTTGTACAAGGCTGGTCTGAAATTACGACTACGCGCTAGGCATGAGGAAAAAGCGGATTTTTTTGTTTTCAAACGTCCGGCGTATATACGGCGGGCGAGTATCTTAACGGGTCGTTCACGGGAGGGCAGAGATGAACGAATGGCTGAAAAAGCCGATGGACAAAATCCAGAATTTCTGGAAAAACGGTACCGTCTTAAAGAAAATCATACTCATAGGCGTGGCGGCAGCCGTTGTTGCCGCTGTTATTATTGCGGCGCGCGTGTCTGCTACTCCGACGACCGTCCGCATTTTTAATGCGCCGGTTACCAATGAAACGTCGAAAAGCCAAATTCTGGATCGCATATCTCAGGAAAATGTCGAAGCGTATGTATCGGCGGACGGATATATTTCCGTTGCGGATAAAGATACGGCGCGCAGAATGCGGAGCATTCTTATCAGTGAAGGGCTGGTGCCGTCGAATATCGATCCGTTTGTCGGCTACTACGAGCGCAGCTGGTCTACGACCGATGCTGAACAGAATGTCCGGCTTAAAAATTCCATTACGCAGTCATTAAAGCAGCATCTTGAGGCGGTTTCCGACGTATCGGCTGCATTCGTTACGATTGTTTTGCCGGAAAATCAATTATTTGCCGCCGACCAAAAGCCGGTTTCTGCAAGCGTCATTCTGAAAACGACTCCGAACAGCAGTATTGCCGTCGACCGTAAACGCGTACTCGGCATTCAGCGCCTCATTTTGACCGCGGTAGAAGGCTTAACCGCAGAAAATTTGACGATTTCCGATGCGGACGGAAAAGTGCTCAATGATTTTGAAGGAATGGCGGAAAGCGACCGCGTTTCTATCATCGAAAAGCAGCAGAAGCTGCGGCATGCCGAAGAGTCCAAACTCCGCGCGGCTGTTTTAAAAGCGCTCCAGAAATTTTACACCGACGACCGTATCCGCGATATAAACGTGATGATTGATATGGATATGTCCGAAAAATCGAGTACTTCGACTGAATACTCTCCGATTGTCATTCGGCAGGACAATCCCGATACGCCGTATGACGATTCCGAATACCGCGATACGCTGCCGATATCCGAGCAGCAGGTTAAGAAGGAATACCGCGGAACGGGATTTAATCCGCAAGGGCCGACGGGTACTGAAGGCCAGACGCCTCCGGTTTATTCGGATATGTCGAATGTGATCGGAGAAACTATCGAAACGGGTATTACGCGAAATAACGTTATGAATTCCAAGCAGACGACCGAAAAGGTTGCTCCGCAAGTTGGACGGCGTACTATTTCCGTCAACGTTGACGGTGTGTGGGAAATTAAACGGGATCCGAAGTCGCATGCCTATCTAATAGATGAAAATACCGGCGCTCTTGCCCGCACGTATACGGAGGTACCGGCTGCAGAACTTGCTTCTCTTACCGAATATGTGCGCGCTGCAGTCGGCTATGACCGTACCCGCGGCGATCTTGTAACGGTTACGAACATTCAGTTTGACAGAAAGGCGCAGTTTGCTGCAGAAGACGAAGCGTATTTTAGAAAGCAGCAGACAAAGCGTACCATCTTGCTTGCGCTTGGGGCAATCGCGCTGGTGCTTGTCGGATTTATTATGATCCGCGTTATTACAAAGGAAATCGAAAAACGCAGACGGCTCCGCGAAGAAGAAATGCTCAGACGGCAACAGGCGGAGCGCGAAAAGGCGCTCTGGGAAGCGAAAGACGATGCGAACATGCAGGTTACGATGTCCGTCGAAGAGTCTCGGCGTGCGGAGCTTCAGGAAAATGCAATCAATATGGCAAAAGAGCATCCTGAGGATGTTGCCATGCTCATCCGTACATGGCTCATGGAGGAATAAAAGATGGCAGAAGAAGAAAATACAGCTGCAAAATCAACGGCGAAGTCGGCTTCCAAGTCCGGCGGAGGCATGAAGTCTTCTTCCTCAAAAAAAGACCGCAAGGATTATAAAAGTCTTTCTGGACGCCAGAAAGCGGCCATATTCCTTGTTTCGCTGGGAAGCGATGTCTCCTCAGAGATTATGAAGCATCTGCGCGAAGATGAGGTTGAAACGCTCACATTTGAAATTGCGCGTCTTGAAACGGTTGATGCAGAATATAAAGATTCCGTACTTGAAGAGTTCCAGCAGCTCATGGCGGCGCAGAACTTTATTACGACCGGCGGTATCGATTATGCCCGCGAATTGCTTGAAAAATCGCTCGGAAGTCAAAAGGCGGTCGATATTATCAACCGCCTGACCAGCTCTTTGCAGGTTCGTCCATTCGACTTTATCCGCCGAACCGATCCGGCTCATCTTTTGAACTTTATTCAGCAAGAATATCCGCAGACCATCGCGTTGATTTTGGCGTATCTTGAACCCGGAAAGGCGGCGGTTATTTTGCAAAACCTGCCGGAAGAGATTCAGCCGGAAGTGTCCAAGCGTCTTGCGACGATGGACCGGACTTCGCCTGACGTTTTACGCGAAGTTGAGCGCGTTCTTGAAAAGAAACTTTCAACGCTTTCTTCTGAAGACTATACGGCGGCGGGTGGCGTTGAAAGCATCGTTGAAATCTTGAACCTTGTCGATCGTTCGTCCGAAAAGGCGATTATCGAGTCGCTTGAAGAAGACGATCCGGATTTGGCGGAAGAAATCAAAAAACGTATGTTCGTTTTCGAGGATATCGTTATGCTCGACGACCGCGCCATTCAAAAGGTTTTGCGCGAAGTCGATACGCAGGAGCTTTCAAAAGCGCTTAAATCCGTCGATACGGAAGTGCAAGACAAGATTTTCCGCAATATGTCCAAGCGCGCGGCGAGTATGCTCAAAGAAGATATGGAATTTATGGGGCCGGTGCGCTTAAAGGACGTTGAGGAATCCCAGCAAAAGATCGTTTCTACGATACGCCGTCTTGAAGACAGCGGAGAAATTGTAATCGCACGTTCGGGCGAGGATGAGCTTGTTCAGTAGCAGGAGTTTTTAGATGGCAAAGACCGTATTCAGACCGAATGAGATAAAGCTTCAAACCGAAGATGTCATACTCAAACTAATCCACGATTACGCTCCCGTTGAAGAAGTGGAGGAGCCCGTCATAGAATATTCCGGGCCGACTGCAGATCAGTTGCGGAGGGAAGCGGAAGAGTTTAAAGCCGGTTGGGAAATTGAAAAGCAGCGCATGTTTGAAGATGCGAAAAAAGATGCGGACGAAATCATCAAAAAAGCCGAAGAAACGGCGTTTGCCGAACTGAAAAGACAGACGGATCAGGCGCAGGTGATAAAGACGGAAGCGGAGCAGAAGGCTCACGAACTTGTGTCGCAGGCGCAGACAGAAGCGCACAAAATCCTTGCGGAAGCGGAGGAAGAGCAGGATCGTATCCGTGCCGCCGCTCATAATGACGGTTTTACGATGGGACATGAGGAAGGCTTTACCAAAGGCAATGAAGAGGTCAACCGCCTCATCGACCGGATGCATAAGGTACTCGAAGGCGTTATGCAGCGGCGTGAGGAAATCCTCCGCGAGACGGAAGAGCAGATTGTAGAACTCGTTGTATTGATGGCACGTAAAGTGATTAAAGTTATTTCGGAAAATCAAAAATCCGTAATAAACGGGAATGTGCTGGCGGCCTTGAAAAAGGTAAAAGGGCGGGGGAGCGTTACGCTCCGCGTCAACCTTGAGGATTTACAGCTGACAACCCAAAATGTGAATGAGTTTATAAAGCGCTGCGAAAATATTGAAGGCATTACGGTGCTTGAAGATTCTACGGTAGAGAAGGGCGGCTGCATTGTTGAGACCGACTTCGGCGCGATTGATGCCCGTATCTCAAGCCAGCTTACCGAAGTTGAAAACAAAATAATGGAAGTTTCCCCTATCAAAAACCTTGCGCGGTCAAAGGATTCGCCGTCTGTGTAGGGAGCGTTCAATGGATTTTCCGTATGTAATTGATTTTACTCTTGAAAAATATTTTTCTCAAATCGACGATGTCGATCCCATTTCCTATATCGGATATGTAACCGGAGTGGAGGGCCTGGAAATCTTAAGCCGCGGTCCGTGTGCGAAGATTGGCGAAATCTGTAATATTTCTTTGCAGAACGGAAAGAAATTAATGGCGGAGGTTGTCGGACTTGAGGGAACTACGGTCAAGCTGACCGCTTTTGGGCCTACGGAAGGCATTGAAATCGGCTGTGAAGTTGTAGGAACTGGAGATACGCTGCAAGTTCCCGTTGGAAAAAATCTTTTGGGAAGGACGATTGACGCCGCCGGTCGGCCGTGCGACGGATTTGGCGAGATTGTTCCGGATGGATACTATCCGGCATTGGCCTCTCCTCCGGATCCGATGACACGAAAACCCGTGAACCGGCGCATAACGACCGGCGTTCGCGCAATCGATTCACTTTTGACGGTTGGAAAGGGGCAGCGGCTCGGGATTTTTGCCGGTTCCGGAGTCGGCAAATCGACTCTTTTAAGTACGATTGCGCGCAATACAGATGCGGATATCAATATTATCGGTTTGATCGGTGAGCGTGGGCGCGAAGTACTTGATTTTATCAATCGCGATCTCGGAAAAGAGGGATTGAAACGATCAGTGGTCGTTGTTGCGACAAGCGATCAGCCTTCGATTTGTCGTCTCCGCGCGGCATACGTTTGTACTGCGCTTGCCGAATATTTCCGCGATCAGGGCAATGATGTTATGCTTATGTTCGATTCGATAACGAGATTCGCTCATGCGCAGAGGGAAATCGGCCTTGCAAATGGAGAACCGCCGGCACAGCGCGGGTATCCGCCAAGCGTATTTGACATGCTGCCGAAACTGCTCGAGCGTAGCGGTACGAACGATAAAGGAACGATAACCGCTTTTTATACGGTACTTGTTGACGGCGACGATATGAATGAGCCGATTACCGACAAGGTGCGCGGAACGCTTGACGGACATATTGTGCTGAGCAGAAAACTTGCTCAGGCGCAGCATTATCCGGCAATCGATGTGCTCAATTCCATAAGCCGTCTTTCCCGCCGTGTGACTGGGCGTAATACGCAGATTGCTGCAGCGAATGTGCGAACGCTTATGGCGGTTTATCAGAATAATGCGCAGATGATCAATGCGGGTATTTATCAAAAAGGAACGGCTGAAGATATCGATAAAGCGATTGACCGGCATGAGGCGATAGAGCGTTTTTTGAAACAGGAAGAATATGATATCTGCCCGATGCGTGAAACGCTCGATAAACTCAAGACGCTGACCGGTATTGAAATACCGGCGCATGAATATGTTGAAAATCCTGCCGATGATATAAAAACGGTTGCGCAAATCGTTGATGACAAAAAAACTGAGCAAAACGATAATCTAAATGAAGAAATTTAGTTTTGAGTAAAAAAATGACCGAAGGCATTATTTATTGCGTCAGAAATCCTCTGTTTCCGCACTTGGTTAAGATTGGAAAAACAAGTGCCGAAACGGTTGAAGCGCGGGGCTTGAATATATCCAACGTTCCTGAAGATTTTGAAACGGTTTTTGCATATAAGGTGCACGATATAGACGCGTTGGAAAAATCGGTACATTCAGTTTTGGAGGAATTCCGGTACAAGGCAAAATCGGGACGGTCAACGGAGTTCTTTTATGCCTGTGCCGCTGAAAAAGCGAAAAAGCACGTTTTGCCATTTGCTTTGGATGATAAAACTTTGGAAACGGAATTGGAAGTCGATGACAATCCGATTGATGTGCCTAACTGTATATACGGGGATGACGATTTGGTTTCGTGGGATGATTTACGGATGCGTTTACCTGCTGATAGCCGTTTTCGGACGGAAGCGCGCGGGGCTTCCGCTTGGCTTAAAGCGACAAATCCCAAAAGGATGAATATCGTAAAGGACGCGAAAAAAGCCGGGGCATGGAAAGAGAGAAAAATCGCGCTTTCTTGGCTAAAAGAGACGGGATATTTTGACTCCCTTATGCGGATTGTATGGGACGATTCAAAATAATTTTAATCAGCGTTTGTTCGGGTGGGCGTACGGCGGCATTATAAATGAAGAAATTTACTTTTGAGCTTGAGGACATCCTTGAATTCAGAAAATTTGAACAGCAGCAAGCGGAATTTGAACTGGGAAAAGCGCTTGCTGTTGAACGGCAGATTCAATTAAAGCTTGAAAGCGTTGCTTCCCGGCAAGCGGAGGTTCAAAAATGTACCGCAGGTTCTCTCGATTTTTCTGAAATTGCTTCCGCTTACCGATTTTATGATTTTTCCCGTGCAAAATCAGCCATGCTGATGAGGATGCTGGCAGATGCCCAGCATGTCAGCGATGGAAAACGGGAACTTCTACGCTGTGCCATGAACAAAACCGATGCGCTCAAGCACCTCAAAGAAGAGCAGGCGGATGCGTATTATACAGATGCAATTCGAGAGGAAGACAATTTTATCGATGATGTGGTAACCGGCCGATATAAAAGATAGGGAAGTGGGGACTTATTTCATTTTCCGTTTTTCGACGGTTCTTTAAATAATGCAATCGTATCGTATTCGCCGCCTTTTTTAATCCGTTGCTCGTAAAAACCCTTAATTTCAACCTTTATTTCATCGCCTGGCCGGAACGGTAATTGGTATGCATCGATTTCGCAATGGAGAAAATTTTCTGTTACGGCGCGGTATATTTTCCTTCCGTTATTTTGCATAAGGAGCGGGGGAGTTTTTGCGTTCTCTAATACAGCGGTGAATGTTTTACCGATGCACCCGTGAATGTAGTGCGCTTTGCTTTCTGCTGCCCATGCATTTAAGCGGGCAGCGCGTTCTGCGCTTACAGATTGCGGAATTTGCGGCTTCATTACAGCTGCAGGTGTTCCCGGCCGCATACTAAATGGAAATACATGCAGCCATGCAAAACCGCATTCCTTGCACAAACGCACTGTTTCGGTAAAGTCCTCTTCTGTTTCGGAAGGAAAGCCCGTTATGATATCGGCAGAGATGAATGGAAATACTTTCGCTTTGTTCAATTTTTTACACGTCATTATAATATCCGTACGGGTATACTGCCTCCCCATCGCTTTGAGAATTCGATTGCTTCCGCTTTGTACGGAAATATGGAAATGCGGGCGTACTCTTTTATGGGTGACTACGGCGCAAAAATGATCGTCGATTGTTTCCGGATATAAACTTGATATTCTGAAATTAATTTTTTCAGTTGACTCAAGGCAGTGCTCCAATAGTTCGGTAAATCTAATTTGCTTTCCTCTTATCATACTACGGTACTGGCCGATATTGACTGCCGTAAAAACCGCTTCGGTGTGGCCGGAGCACTCCAGCTGCTTGATGCGTGCAATGACGGTCTCGGCATCAAGGGAAACGGAATGCCCCCGTGCGGTATGAATGGTACAGTAGGCGCAGGCGGCGTTACAGCCGTCTTGAATTTTCAGCGATGCGCGCGAATGAGTGAGAAAGGAATCGGTCGACAAAACAAATGCATTTTCACTGAATTCAATTTTTGCAGGCGGGGCGGCGAGTACCGATTTATGGAGTCGGCGAATAAAGTGCTCTGCGCAAAAGTCAGGTTTTTTATACATTTCTTTCAGAATTTCTGCAACGGTGAGAAGTCGGCTTTTGAGTTGTCCGGGTAATACCGCAATTCTCCGGTCGATTGCAGAAATGGAAGCGGCGGAAAGTTGTGCGTAACAGCCGGTTACAATAATTGCTGCGGTCGGACATTTTTCCAAAAGCAGCCGGATTATTCTTCGGCCTTTTTGCTCCGCTTTTTGGGTTACTGCGCAGGTATTGACGATACAGAGAATTGTTTCAGCATCGTGCATTTCAGCTGCCGTTAGGGGCGAAAGAGAGACGGAAAATCCTTTGTCGGTAAAAATACGTGCCGCCGCTTCACTTTCAATTTGGTTCATGCGGCAGCCGATTGTTTCAAAACGTATTTGCAATTTTACTGAAGGAGTTGAGAGACTCGTGTGCGCCCGCGTTCGGCATCTACGGATGAGGGATTGAGGCGGAGCGCCTCTTCATATGCATTGATTGCGCCGTGATAGTCTTTTGCCATTTCTCGCGCATAACCGAGCCGCACCCACCACCGGTCAAGGAGCGGTTCTTTCTTCACCGCCGTCGATAATGAAATATCTGCGTGCTGGTAGCGCGCCTGCTTGATATAAATTTCTCCCATATAATAGTAGGCAGTTCCGACGCGGCTGCCGCTCTCCGGTGCGTTGGCGACGTATCGTTGAAACTGTTCAATCGCCCCGTTATTTTTTCCGAGGAAGTAGCGCGCTTCGCCCAGTATTTCGATGAGTCGTAAGTCATATGGGCTGATGGCAAGGCCGGCATTTGCTTTCTGTTCGGCTTCCGAATACTGTTTATTCCGAACCATTGCCCAGCACATGACGACATAAGAATCGACACGATTCGGATCTGCGGTAAGTTCTTGTTCGCAAATTTTTATTGCTTCGCTATACCGCCCGCTGTTGTAAAAGAGCAGTGCATCTTGTTTCGTCGGCGCGTCATTTTGCGCAGCTGCCGCAATACAAAGAAAGAGAAGGGCCGGAATAAGAAGCTTTATTTTTTGAAGAATATTTTTCATTTTTCTTCCTTATGTGTAGTCATCGTGCATTTACCGGTAAAACTGCTGCCCGGTTCAAGAACGATTTTTGCGGCGGCAATATCTCCGGTAAGCGCGCCGGTTGCAGTGATAAAAATCAGCTCGCTTGCAGTGATATTCCCATTTGCTTTTCCTTTAATAAGAACCCGGGTTGCCGTTATATCTGCATTAACTTCGGCGCCGGTATCAATAACGAGGTCGCTTGTGGCATTGATGGTTCCGCTAACGGAGCCCTTAATCATAAAAGGTTTTACAAATTTTATATTTCCGGTGAATTTGATTCCAGGCCCAAGAATCGTATCAAATGATTCTTCTTCAATATCAAAAAAATCAGTTTCTTTTACATCGAACATGACCGTAATTCTAATCATTATAAAATGATTTATCAATAACCGGTGAGGATTTTTTATACTATATAAATAAATATCGTAATATATAGTTAATAAAAATATGCCTATAGTATATAATTTTATATCATCTAAATATGTGTTTAAATACTACGCAATACGATCGATTTTACTAATGAATGAAAAAATATACATTTATTGCAGGTATTTTAATATAGCAAGAGCTTCGATATGTCCGGTATTCGGATAGAAATCAAGCATGGTAAGCTTTTCAAGTGTATATCCGGCATTAATAAGAGTTGCCGCATCACGTGCAAGTGTTGATGGATTGCATGACAGGTAACGGAGATCGGGGATTTTTGTGTTGCATAGATACTGCACAACCTCTTTTTCTATTCCGCTTCGCGGCGGATCAATTACTACCGCATCATATTTCTTTCCATTATTTATACGCGCCCATTGTGCGCCGCTTAAACCAAATGACATATGATTCATTCCGGTAAGATTTTGTTCGGTAAAAACAAGTGCATTTCTATTGCATTCTACAAGGGTAATGTGCGAAAAAATATCCGCTAAAAAAACAGAAAACGTACCGCAACCGGCATAAAGATCTAATGCCGTCTGTCCCGTAAGGTTCCGGCACACTTCAGGAATTGTTTTTTCAAGCAGAACGATATTTGATTGAAAAAATCCGCGTACATCGAAAGCGATTTTTTTGCCGCATACGTTAATATTTGCAGCGTTCTGTGGAGAAATGATAGTCTTTGCAGAGCGCACTCGGATTTTATCCGCATGCCGATTCGATGCGCACTCGTCTTCATTTTCTTCTATAATAATGAGCTTTGTTACATCTCCTTCTGTAATTAAACGGTCGCTGCCGAAAACACGGCATTTGCCTTTCGGCCGTTCGGAATAGGGTATTGTGCGCAGCCACTCATCGATATTTTTGTCGGCAACCGGACAGGATGACAGCGGGACCGTTGTATTTGATGCAGCGGCTTTCAGGCCGCCGTCATGGAACAAAAAACGGTTCCGGTAGCTGAATGCCTGCCCCGATAGTACCGATATCTCTTTTACGGAAATGCCATTCCTTAAAAAACAATCAGAAAGTATATTTTTTCGTAATTCTGTCTGAAATTTTGATTCAATATGCATCATATTACAGCCGCCGCATATTCCATACAGCGGACAGGGCGGTTTGATGCGATGCATGGAGGGCTCCAGCACTGTGACAATTTTTGCCGTATCGTAGTCTCGATAAGATTGTATGATGTTTATTTCGAGCCGTTCTCCAGGTATTGCAAAAGGAATAAAAACAGTTTTTCCGTTGATTTTTCCGATGCAGTCACCGCCGAATGCCATTTTATCTGCTGTAATAGGTACTGTATTCATTTGTGCAGAGTAGCAGATTTTATTTTTTATGTAGAGTACGAAGCAGAACGTAGTTTTTTATTTATTTTTTGCTATAATTAGTCATGCATTCGATTACCATTTATTTTTCCCTGCCGTTTTATCCGGCTGCAAAGAAAACGTATTTTTTCAACGGGCATCTTGCGATTGCGCTCAATCAGATGGTATATCAGCTCTATAATCCGAAATTATTGAAAACAGATTTTTTTATTTCGGTTATGCCGCTGCACGAATGGTTATACGGAAGAAGTAAATTATGGTGCTATCGGAAAAAGAACGATACAAAATATAAACATGTGTATTTATACGGTTGTGGAGAAGCGCTTCGGACAAAAATATTTTATGTGCAAATCGGAGGAATTTGCACGGAAGAACTACAAGCGATAAATAAAAAATTAAAAGCATACGAGGATGCTTATCGTATGAAAAAAATATCGTTTAATCTCTTTATTTTTAACTGCTCGCATTTTGTCGGATCTATAATGTATGAAAAATTGCAACTGAATAGACAATTTTTAGACTTTTTGCCAGCCATCTTATTCAAACGCATCGTAAAAAAGGTGAGAAGTGCAAAAATACCGCACCAAGTCGGAATAATATCAGAGCGGATGCAGGAGCGGTTTCGATTACATTCATACTGTCTCGGTTTATGTTTGTTTCATTCCGAAAAATGTATCAGCCGCTTTGTCAAACGCAATTCGTAAAATCAGGATTTTAAGAAAAAAGAGTCTTTCTATGTTTTACTTTTTATAACATGTATTTTGACGTTACGCCTCTTGTATATAATAATAGAAGCATATAATCATCAGGCAGCCACTTTTTTGTGCTATAGTATCTTTTAGATACCTTATAGGGTAAGAACCTGTTTAAGGTCAAAGAAATAAGCTATAATACAAGTATGAGAAAGCAATATCCCAGCGACATAACGCGCGAACAATTTGAGCAAATCCGCCCGTTATTAGAAAGCGGACGGAAAAAGACCGCGCCGAGAAAACTAGATTTGTATGAAGTATTTTGTGCCATACTGTACCTGCTCAAAAACGGCTGCCAATGGCGTATGTTGCCTGAAGTTTTCCCCAAATGGCATACCGTTTACTATTATTTTAGCATATGGAACAAGGCACAAGATGGGCAGCAAAGCCGTTTACATCAGTGCTTAAAAAAAATTAATTGGTCGGGCTCGTATAAAACAGGGGCACACGTCCTGCAAAGCGAGCTTTCTTATAGTAGATGCGCAGAGTGTTAAAAAGTCTGACAGAGCACAGGGCAATGATGCAGGCAAGAAAATATCAGGGATAAAGCGGCACATTGCAGTCGATACACAAGGATTGCCGCATGCTCTTGCCGTAACTGCAGCCAATGTTACCGACAGAAACGGTGCATTACTCGCTTTTGAGCAAAATAAAGATGAGTTGACAGAAGTGAAAAGCATTTTGTGTGATGGAGGGTATAGCGGCAAGCCGTTTTCCGATGGAGTAAAGGCAGTTTTGGGCGAACAAGTGACGGTACAAGTACTCAAACGCAATGAATTACATACGTTTAAAGTAATTCCCAAACGCTGGATAGTGGAACGAAGCTTTGCATGGCTTGATAAGCAGCGCAGGCTGTGGAAACACTGCGAGAGAAAGCATAATACTGCACTCCAATTTATGATTCTGAGTTTTGTAACTATTCTACGGAGGAGACTATAAACAGGTTCTAAGAGTAATATGCAACGCTTAGAATCTGTTTAATATCTAAGAAATAAGCTCTAATAAAAGGATGAGAAAGCAATATCCCAGCAATATAACGCACGAACAATTCGAACAAAATCTGCCCGTTATTAGAAAGCGGACGGAAAAAGACCGCGCCGAGAACAGTGGATTTATATGAAGTATTTTGTGCCGTACTGTACCTGCTCAAAAGCGGCTGTCAGCGGCGGATGCTGCCTGAAGTTTTTCCTCTAAATATGCTGCTGCTTTTTCGGAGATCTACTCTTTGTGAAACGTACACTCTTTTTGCGTAATGCTGAATTTTGCAACTATTCAGGGTACAAGATTTGTAGAAACTTAACACTTCCGAGAGGTTTCATTAACATTTTGAAAAAGTGGTCAATTTTTTTGTTTTTTTATCAAAAATTCAACTTT